>CAIKFI010000060.1 GCA_903826635.1 uncultured Spartobacteria bacterium | reverse complement strand
ATCTCGGTGGCGGCTCCAAAAATGTCCGAGGGATGTCCGTTGAGGATTTTCATTCACTTCTTCTGCGATCTTATCCAGGCGCCAAAGAGATCCAGATCGTCGAGTTTCAACCGAATCGTATCACCGTCTTGGGAGAGGTTTTTCACCAGATTCACACCGATCTTTCCGATGGTCCGATGAGAGTCATGGATGCGATCGCTGCCGCTAACGGATTCACTCCACTTGCCAATAAGAGGCGGGTCCGTCTCATGAGAGAGAACGCGGGAAAAGTCGAGGTGTACCAGTTCGATCTCCGTGAAATGATGAGAGGGAATTGCATGGATGAGAATATTCTCCTTCAACCGGGCGATGTGATTACTGTCCCCAGAAACTTTCTCTAAGGGCCCGTCCTGAAATCCTGATTAATGGTCATGAACAACGAAACAAATGCCAGTGCTGGAGGTGGGGGGGCTGGTGACGATAGAAAACAATTTTCCGAATCTTCCATGAAAGCTCCCTTATATGAAGATAAGAGCTCTAGGCGTGAGGGAAGTTGGGTGGGAAAATATAAATATAATTCTGACGAGCTAATAAGGACATATTTACCCAGTTTTCCCACTATTATAGCATGTATCGGCCTAGGGTGCATTTGTGCGCTAATCGCCTTTGCCACTACTCCACGCACATTCAGGGCAATAGGGACAATCATGGTGGATCAGTTGCCGTTCAGGGAGGAGAAACAAATTGATTCCGAGAGTGAACGTCAGATGGTGCAAGCCCTGATTATGGGTATATCAAACCGTTCCATGCGAGTTGCGACAGAAAAGGATCTAAACTTACCTCCGGGGCGCATTGCTTTTGCAGGACTTGATCGTCCCCTCTCTTTTTTGAACAGCGAACCCAAGGCCAATGTGCAGATTTCGATCCTTAGGGGCAGCCGTCTTGCAAATATTACGGCAGATAGCCAAAGCCCTCAATTTGCTGCAGATGTCGTGAATTCAATCCTCGATCACTTAAAGGTCTATAATGGTATCGGTGGGATGATTAAGGACTTAGAGACACAGATTAGTTTCACGAAAAGCCAGTCTGACATTACGATCACACAACTTTCCGATATCACGACTCAACAGTTGAAACTTCAGCAAGAGAGTGATCAGTTGGAAGACTATATTAAGAAGGGGCTTCCCCTTCCGAACTACCCAACCTTTGCCCAGGATAGTACGCTGAATAATCTCAAGACACAGTTGTTCCTGATTGATTCGGAATACAAGGCGCTCGACTCAACCAGCACGCGTGGAGCCAGATTGGAGGGAAAAAGTAATGAATTAAAATCACTGCGTCATCAACTGGAAGTCTATTCTGAGAAGCTTGTTGAATCACTTCGTGCCGAATACGGCATTAAATCAAGCCAACAGAAGGGGTTGCAGCAAATCGTTCAAAAAAACACTGCAAAGCTTCAGGATCTGAACCAGAGATGTTCCCAGCTTGTGAGTACCTTTGGGAAACCTGAACAAATGCAAGCCATGAGTAGTGACAAATATCAGGCGAGCGCAAACATCATCGTTGTTTTGAATGCTGCCGTGCCACCACCACGTCCTTACTGGCCGAATTTAACTCTATATATTATTCTTGGTATTGGTTTAGGCGGCGCTTTGGGCTTTTTGATTTCCACGGTGAAATTCTATTGGGATAAAAAGATTGTCTCCATACCTCAGGTTGAAATTGAACTTAAGGTTGCTTGTTTAGAAATGCTTCCCAAAAGATCTAGTTCTAGTGTCGATGTGTTGCACAAGACAACACCATTAATCAAACAGGACGGATCAAAATCTCATTTATATCTAACGAAACTTTTATCCCTGAGGTCCTATTTCCTGACCCATCAAATCATGTCTAAAGGGGGCGTTTTCGGGTGGGTTCCCGTTGCAAATCAAAACTCCGCAGTTTTACTCGCAGACCTTGCCAGGGTGCTCTCCGATTCAGGAAAGCGTATCCTTATTGCAGATTGTGATTTTGTTCATTCGGAGATTGCACAACATCTTGGGATTGAAGTTAGGCATGGCCTCAAGGAATGGGTTCTCTCTTCTTTACCTCTGTCGGATTTTTTTAACAAAGATACAACAGGTCGAATCTCGCTACTCTCCTCAGGAGTCCAAGCGATGGAATTAATGAACAATCTTTTTCCTCGGCCCCTTTATTTGGAGTGGGATGGATTCATTGATCAATTTGACTTTATCTTTATTTATACGGCTACGGCCCGCGACCAGGTCCTGCCTCTCTCGCTACCAAAGTTCTACCCGGTCATCCTTACCGTAGATTACGGGATAACAATGATGAGCCAACTCATCCGTATGATCGCATTGATTAGGAGGCTGCGGTGGCGCGTCGATGGAATTATCATGACAAATGCTCCCTCCTCCGTCGTAAGTGATTGATTTTTGTAAGTCGAGGAGAGTGCGTCCTGTATAAAAAATACCTAAATCTTGGACTGAGTCTTACAGGAGTGGAGTCTTCTCAGATCCCAGAGGGTTATCCCTATGGTAAGTGATAGGCCGATGAGACATCCAAGAGATCCATGCTGAGAGGAAGTCCAGAGGATCAGAGTCGAGATAAGGAATCCCGGTAGAAGCTGTTTTAGAGGAAGGATCCAGAGGTGCGTGAGCGATCCTTTTAAAATCGTAGCACAGTCCCTTGAGATCATCTTCATGATCGGAATAAGGCAGATAACTCCTAAGCTTCCTCCCAGAAGAAGCCCAGTGAGTCCTCCCACATGATATCCAGAATAGGCGCCAAGAATGCCAAGGAGGGCCTCTCCCAGTCCTGCAGTCGCACCATAGCGGATGAGATCAAGCCCCATCGAGGAATTGATTGCGACCTTGCTGAAGGCGCCCGAGAGCCCGAAAACGGCCAAGCCGAGTCCGATCCATGAGGGAGCAGTGATCTCTCCGTGTAGCCAGATGGCAAGAAGTTGTTTTGTCAGGAAGAGGAAGACCAAGGCTCCCTGTATGGAAAACAGGGCGACATGCTGCCAGCTTTGCATGAAAAATGCACGGCGCTCCTCCGTATTTGAGGCTGCCTTCAGTGAGGCGAGCGAGGTTTCGCTCGAGGTGGAGGCGACATTGCTGATGATCTCCGAGAACCGGAGAAGGATATAGAAGATGCCGGCCTCGGCAGGGCCGGCAATCGCGGAGACTAGAAAGGTGAGAGCATGACTCTTTGCTATCAGCGAAACCGTTGTGAGATAATACCAAATGCCGGCTCGTAAAGTGTTGAGAGCCGTGCCTGCATGGAATCGTTCCAGTTCATGCCAAGGAAGTAGCGCAAAGAGTCCGTTTCGGTAGGCGACGACAAGATTAGGAATGGTCATAGAGGCGGAATACACCCCGATGACTGGACCGACTCCCGCTCCTAAAAATACGAGAAGGGCACACAGAGGAATGGCAATTAGAGCTCCACAGGTATTAGCGGCTTTGAGCGTGGAGAGATTCCCTTTTGCTGCGAGTGGCTCGAGGGCAAGAATAGAGGTCATGAGGATTGCTGTGCAGAAAACCGTCAGTACCAGAATGGATGCTCCATCTTTCGGAAGGTGAAACCATGCCGTCAAACAACCGCTCAGGGAGAGAAGCGCACTCAAAACGACAGCTGCAAGGGAGACTGCTGCAAAAGTGAGGAGTCCCTGAGTGTAGATACGCTTTAATGCCACGCTGTCACCTCGCTTTGCGGCATCCGCCATCTGAATCCGCGTGAGAGATCTGATTCCACCATCGAGGAGAGCCATCGAGACGAGTAGGGAGCTTGCCAACGCAAAAAGTCCGTATCCTATGCTTCCCCATTGAGAAATCATCATGGGGGTGAGAAGGAGTAAAAAAGCTGCCTTGGAGGCAAAGTTCAGCGCTTGCCAGAGTTGGTTCCAAAGCAACTCGCGCCGGTAAGGATCGGGGTTGGATGATTTTCCAGGGGAGTTCACAGCATTCAGTAGGAAATCTCTCCCAGAGGTTAGGGCAACATGCTTCCCCTGACACCTCCTTTTCGTGCGAAGGAGTGAGGGCTGCTTAAGGTATTCTTTGCCAAGAAATCATGGTAAACTAAAGCATGGGCAATGGTATGACACGTAGGAGCTTTGTAAAAGGGGCGTTCGGCGTAACCGCGTGGATGACTTTGGGGGCTTCTGCTGGCTATTCTTATTGGGAGTCTGGGGATCTTGAAGTCCATAATCTGAATGTTCCTATCCGGGGATTGCCCAAGGGCTTTGAAGGGATGAAAATAGCTTTTCTGACTGATTTTCACCGGGGAGGGTTCATCTCCCAGGAGTATGTCCAGATGTCAGTTAAGATGGCTCTCTCACTGCAACCGGAGTTGATTCTACTTGGTGGGGACTTTGTCGATCATGATCCACAATTGATCGCACCTGTGATGGATGCCTTAGGTGAATTAAGAGCTCCCTTGGGCGTCTATGCCGTGCAGGGAAACCGTGATATCAAGGCCAACCGGTTCCTGACATCTACGGAGCTTGCGCGTCAGGGGATCATTGAAATCACAAACAAGGGAGCCTGGTTGGACCGTGATGGTTCTCGCCTCTACTTGGCGGGTTTTGATGATGCGACGATTGGCCAACCCGATATCTCAGCCGCATTAGCCGGTGCCACACCAGATTGCGTGACCCTTGCATTGACCCATAGTCCGGCGTTAGTTGATCGTATCAGGGATCCTCGGATCAAGCTGGTTTGTTGCGGCCATACGCACGGAGGGCAAATTAATCTCCCTTTGATAGGCAGACCGATCATCCCCAAAGGGTGTGAAATGTATCCTGTGGGATTAATTCCTACATTAAACGGAAATGTCTTCGTCTCGGCAGGTGTCGGCGTTGCCTACGCTCCTGTCCGGTTTCGTTGTCCTCCAGAGGTTTCCTTGCTTACGCTTATTGCTGCCTGATTGGGACGTTACTCGTGACGCGTGCGTCCTTTTAGTAAAAACCTTGGATGACGAAAGCAGTTTACGGGGGAACCATCCCCATTCATTGCGTTCAACTCACAATGATTTCTATCGGTCAGAGCGGACACATAATCGAGCAGGACAGCGGTATTTAACGATGGTTGGGGTTCAAGACTCCGAAAGATAACCAAGGGCTTCTTCCCAATGCTGGACTCAGAGATGAGTTCCTTGATGGAATGTCTTAATCCTTGGATCAGTTGGCTCCTTCCATCGGAGATCATCAGGATAATGTGTGGCCTGATCCGGTTGATATGATGACGCCAGCTAATGCCGCCCTTACCCATCACGGAGTAGTTGTAAAACTCGATTCTTGCACTTGTATGCGGGGACATCTTACGGAACGCTTCCTCCAGCCAGAGTTTGGCCAGTTTTCCAGTTTCCACCGTTGGGTAGATGCAGATGACTTTGATTTCAAAACCGACCAGATCTTCATACTGCCCTCCCTGATTATCTCGCAATTCCGTTGCGATCGGAGTTTTTTTGTCATGAATAGAGCGTTCACAACGACGATTACTCTCTGCTCTTAGGGATTCATTCTGGGAGGTGGCCTTCATCACCTACAACCCTGATCCAAAGTTCCCCGAAAGGGTAGATGGAGAGCTGCTTATTATCGCATAAGCAAAATTCTTATGCCTGATTTTCTGAACCTCGCAGGAGGTTCGGAGGTGAGGTTATAAGGGAATGTCTCCACAAAACTCTTGTGGGACTCTTTTAACTCCTGATTCTTGAGTGATACCTTTGTCCGCGAAAGTTGCTTTCATGAAGGCGGAACGTTTTCTCGGGAGTGCGTCTTCCTAAGCGATTGAGGTGTCCCTCCCGTAGAAGTGAACCGCATACGCATGAAGTTGCAGTGAACTTTCCAAGCCGATCTTGAGACGGATATTGTTGCGGTGGACTTGAACCGTGCGGGGGCTGATTTTGAGTTTTTCAGCTGAATCATTACAGGATTGCCCTTCGGCCATCAGGATCATGATTTCTAGTTCACGATCCGTCAGGTTATGGAGATTGTGATCGTCGCCTTTCAGACTTTCCGATTGGCACACAGCCGCCTGGAGTGCCTGCTTTGCAATTCGTGGATTGATATAGAGTTCACCACGGAGAACCTTTTCAACGGCCTTTTCGAAATGACCCATCGGTTCCATCTTGTGCAAATAACCCATTGCTCCGGCCTTGAGGCACCGCTCTGCATAAAAGTCCTCACTGTGCGCGGAGTGAACCATGATTTTCAAAGTGGGATACAGTGGCATCAGGGTTTTGATGAATTCCAGGCCATCTTTTCCGATCAGTTGTATCTCAAGGATCATGAGATCCGGTTGATCATTGCAGATTTTCTCCATCGCCTCATTAGCTGTGGCGCTCGACCAGGCAATCTCCCAACGACCAATCTTCTTGATGAAATGGGAGAGGCCGATCCGGCTTGAAGGTTGGCTGTCAACGATTGCGATTCGCTCTTTACCGTTAACTTTACCGCTTTTCGAAGCCATCGAAGGAAATGTCATAAGCAGATAGATGGGTGTTAACGATAAAACTATCTTACGAGGGTCAATATTCGACAAGATAATAGGACCAAGCATTTTCTCGGATGCTTGGTCAAATGATCCTCGTAGCGGTGGTGGGACTCGAACCCACACTGGAGCGATTTTAAGTCGCTTGTCTCTGCCGTTGGACTACACCGCCATTCGAATAAATAAACTTAGGATCTTATGGTGCGACCGAAGAGTCCTGAAGTCCTAACTAGTATCCGACGTGTCCCAAACGGGTCTTACCCCGGAAGATCCAGTAGATGCTTACCGTGTAGGCTAGGACAATCGGGACTCCAATGCAGGCGATGATGAACATATACCCGAGAGTCTTGTGAGAGGAGGAGCAGTTCGTGATCGTGAGGCTATTGGCCGGATCCGGCATCGACATCACGATGTTTGGGAAGTAGGAGATTCCCAAGACGGCCATCAGGAGGACCATGGTGAGTGAGGACATCAGGAAGGCGCCGAATTCATATCCGCGTTTGACCATCAGGCCGATAGAGATCGCAGCGGCAATATCAAGGGCCAATACAGCAAAACCATAGGGACGTTTGATCATTGTGGTGACAAGATCGGGACACTCAAAGAAGGTTGCCGCATTGAAGCAGAGAAAGAGCACAAGAAAGATCGCAATGAGACGCGGAACCCATCCCTTGATGGTGGACTGAAGTTCTCCCTCGGTCTTGAGGACAAGGAAGATCGAGCCATGCATCGCAAAGAGGGCAACCACAGTGACGCCTAGCAGGAGAGAATAAGGGTTAAGCAAGTCGATGAAACTACCGACATAGTCACCTTGGGAGTCTAAGTGGATCCCTCGGGTGATATTTCCCATCGTCACTCCGATCAGCAGGGCCGCAAGGAAACTCGCACTACTGAAGGCGATATCCCACGACTGACGCCAGGCAAAACTTGGTTCCTTGCTCCGAAACTCGATGGACACAGCGCGAAAAATGAGAGCCACCAATAGTAGCATGAAGGCGTTATAGAATCCTGAAAAGACAGTGGCATAAGCACCGGGAAATGCCGCAAAGAGGGCTCCTCCTCCCGTGACAAGCCAGACCTCATTACCATCCCAGACGGGGCCGATAGAGTTCAGGAGAATGCGGCGATCCTCATCCTTCTTCACGAAGAGGTGAAGGATGCCGACACCGAAGTCAAACCCATCAAGGATGGCGTAACCCGTCAGTAAGATGCCGACAAGAACGAACCAAATGCTGTTCAGGAGGGGGATGTGCTGAAGTTGGTGCATGGCGCGGATCGTTTATTTTTGGTTGGATGCGCGACCCTTGCGGGAGAAGAGATCTCCGGCAATATCCGATGTATCGGATGAGACTCCGATCGCCTTGGTGTGATGATCCACGTCGTCATCAGGTCCGTGCTGGATCTTACTGTTCAGTAGATAGAGGAACGTGATGAAAAGGAGGGTGTAGATCAGTGAAAAAAGGATGATGGAGAAGACCACTTGGTTGGCCTGAACGGCTCGAGAGAGTCCGTCGGATGTCTTGAGCATGTTGTAGACAATCCAGGGCTGGCGCCCCATCTCGGCTGTGAACCATCCAGCCTGCATGCAGACCTGGGGGGCAATGACCGCAAAGACATAAATCCAGAGAAGGAAGCGAATGAGAGGATTGTCCGTTCTGAAGAGCCATCCTCGCCAGAGAAGGGTGAGAGCAAGGAAGGAGAGGCCAAAGACTGCTGATCCGACACAGATCATGATATGATAGGTTTGGAAAACCGCCTGAACCATCGGCCAATAACTGGGTCTGATCTCAGCAAGTTTCTCGCTTGAGAGCCCAGGATTTCGGGCTGCTAGGAACTCATCACTAGGCATAGAGAGGAGTCCCTGCACCGGTTGTTTGAAGTTATGAAAGCAGAGAAAACTCAGAAGAGCGGGAATTTGGGGGCCATGGACCACCTGCTTCTTCGTGTCGACATAACCGAACAGTGTCATCGGGGTGTAATCATGCGTCTCGTAAACTCCCTCCATGGAGGCGAGTTTGATCGGTTGATTTTTGACTACCCCTCGAGCGGTTGCGTCCGCACTGATTGATTGTAGAACGGTGGTGAATGCGGCGAAGCAGGCGGCAACGGTCATCGATGTCTTGGCGAATGTCGTGAAACGCCCCTTGAGCAGATACCAAGCACAAATGCTCATGACGAGAAAAGCACCCACTAGCCAGGCACCTAAAACCACGTGGGAGATCCTGTTCATAGAGGAGGGGTTGAAAATCATCCCCCAGAAATTATCTACAACGGCCCTGACATGACCAAGATCCGACGCCTTGACGATGTAACCCTCAGGGAGTCGCACGTGGGTTGAACCTGTGATCCTCTCAAGGTGGAACCCTGCGGGGGTCTGCATCCAGGAGTTGGCGATCAAGATCCAGATGGCACTGAAATGAGACCCCAGACAGACCATGCACGTTGCAAAGAAGTGTGTCTTGGGCCCCACTTTGTCCCATCCAAAGAGAAGCAGGGCAAGGAATCCGGACTCGAGAAAGAAGGCGAAGATTCCCTCGGCGGCCAATGCACTTCCAAAAATATCACCTACAAAACGGGAGTAGGCTGCCCAGTTTGTTCCGAATTCAAATTCCATGACAATCCCCGTGGCGACTCCTATGGCGAAGATCAGTCCGAAGATCTTGGTCCAGAAATGAGCCAGTTGATGGAAGAGGGGATTCTTGGTCTTGAGATAGAGCCCCTCCATGATCACCAGCATCATTCCCAGTCCGATGGTCATCGGCGGGTAGAGGAAGTGAAAGGAGACGGTCAGCGCGAATTGGATACGGGAGAGAATTTCAACAGACATGACTAATGAGATAGAAGGGTTTTTTTTGGGTAAATTCAATGGGATTCCCGACATTTGGAACCTCTGGTTTGATTGTTGAGGACTTTTTTGGTGAGGAAGCCAAGTAATGCGGGATATTTCAAAAGAAGTGGACCGAGCGATTGGGCAACGCCGGGATGCTCTGAGAGAAATCGTGTCAACCGGTTGATCCAGATGCTCTTCCCATAGAGTTTTCCGTGTGCAAGGCGGTAGATCTCGTCCTGATGCCGCGAAGGAGGGGTATTGAGTCCGTTTGATTCGCTCAGGATACGTGCAAGGAGTGCTCCGCTTCGCAGGGCATAGGAGATGCCTTCTCCTGTGAAGGGCTCCACAACGCGGGCGGCATCCCCGCAAAGATAAATTCCGTCGCGGGCTGGTTCCTTGGCCTGTGCTCTTGCAATGGGGGTGATGCTCCGCCATACGACACGGTCATGGATGCCAAAATGATCTTCGACCTCCCTGCGGAGTTCCTTCATGGAGTTCTTGTTCGCGACGAGACAGAGATTGGCCAATCCCCCTCCCAGATCGGCGATACCTCCGTATCCATGGCGATAAAAGCGCATGGAGAGAGTCCCATCATAACCGACGGGGTGGGGAAGGTGGGTCTGCATGCCGATGCGACGATCGATCGCTTCCGATGCGTAGAATCGCCGATGCCTTGCGATGACTGAATTGCGTCCATCGGCAGCGACAACCCGGGGGGCACGGAAGATTTCACCCGAAGCAACCATTACCTCCCATATTCCTGATTCATGACGCAGTCCTGTTACGGGGGTTCCATCTTTAAGCACAGCCCCAAGTTCGACAGCTCTGGCCGCAAGCAAGGCATCGAAATCCCTGCGCCTGACGACTCTCTCTTCGTGATAGGAGTGCTCATCGGAGGGTGCAGTCGTTGGTATTTCGACCTCACGATGACCGGAAACAGAAAAGCGCATTGCTGCGGGTGTGGTTGAGGGAAGCGATCGAACTGCCGAGGCAAGACCGAGTTGTTCAAGGATCGGCCATACCGTGGGATTAAGGCAGTCACCGCAGACTTTATCCCTTGGAAACTTGCACGCCTCCAGGATCAAGACCTTTCCACCGTTCTCTACACAGAGAGCTGCACAAGTGCTCCCCCCCGGCCCAGCTCCCACGACAATCAGATCAAACTCTTTCACACGAAGATCTCGGCCACGTTATCGGCAAGTAGCCTCCCTTTTCGGGTCAAGATCCAGCGGTCTTCGGAAAGATTGACCAGGCCGTGATGTTGGGCCTCCCTGAGAGGCCCCTCCCATGCAGCGGCATCCTCTAAGGAGATCCCCCGAAGAGTCCTCATCCCGAAGGCGGCTCTCTCGGAAAATTTCATGGCATTTGTCACCTCTTCCTCAAAATCGACACCCGTTCTGCCCTGAAGGGTTGATTCACTGTAGATTCCCGTCTCCCTGATGTTGCGCCAGCGCAAGGAACCGACCGTCGAGAAGGCACTTGGGCCGAGTCCCAGATAGTCGGCACCCGACCAATAAGCTGAATTGTGGAGGGATTCGCGTCCTTCGTATGCATAATTGGAGAGTTCATACTGACGGTATCCCGAAGGAGCCAAGAGTTCCCGAGTCAGCTCAAATTGGTCGGCTTCCAGGCCTTCGTCGGGGGTCATTTCACCACGTCCCAACTTTTGGAAGAAATCCGTGTCCTCTTCATAGGTGAGCCCGTAAGCCGAGAGGTGTTCGGGTGACATCAGGATGCTCTGTTCAAGGGATTCGCGCCATGAATCGAGTGATTGTCCGGGCACTCCGAATATCAGATCGATGGAGAGATTGTCGAATCCTGCAGCCCTCAGGATATCGAAGGATTCCAAGGCTTTTTTGGCATCATGAGTCCGACCAAGCGCTTTTAGGACCTCATTGTCCCATGATTGGACTCCCATGCTGATCCTGTTGATGCCCGAATTACGGAGCAGATCCGCCTTCTCCGAGGAAACCGTGGCCGGGTTCATTTCGATAGTCCATTCCTCGAGTCCGCTGAGATCCAATCTGGATTGCAAGCCCGAGAGAAGTTTTTCGAATTGGGGTACTGAGAGAGCGCTGGGTGTGCCGCCTCCGAAGAATACTGTCCGTGGTCTCAGCCTGTCTGACCAATGATCAGCCTCCTTCAAGAGGGCCTCCAGGAATTTCTCCACGCGCTCGCGCCCGGCAGACTCCTTGTAAAAGGCACAATAAGGGCAAATGTTGGGGCAAAAAGGGATGTGTATGTAGAGATGCTCGATCATCCGTTTTTCGCAAGGAGGGGTTTAAAAAGCCCGGGAGATTCGCATTGCTCCTTAGATGATAACTTTCCCTGCAAGGCTTTATCGATGATAATTTGCAGGGAGATGAATACGCAGAGTGCCTGGCTTTCGATTCTTGTTTCGATGATCGTAACTTCCATCGTGCTTTCTTCGCACGCTACGACTGCTGACGGTGAAAAGTATGCAAGTATGAAACCGGCTTCCCAGTTGATCAATGCTCAGGAACCGGGAAAAGTATTTCCCGAAGTTCTCTCAAAGGCTCCACCCGGGTCGTTCAGACTTATCGTCATTCTTTCCAAGCAACGTGCCTATCTCATGAGTGGCAGTCGGATTGCCATCGAGACACCGATTTCCTCGGGGCGTCGACATGGATGGACACCCTCGGGAGAATTCGTCATCCTGGAAAAGGATCCCAATCACTACTCATCACTCTATGGGGAATTTGTCGACAGCCTTGGACATACAGTCCGTTCCGGAGTCAGCAGCAGGTTGAACTCAGCCCCAAGCGGAACCCATTTCCGCGGGGCGCCGATGAAATACTTTATGCGCTTAACTCCTGCGGGAGTCGGTTTACATGCTGGAATCCTGCCCGGATATCCGGCCTCCCACGGTTGTATCCGCCTCCCTCTCGAGATGGCCGGGACCATTTACAAATATGTCACGCTGCAAACGCCTGTTTTGGTCGCGGAGTAGACAAAAAACCAATTTCCACCCTCTTTGGGGGATAGGTAGTTTCTCAAGTGACCTCTTTCAATCCGTGGAGGTCAAGAGTTCGATGTGGTCCTTGAAATCTTCTTCCGTGGAGACAAAAGAGGGAGATGCCCAAGGGTGAGCTGTGGACATTTTTATTCCAATCTGTCCGGAGGCAATTTGTGGCTGATGTGCTTTTTCTGAGCGTTGAGGGAAGACATAACCATGAAAAGTGAACAATAGGGTTGCGGAAAGACCGCTGATCATCGTGATCCTTAAACTGTGGAGCAGGAGACTATTGTTGGGGAAAATTCCGCCAATGAACTTGTGGAAGTGACAAAAAAGATGGGAATATTGAGGTGCAGAGGTTGCCATTGCGACGGTCCTCGTCACAAACCATGGGCTTGGTTTCACCGACTTGGAGTTCTTTGCCCTGCCAAGTAAATTCCAGAGGAGATCATTTCCTTCCTCCGTTTCCTGCTGGTGTTCGTGATTAAGATGCCTTTCTGACATAAACTTCTTATTTCTTAGAACACCAAAAAACGGAAAAAGTCGCAAAAAAGGGGTAGGGGATCCCCTTTTTTTTATTACAACTAGGAGATTCCTACATGTCCTTCGGCTCAAGGAAGCCCTCAAGCTGACGGAGACGAGTCGGATGACGCATCTTGCGAAGCGCTTTGGCCTCGATCTGGCGGATACGCTCACGAGTTACCTTGAACTGTTTGCCGACCTCTTCGAGAGTCCGGGAATATCCGTCCACAAGGCCAAACCTCTGTTCGAGCACCTGGCGTTCGCGTTCCGTAAGGGAATCAAGGACATCCTTGATCTTCTCCTTGAGCAGTACGATGGCCGCCATATCAGCCGGATTATCCGCCGATTTGTCCTCGATGAAATCTCCGAAGCTCGTGTCGTCACTGTCTCCTACCGGGGCCTGTAATGAAATCGGTTGCTGGGCCATCTTGAGAACGGCTTGGACACGCCCCACCGGAAGTTGGATTTCATCGGCGATCTCTTCTGCTGATGGTTCCCGACCGTATTCCTGAACAAGTTGCTTCTGGACTCGGATGAGCTTGTTGATCGTCTCGATCATGTGTACCGGAATACGGATCGTGCGGGCCTGATCTGCGATGGATCGTGTGATCGCCTGACGAATCCACCATGTTGCATAGGTGGAGAATTTGTAACCGCGACGATATTCGAACTTCTCAACCGCCTTCATGAGGCCCATGTTTCCCTCTTGGATCAGGTCGAGGAAGGAGAGTCCGCGGTTGGTGTATTTTTTGGCAATCGAGATCACAAGGCGGAGATTGGCTTCCACCATCTCGGTCTTGGCTCTGAGGGCTTCCCGGTAATGTTTCTTCAGCGTGCGGTGCCGCTCATGAAATTGATCGATTGTCATCCAGTTCCGGCGGTGGGCCTCATCGACTTGAGCAGCCAGTGAGGCAACGTGCCTCTTGTGCTGAGGATCCGGATTTTTCTTCAAGGCATGCTTATCGTGCTCGTCACGAAGAGAAATCAGACTCTTGAGGTGGTCGTCCGCATGGGTAACGAAGTCCTCAACGATCTTTGATTTAAAATAAAACTTGGGGTAAATCTTGACGACTTCCTCGATCTGTTTGACGAAGACTTCCTGATCCTTTGGAGTAGGGTTTTTCTTTGTCGGAGCAATCTTTTGGACGAAATGATCGGAGACATTGTCCGCCAGACGTTGCAGTTGCTGGCTGAGACGGGGTAGAAGCTTCAAATAACGCTCCCTGCTCTCGATCTTTTTGTCCTGAATGACACGGTCAAAACGCTCACGGGAGTCTAGGAGACGCTGGGCCATGTCCATGTGGGCATGCGCAATGAAGCCGAATCGATACAGTTCGTCCTGCATCCTGATCTCTGCTTCCTCGATTCTTTTTGAGATCTCTACTTCCTGTTCCCTTGAGAGAAGGGGGACTTGACCCATCTGTTTGAGATACATTCGGACAGGGTCGTCGAGGATATCCAGGCGACCGTCGGCTTTTTCCTCTTTATCGTCACGATCCTTGTCCTTGTCGTCCTCATCGTCTTTCTTGACCTCTTTGACCCGATCCACTTCCGAGGCATCAATGATATCCACCTCAACGGCGCGGAGTTGTGAGAGGATCGAATCAATCGTTTCGGGATCATTCAAGCCTTCGGGGAGATGCTCATCCAGATCTTCAAAGGTTATGTAGCCCTGCTCTTTAGCAAGTTTAAGCAATTCCCGGACCTTCTCCTTGAGAAGCTTTTGCATCTCGTTTGCATTGGCGGGAACGGCACCCGAGATGGAGAGGGATAGTCCGGTTTTTTCCTTTTTGACCGGTTCTTTTTCCTGAGTTTGTTTTCCTACTACGGAATTCTTTGGAGTTAAGGATTTACCCTTTGGTTCAGTGACTTTCTTCGCGGGTGATTGCACTGTTTTAGGCGAAGTTTTGACGGGCTTTTTAACGGGCTTTTGCGAAGCAACCTTTTTCGCCGATACGTCCGCGGATTTGGACGTCTTCAAACCGCCCTTGGAGAGGGCTTTGGGCTTGATTGTTTTGAGAGGCGCCTTTTTTAACACTGCCTTTTTGGCTTTGGTGGCAGGTCTGGCGGGCTTTCCGGAGGGTTTCCGGCTAGAGGAAGTTTTGGTGGATTTTTTCAACGGAGCAAGGTTGGATCCTGTTGCACAGGGGCGGAAAGATCGTTGATCTTTCCCTGCAGGTCAAGGATGTCTTTCTGAATGGAGGCCATTTTTTCGAGGGACAGGCCCTCTTTTCTGAGTTCGAGGGTGATGGTTGACTGCTGTCTTTTCAGATCAGCCAGACGCAGTCCCTTGAAGGAATCCTGAGCGGCTTGCAACGGATGGGGGGGCAGCGCCTCCAACTCCCAACTACTGACTAATGCTTCGAGATGCGAAGGAAGCCTGGGCAGGAATGTGGCCGTAGAGAACTCTTCGTCCTCCCTCAAATGGGACATCAGTTCCTCCAGAAGTGAAAGTTCCGGATCCAGTTCCAAGGGGCTGAAGTTCTTTTGGATACGCAACCAATGCCTGACATCCGGTGACAGGATGGCCAGTCGACAAATTAGTTCCGTTGAGGCGGAAGCTCTGGTTATCCTTTCAGACCCTTTGACAACTTTATCCATCTCGTTATCCAGAAGTGGGGGCAGTGGATTTTTGGAGGCACTTTCCAAAAGAGAGCGGACTGAGAGACCTAGTCTTGAAGCCACATGGGCCGTCGTTGTTTCACGGAGTGCCGTGTCCGGAAGCTGGATTAGGTAAGCTCCCAGTTTATTTGCAAGAGTTGCTCTTTCACGGGGCGACAGGGGATCCTTGGATGTCCGGATGGCAGAATCAATGGTGTGATCGAAAAAGTCCGTTGCCTCCCGGATTTGATTTCTAAAGGCCTCGACTCCTTGGTTGCGAATGAGCGAGTCGGGATCTTCACCTTGAGGAAGTCGTGCCACACGGACCTCGATTCCAGCTCCGAGCAGTGCGGGCAGTGAGCGTTCCACGGCGTTTTGTCCTGCTGTGTCAGAGTCAAAACAAAGGATCACCCTCTCCACGAATCTTTTGAGCAACCTTGCCTGATCCGTGGTGAAAGCTGTTCCCTGTGGTGCCACGCCATTAGTGACACCATGCTCGAATGCCGAAATCAGATCGATTTGTCCTTCCAAGACAACGGCCTCTCCTGATTCGATCAGTGAGCGTTTGCTCTTATCGAGTCCAAAAAGAATCCTTCCCTTCGAGAAGATCGGTGTTTCCGGAGAATTTACGTATTTCGCCTCTTTTTGTGAGTCGTTCAGAATGCGTCCGCTGAATCCGATGACATCCCCATAGTCGTTGCGGATAGGAAACATCAGCCTGTCTCTAAAACGGTCGTAACCACCCTGCGTTTCACCCTCCTTTGCGGTCATCATCCCCCCCAGAAGGAGTTCCTCGCGGGAGAATCCTCTGCCAAGAGCCCAGTCCCTGAAAACATCCCACCCCAAAGGGGCGTATCCAAGCTGCCATCCGACCGAGATCTCCTTGGTGAGCCCCCTCTGCTTAAGATAAGCCCGAGCATGTTCCGCAGACTTGGTCCTGAGAAGATTGAGATGAAACCATGCCGTGGCCTCTCGGTGAAGTTCCAGAAGACGACTTCGTTGATCACGGAGGGCGTTTCCTTTGGGATCAAGATCCTCGGCAATTTGAATGCCGACCCGTTGTGCGAGTTTGCGAACGGCGCTTGGAAAATCAAGATGCTCGTAGTCCATTAAAAAACGAAAAACCCCGCCCCCCGCACCGCAGCCAAAACAGTGGAACGTCTGCCTCGAAGGATTTACATGAAAGGAGGGACTCTTTTCCTTGTGAAATGGGCAGATGGCTCGAAAATTTGTCCCGGCTCGCTTCAGGGGGAAATAGCCGCCGATGATCTCCACAATATCGCTTGCATCGGCGACTCGCTGGATGCTCTCTTCGGCGATACGTGACATAGGGGATTGTAGGATAGCCACCTGCGAGCAGGGATGAAATCGCAATTTTCCAGTCACTGAGAGATCCACTTCCCACAAAACCCCGGCGGAATCAGAAGGATAAGACTTTATCGCATGAGGTTTGAGGAAATTCCCGGGTTCCTGAAGGATCCACTATCCCAGAATCAGCTTAATCGCGGAACCCGTGGCCATGACAATGACCAACCACTCGAAAGGTTGCTGGGGGATTCTTCCCAGCATCAGACGCCCGCTGATCATTCCCACCGCCACCGCAGGAACGAGAACAAGATTGAGATGAAGCGAGTTTTTTGAAATCAGCCCCAGACTCCAACTCAACGGCAACTTGGTCATGTTGGTGACAAAGAAAAACCACGCGCAGGTTCCAACAAAAGCCATTTTGTCAAAACGCTTTCCCAAAAGATAGAAGCTCATCGCAGGCCCGCCTGCATTGGCCATCATCGTCGTGATACCTGCCAGAAATCCCGAAATCGAAACAAGTGTGGGATGATGCATCACACTCGACAGAATCCGATTGTCAAACCTTTGCCAGATCACGAGAGCCATCATGCCTAGGATCATCCAACCCAGAACATGACCGAAAGCCGCGCCGGGGATCCTGCTCATGAGCGCCCATCCCGAAATCAGACCGACAAAGGTTGTCGGTAAAAGCTTCCAGAAATCGGCCCAGGCCACATGCTTGTGATAACTCCAGATTGCCATCAGGTCCGCAGCCAAAAGCATGGGAAGGACGGCTCCAGTCGATTCCTTAGGGGGAAGAATCTGAGCCATCAGCAACCCGGCCACGACCCCGAAGCCCCCAAAACCTGCTTTGGTAAAGCCGATGCATAGGGCCGCAATAATCGCGACGACCCATGACGCATTCGAAAAGTTTGGAAGCGTCTGCAATGTTACTGGATAGGCCTCTTTGGTGGCGGGACTTGAAGGGAAAGGCGGAGATCTTCAACCTGTTTCAACAGGAGAGGGGATGGCTGATGAGACTCATTCATGATCTGCCGCTTGAGTGCTCCGACACTGGCCATCACCTCCTCGCCTGCCTTGGAACGCAGCAGACGGGAAAACTTGCTGCTTGGTTCCACAAAATTGGTGTAGCTGATCAGAGTTCCATTACGGGCTGGTTGCAGGAGAATGTTTCCGATGGATTTTCGAATGTAGCGGGATTGATCGACATGCCAGGAGATTTTGTAGCTTCCCGTGGTTGGGGAGGTCAGTTCGTTCCGAGACAAATAAATTTCGTTCGGCAGAAAAAAAGGCATTTTAAGTGTGTATTCAGCCTCGATAATCCCGGGACTTGGGCGCGAAATAATCTTCACGGAGATGCAGTTCGGAACGTAGGCGGGAGCAAGTTCACAATTCCAGAACACTGCAGCCACATCCTCAGGAGTCGCATCGACAAGTTTGTGGATTGTGAAACACGGCCAGGGTTTTCCCGGAATATCCACCTCGATCATTACCTGTTTTCCAGAAAGCAAATCCTCTTTCTGATGATCTGTCAGACTGCTCTCCCATGACTCCGTGGAGATGGCACTCAATGAGGGAACCATGATTGTTCCAAGCAGGAGATAAAGGACGCTTCTGATCATTGTCGTTGTATCTATCCTTTGCGCGAGCAAATGAGAAGTCTCTTGCCCATGAGACCCGGGAAGATTTTTGTAAGAAAAAACGACCTATTTTTTTGACGAGGAAGATCTTTTTTCAGGAAGAAGATTGCGCCAACTCGAATCATGCAAGCTCTGCCCCAAGGATTCGAGGTCGGTTTTTGAGAGCCTTCTCAATTCTGGAGATGGTTTTTGACCGCAAATGAAATGATTCATGGCCGCCAGAAAAACCCCCTGATGGCGCGTCTCGTCATTCCCGATCTCGCTAGGGAAGAGCGCATCCACCAGCCAGGTTCCGGATTCGGTGATCCTTAGTAACTCCTCACCCCATCGGGAGATCGTTGCAAGTGGTGATCCTTCAAACCTCGAGGATATGATTTTAAGGATATCCTCCCGGTTTCCGACATTCAGGAGGAGTGCCAGAAAGAAGCGATGCTCCACATCCTCGACGGATGCCCTAAGAGCGGCAATGCCATCCCTTCTGATGATTTCCTCAAGAGTTGGCAGGACAGGCAGGGCCATTGGGCCGTGTTTGCGCAGGAAAACCGCCCATGCTTTTTCCCAGCATCCAAGATTGCGAAGCGTGGAGACACAATTTTGAAGAATAAAAAAACCTCGTTCAAAATCCAATTCCTTGAGCATTTTGACAACGATCGGGCCATAGTCCTCGTTACCCGCTGCCTCCAGCACATCGAGCAGTTGTTTCCTTCGGGTGGTGAGAGCGTCGTTGTTCACAGGGTCCAATCCGACGTGCGGGGGCAGGTAGGTGAACTGGGGATCCGATCCGGGATCGGAGTGGGTGCGAATCACCACGGTGACCGAAGGTGTTTCCAGATGGAAAAGTGAATGGATGCAAGACGGACCCGAGTGAATCATGACCGTTGTGCCCGTTTCCAAAAGTTGTGTCTCTTTCAGTTTCAGATCACCCAACTGGAAGTGGGACGTTACCGGTGTGATCTGAGTGAAGTTGAAAGAGGAATGGATGCTGGAACCGGCCAGCACATGAAATGCACCTGAAAAACCGTGCTGGTGAATATCGGTTGTCCCGTCGAGCCAGAATAAAATCTGGATGTAAAAGCGAGTGTTCTCATAAACGATCAACTCAGGTTGTCCAAATCCCGAGGAGGTCTGGTAGGGTTGCCTGTCATCCAACAGGAAGTTGCTAATCAGATCGTCCAGATCAACACGTTTTGAGGGAGCGAATTTCTGAAGGCAGGTTTTTGCAATTTCAGGGAATAAAGCCGGCCGAAAATCCTTGGCCTTCCAGAGATCGTAAACGGATTGTCCCAATTGGGAAAAAAAAGGGTTCATGTCCAGACTCTTTCTGAGTCATTACCCGGCCTCAAGCAACTTTCATGAATCTCAACAGATGAACTTGTGATTTCATTGAACTTCAGGATTGATTTTGGATCATTTGCGTGAGTTGCCTTCGAGTCGAAAGTTCTCTGATGACGCTCCAATTAATCTTGCGAATCATGCAGCCCTCGGTAGGTTTTTTTGAATGAAGTCATTTAGTTTTTTCGTTTTGTCCATGGTTGTCTGCATTTCCTTCTCAGCTTGTTCAAAGAAGTCAGTTCTATCTGACCAGTCACCCACTCTTTCGCAACCCGGTATTTTTCAGTGTGTTCCTGTCGTCTTGACGATTGCAGACAAGCAGGTCTTTTCGGTGCTTGAGTATAACACCAAAACTTCCGAGTCACGACTTCTCAATGCCGCATCCTTCGCTGATAAATCGACCGGTCAGCAGGGAAATCTGATCGGTTGGGTTCCTCTGACCGGGCTCCAGCAGGCCGCTCAGAACCTGGCCACGCAGATCCAGTCCCAGCAGGCGGCAAGGGCGACGAACTCTCCGACTCCTGCCAAATCAGGCGAGCAGTAAGACACTGCTATCCGAATCCTTTGGCAGGCCGCTTTCACCTTGCCAGAATGAGGGGGCGCCATCATAAGTGTTGAAATCATTTATGGAAAACAACTCATCCACCTTGCCGGTCCTTCCAGTTCCTCCTGTCTCCCGTGCGTGGGCCATCGCTGGCGGCATTGCCATGATCCTGTTGGGAATGTTTGCTTTGGGAGATCAACTCGTCTCCACGGCGGCCGTGGCAACCTTCATCGGCTTCATTCTTATGTTTGCCTGTGCTTTTCAGCTGATCAAACTTTTTACCATTCACGGGTGGAAAAGCCATCTCTGGTATGTAGTTGTCGCCATTGCCTACGGAGTGGCAGGATATGTTTTTATAGCACATCCTTTTAAGGCTGCCATTGCCTTTACTCTGTTTCTCGGGTGGGCGATTCTTTTTGGCGGACTTTTCCGCATGTTCCTTGCCTTCAAGATGCGCCATCACAAGGGTGCCGGATGGATCCTCTTTAGCGCGGCTATCTCCATTATCCTCGGTGCTTTAATCATTTCCCAATGGCCTGCCACGGGACTCTATATGTTGGGGCTCTTTCTTGGAATTGAATTGGTGTTTGCCGGAGTGGGATGGCTGGGGCTTGGTCTCTCTTCGACCAAGAACTAAAACGAATCAAAGAAGCTCAGGATCAGACAACCGGGTAACGGTTTTTTGTCTTTCCGGGTGTTTTGCCTTTTTTACCTGAGCCAGTCTGGGAGTGAAATCGAAACCTGAGCGCGCAATCTCCCCAGTAGGCTGTAGAGCCCAAAGAAGGCCCGATTGACGTAGATCGTGTCGGGAGATCCACGTTCCCCTTTCATGGTCCGCAGGTTGTCAGCTTTACGGTTTTCCTCTCCAAGATCGTAAATCGACTTGAGGAATCCCGGATCTCCGAAGTTGAATCTTTCGGAACGGAAGGGAAGAGCCAGAAGGTCCAACCATGTGCGGCAAAGCATCATGATCTGATGGATCTCCTTGCCGGTGTCGCTGGGGATGATGACCTTGAGATCCCGGAGAGCCTCTTCAAGAAGGGCTGGATTCTTGGGGAGATTTGGATCAAGGAAACGGAACTGCTTGCGATAGAACTCCTTCGTGATCTGTTTCGTGCATCCAAAATCCAGGACGCAGAGCATTCCATCGGAAACAAGGAAGTTGCCGGGGTGAGGGTCCGCATGGAAGAGATTCAGGTCATGGACCTGATGGCTGTAAAAATCCCAAAGGGCCTGCCCGATCAGGTCCCTCTTTTCTTGAGAGGTTTCTCCATCGGCAAATCGGTCAAGTGGTATGCCATCGATCCATCTCATGCTTAGAATGTGGCGTGAAGAGAGTTCGGGATGGTATTCAGGAAAGCGCACGTTCGGCAGATGGGCCGAAGCTTTGGAGAGATGGAGGGAGCGCTCCAATTCCAATCCGTAGTCGGTCTCCTCAAGAAGTCGGGTCTCAACCTCCTGAAAATATTTCTCCACGTCACGATGTCTGAGACCCAGAATTCTCAGGGCGATCGGTTTGATGACCCTGAGATCGCTTTTGAGGCTTTCCGCAACGCCCGGATACTGGACTTTAACGGCGTAATCCAAACCCTTGAGAGATGCTTTGTGGACCTGTCCGATCGATGCCCCATGCGCCGCTTCACGGTCGAAGCGATCGAAAATATCCAGCGGTTCCTTGCCGAATTCTCGGCAGAATGTCCGCACCACGAGCGGGTAGGAGAGGGGAGGGACTGAATATTGAGCCTGCACAAATTGGTTTGCGTAGGCGGTGGGTAGAAGGTTTTTGTCGATGCTTAGCATCTGGGCGAGTTTAAGCGGTCCTCCCTTCAGTTTGCTGAAGGTCTCATAGATGGTGGAGGCATTCTCCTCATCCAGTTTACGCGCATGTTTTTCCTCCGTGGAATCATCGCTCCCCGCCATCACTCTCTTGCCGTAATACTTGAGGTAATTGATGCCAACCTTTGCTCCCGTCCCTCCCAGTGCCGCCATGCGACTGATCGGAGTGCTCCTGATCGACTCTTGAGACAACGAGGCCGGAGACTTACCCTTTTTATCCGCCTGCTCCTTGCTTGGAATATCGGATTTAGAGGGTGTGATCTTTTTTTTCAATTCTTGTCCCCGAAGTGCGCAAGCTGGGGAAGGACAAACCTTGCAAGATCTGCTGCGGAGTCAATCGCCTGAGTGCTTAGTAGGTCAAAAGCAAATTCGACCGTCTTCTCAATGAAGGCATCTGTACGTTCAAATCCGTGACTCTCATCTTTGAGGAAGTAGTTAAGGACACTGCGCCAGTGTATGTAGAGAACCTCGGGATAGAGGGATCCCACTATCCCACGCGGTGCGATTTCGCCGTTGTCGACGCCATGGTTCACGAGATCCGAGACGAAAATCTTAAAAATCTTTTTCAGCCCCTCGAGAGAATTCGGGCTGCAAAAGCAGGTGAGCTGTCCAAAACGCTGTTCAAGAAGGGACCTGCATTCCAGAGCTTTTCCGGCGAATGCGAAGAGAAAAGCGAGATAGCGCTGCTTGGACGAGAATGCACTCCATTCCTTGCCTGAGGTGACCGCCGTGACGAGACTCTCCATCCAATCTTTCCAGAAGTGTTTTTCAACCATATTCAACGACGTGAACTCCCTGTAGAAATCCTTCTCGGAGAGATCAAGATCCTGACAGAGTCTTCTGACTGAGACCGGCGGGTGACCACTATTCTGAAGCTCTTCCATGTAGGCTTCCATGATCCTCTCTCGATTGGGAATGGTGTGTTTTTTTGTGGTCGATTTCATGCCTCTTGGAAAAAATAGAATCCTATTCATTAAGACTCAATTGATGGAATTATCCAGTCCTCACTTGGGGATTTTAAGATACTTCGAAACCTTCACTTTTCGTGATAATCCCCTTTCTTGACGATGGAGGGGCTGTTTCCCTAGCGTCATCAGATCAGAATGATCAACTTTGGATTTATCTTCCGCAGCCAGCGCCTTTTTTTGTCGGCTTCACTGACCATGATTCCTTTTTTTATGGTTGTCGGTCGTCTGGAAGCGCAGTCCGAGGGATTGGTGAAATCCCAACCTGCAACCAACAACTTCGCTCCCAAGGGACTGACTCCCGATCAGTTGGCGGCAGCAGACGCCCTTGTCGATTCGGGCGATACCGAAAACGCCATCAAGACCTACCGCTACATTGCCCGCAGTTATCCAAAGAGCAAAGAGGCCCCGACCGCCCAATACAAACTGGCCAAACAGTTGCAGGGTAAAGGGGATTTCGAAGCTGCCTTCAACGAATATCAGACGCTTTTGAAAAAATACCCCGAGACCCCGAATTTTGAAGACTCGGTTGCCGAACAGATTACTATCGCCAATGCTTTTCTAAAGGGGCTTAAGGTGAAATTCCTCGGCATACCCATGACCCCCTCTATGGAGAAAGCCGAAGAGATGTATACGGCTATTCTCAAGGTTTCTCCGTATAGCAAGCGCGCCGGAATCATTCAGTTTAATCTTGGTCTTGCCATGGAGAAGCAGGGAAAAGCGAAGGAAGCCATCGCTGAATACCAGAAAGTGCTTAATAAATATCCGAACAGTCCTGCATGCCACAACGCCCAGTATCAGATTGCCTACGTCTATCAACGCCTCGGGATGACGGGTAAGTCGCAGGACCTGTCAGCTCTCAAGGAGGCACAGAATAACTATCAGGATTTTCTTCTTCAGTATCCCAACAGCGAAAAAGTCCAGCAGGCTGGTGAGAATATGAAATCGATGCTGAACAAAGAGTCCGCCGACACACTCCGAGTCGCCCGTTTCTACGATTTCTCCAAAGATTTTAAGGCAGCCAGCATCTACTACAACGATGTGATCCGGCGTTTTCCCCAGAGTCAGGAGGCCACTGCCTCAAAGGCCCGTCTGGATGAGTTGAAGGCTCTCTATGGCGAGGACTCTCTACGTACGGGTCAGGAACGTCCTGAGAATGCCGAACGCCTTGCCGAGCGTCGCCGACTGCAATCCCAAGTGGAGACAACTGCCCTGGCGAATTACGATGGTCCTTCGAAAAAGGATGTCATGGGTGAGGAAGCCCCCTTGCCAAAGCCTGAAATGAAGGGGAACATGCGCGACGCAGCCCCGGTTCCTCTCCAGGAGCCTCCGACCCAGGCACCTTCGCAAAAGACCCCGCTTTCCCCATGATTCCGAAATTACCAGTCTTGTTGTTGATCCCGCTTCTGATTCTTCTGGAAGGATGCGGCTATCACGTCGGGGAAATCAAACCGACACCGATGCGACGGGTCACCACGATCGCAGTCAACACGTTCAAGAATAAGACGTTGATTCCACGCCTTGAGTCCCAGACCGCAGATGCCGTGGTGAAGCAGTTTCAACAGGACGGAACCTACCGCATCGAATCCGCCGATCGCGCCGATGCCATCGTCGAGGGGACCATTGTCAGCGTTGAGCGTCAACCGATGAGGGTTTTTTCAAGCAATGTTCTGCAGACCTCGGAATTTGAGCTTACCCTCAGGGTCTCCTATCATGTCATCGACCGAATCACCGGTGCTGTCCTCATGGAGGGAACCGCCATTGGCATCACCCCATTCTTTTCGGAGGGGGATCTCGTCAACTCGGATCTCGTCACCAACCAGAACATGAACTACCCGATCGCGGCCCAGCGTATGGCTGAACATCTTGTCAGCAAGGTGTCCGAGGGGTGGTAATCCGGTTTTTGGAAGGAAAGAATGAGTGATTCAATCGGCGACAAGGGCGATCTTCCGGTTTTATCCGATTCTGCAGGTAGTGCCTGTTCGCTCCCAGAATCTGCTTCGGACGTCCCTCCCTGCGAAGGTTCCCGACTAAGAGAGAGATCCCTTCCTCCGCTCACCCTGATTTCCACTCCGATCGGAAACCTTGGTGACTTGACCCTTCGGGCCATCGAGGCCCTCAAAGGCTGCGATGCGGTGATCGCGGAGGATACTCGCAGGGCTGCTAATCTTCTTGCTCACCTTCAGATCCGCAGGCCACTTGTCAGTTTTCATGAGCACAACGAGGAACGTCGCCTTCCCGAGTTGGTCTCCCGCCTCAGGGGAGGAGAGAAGTTGGCAATGGTGACCGATGCGGGCACTCCATCAGTGAGTGATCCCGGATTCCGTTTGGTGAGGGCCTGCATTGAGGAGAAAATTGCCTACACGGTGCTTCCCGGTCCCTGCGCAGTGGTTGCAGCAATCGTTGGAAGCGGGCTTCCTCCGGTTCCCTTTTTTTTTGGGGGGTTTCTCCCATCCTCGGGTTCGGGACGTCGATCTGAGTTGCGCAGGGCTGGGGCCACCGGAATCACCAGCCTCTATTTCGAGTCTCCCCACCGTTTGGTGGCCTGCCTTGCCGATCTCGTTTCAATAGCCCCGGGAGCGCGTGTCTGCGTTGCCCGTGAACTGACAAAAATTCATGAGGAATATCGCCAGGGATCACCTGCCGAGCTTTTCACTCACTATTCCGAGCACCCTCCCAAGGGTGAGATCACCCTTGTGATCAATCCCAACGAACCGGTTGTGAAGAAAACCTATTCCGAGAAGACACCCATTCCCCGGAACTTGGCATAGCGCTCTTCGAGAAGTTTCTTCATCGGGATTTTTTCCAGTGTGGTCAGGGCCGCCCCGATGGCCTCGCTAAGGGAATCCGCAACGGCAATGGGATCCCTGTGGGCTCCTCCGAGAGGTTCGGGAATAATTCCGTCGATGAGACCAAATTCCTGAAGATCATCGGCCGTCAATCTCAATGCGGCGGCTGCCTCGGGTGCATGCTTCCTGTGCTTCCAGAGAATGGCAGCACATCCTTCAGGTGAAATCACAGAGTAATAGGCGTTCTCCAGCATCAGAACGCGGTCGGCGACACCAATACCGAGGGCCCCGCCACTTCCACCCTCGCCGATCACCACGGAGATGATGCGGGTTTTCAGGGTCATCATTTCGCGTAGATTGACCGCAATCGCCTCCGCGATGTGTCTCTCCTCGGCGCCAACTCCCGGGTAGGCTCCCGGTGTGTCGATGATGCAAACAATGGGTAGGGTGAATTTCTCGGCCAATCGCATCAGACGTAGGGCTTTGCGGTATCCCTCAGGGTGGGGACTGCCAAAGTTTCTCAAGACATTCTCCTTCACGTTCCTTCCCTTCTGCTGACCGATAACGACACAGCGGTGTCCTGCAATCCGTCCGATCCCTGCCGGCATCGCCTTGTCATCACCGAAGAAGCGATCCCCATGAAGTTCCACAAAATCCGTCACGCAGGAATTCACGTAATCGAGGAAATAGGGTCTTTGAGGATGGCGTGCAATCTGAACGCGCTGCCAGGGTGTCAGTTTTGAGTAAAGAGCCGACCGTTCCTTTTCAAGATCAGCCCGGGCGGTTAGTAGCAGTGGGTCCTCGGAGGGACGTCGTTCAGCTAAATCGGCCACATATTTTTCAAGATCGGCGAGGGGAATTTCAAAATCGAGCGGCACAGTGTTCATGAGCGTAGGATGTGTGAAGGGAATGTCTGTCAGTGGATAAGGACCGGAGTGTTACGGGACACAAGGGGAAAAATCTCTAGCAGATCCTCCGTTGAAAGCACATATCCGCTCGGGTAGGTGATCGGCCCTGGAGTAGGAGCTGCGACGGAAGTTTCATTTGCCTGAGTGCCGAGTTGGGTTGGTGAACGTGATTTCGTTGGAGAATTTGTCTCGGCAGTGGTTGGGGCTGTTCCGGCAGGGACCGAGACTGGTGAATTGCCTGTATTGGCAGGAACGGAGGATGCAGAACTCTCCGAAGGGTTTGGGGCGCTTGAAGGGTTGGAATTCTTTTGAGGGATTGTGAAGCTGACGATTGCCGGTGACTGTGCCAAAAGAATGATCTTATCACTGTGGGGATACTCCTTATTGCCGAAAGCAACTCGTTTGTTCCCAGCTGTTGCAATCTTGTCGATAACCTTTGAAGAGGTATTAGAGGGCGCTTTGGGTGGCTTTGGAGCAGATAGGAGGGTAAACTGTTTTAGAAATTGTCCATTGTTCAGGAGTGTCAATGTCTTGGCTGAACGATCAAGTTCCAGAGAGGCGTTGAGAGAGGGAATGACCAACTGCTCACCGATCTGAAGGTTGATGTTGCTGAGTTGATTGGCCTTTTGAATCAGTTCGGCATTAGAACGATGTTTTGAGGCGATCTTCGCAAGCGAGTCCCCCTTGATCACGGTGTAGGTAATGGTCGCGGGATTTCCGGAAGGTTGAAACAGCAACTCCATATTGGCCGCCCCGAGCAGACGAAACGCCTCGGGCACGAGAGGTGATTTGTTATTCGCAGCGATCCAAGCATTCCACCCCTCGCGGGCCTGCATCAATTGACCGGATGTCTGAAGAGCCTTGAGTCGTTGAAATTCAGGAATTCCCGGATCAGGAGTTGGTGTCGGTGCCGCGGCTTCAAGAGCGCGGGCCTTTTTTTCCACCCGTGAGGGTTTGATGAACAATTCGTAACCGAAGTAACCTGCCGATCCAAAGATGGCGAGTCCCAGCACGAGAAGTGTGAGGAATTTGAATGTCTTCATATGATTTTACGCGGCCTTACGGTAGAAACCCTCTCCGTTTCCATTCTGCGACATTCTCACCGGCCGATCGTTGGATAAGATCCATGGTGAATTTCATTAAACAGACCTCCCATGCGTCATCAATCCCTTCGATCAATGCTGTCATCGGATCATTTTCGTTCCGGATCTCCTCCTCCAGACGCATGATGGCATCCTCTTTGTTTTCTCGGAGAAGATGCTCGGAGAGATCCGTTTTCTTGAGTGAAAACCCATACCTAAGCAGATGAAAATCCCTCTGATCCTCAATCCATCCTGCAAACATCTGGGCTTTGTCGCCGAATCCCTCAAGGAGAAGTTTGCTGATGTATTGGGGGGCCAGAATTCTGGGGCGTTCCGCATGGATCACTCCTTTGCGGAGTTTCACGGATCCGATTTCATCCATCGGTTCCGTGAGGAGCCGGAATCGGAAACTGGTCCGTCCATAGGTCTCGATCGCCGAAGTCGGAGAAACTACCACCCGGGTGTTCGCCATGGCGTAATTGAAATCATCAGCCTTAATCATCGTTCGTTGATCAGGATACGGTCTTGCTCGGAAAAGGTCAAAGGCTGATGGTTTCTTTCTAAGAGGACTTCCTCTTGGAATCCGTCGTTTGACACGGAACGTTTTTCTGTTTTCCATGAATTGATGAAACATCCACTTCCACTTTTTCTGATTCCACTCCTTCTTCTTGGAGGTTGCACGCAACTTACCCAACGCCCGGTTTATGACCAACCGGCTTATAAGCCCAAGGATCCCTCGAAAGTTGCGGTCAAGGTCTCTCTGAACAAGCAGATGGTCTATGTCATGGAGGGAAGTCGCCCGCTTCTGGTGACCGCCTGCTGTGTCGGCATACCCTCGCATCCCACACCGAAAGGGAACTTCACCGTGACCCGGAAAGAGCGTAACAAGCGCTCCGGTGAATATGGATTCGCTGTGTTGAAGGATGCCATCATTCCCTGCGAGGTCTCCCAAGCCCACGGCCATTATGTCGGCTATCCCATGCCTTACTGGGTGGAGTTTTCTCCCGGATATGGGTTCCATCTCGGGTGGGTATGGCCAGTCCCAAAGAGTCACGGTTGCATCAGGCTCCACTCCAATGATGCTGGGAAGTTTTTCGCACTGGTCCATGAGGGAACCCCGGTCAAGATCGCCGCAGATCAACCCGAGGATGCCACCCTCGGTGCCAAGACACCACGCCCCCAGGATTACAACGATCCCGACCTCCCGGCAGCCCTGATGACGGCGCAGAAGTATTTTGAACAGATCAAGCCTCCCGTGTTTCTACAGTAAGACACGGGTGATGGATTCCCAGGCATCTCCCGGCAAAGTAAATCTCCGGACTCCGGAGGTCATGGCGCGTGTTCAGGAGGAGGTTGAGAGGCACTATCACAGCGCTCTTGTTGAGCGTGTCCGCTCTGCGGGGTCTGTGTTTGTCTCTGGGAAAACGACCGTTCGTTTGGCTAAGCAGTTTGGGTTCTGCTACGGCGTGGAGAGGGCCATCGACCTTGCCTATGCTGCGAGAAAGGTTTTCCCCCAATCCCGTCTCTTCCTGATCGGGGAGATCATCCACAACCCTGAAGTCAACAGCCAGATCGCCGCCCTGGGGATCAGTAATCTTCTTGATGCAAACGGTCGTCCGAGAATCAGTGATCTTGGTCCTGACGACGTCGTGATCGTTCCCGCCTTCGGAGCTGAGGTTTCTCTCCTGGAAGAGATTAAGAAACACGGGTGCCGGATCGTCGATACCACGTGTGGCGATGTCATGAGTGTCTGGAAGCGGGTGAGGCAGAACGCCAAGGAAGAGGTCACCTCGATCATCCATGGCAAGGCCTCCCACGAGGAGACCAGAGCGACCGCCTCCAGGGCGCTCGGTTCTGGGAGCGGCCATTATCTGATCGTGCTCAATCTTGAAGAGACCGGACTTGTCTGCGACTACATCATGGGGAAGGGGAAACGGAATGAGTTTTTGGTGCGGTTTCAGGGGAACTTCTCGGAGGGGTTTGACCCCGATCTTCATCTGCTGAGAATCGGTGTCGCAAATCAGACCACCATGCTTCGCGAAGAGACGGAATCCGTTCAGAGGATGCTTCGTGAAAGTATCACCGGGCGTGATGGCAACGGTGAAAACTTCCGCCTCTTCGATACGATTTGCGGGGCCACCCAGGAACGTCAGGACGCACTCAAGGAGTTGCTTGTGACGCCGCCCGACCTGCTTCTTGTTGTCGGCGGATACAATAGTTCCAATACCACGCACCTTGCCGAGATGGGTGAACAGAAAGTGCCCACTTATTTTATCCGTAATCAGGAGTGCCTTGAGTCCATATCTTTGATCCGTCATTTTGACCTCCAGAGCAAACATGAGATTAGGTCGGCTTGCTCCTGGCTTCCTGATCGTGAAAAGAGAACCTGCATCGCCATCACGGCAGGGGCTTCTTGCCCAAGCAATCTCATCGAGGAGGTCATGCTAAGGGTGCTTGAACTCCGTGGCGAACCCTCTCCCCTGAATCAAGATTCATAACCCCCCCATGATCCTTTCACCTATACAGATGAAAGCGGCAGAAGAGAGACTCTTCCAATCCGGAGATACTCCTGAACATCTCATGGAGATTGCTGGAGAGGGTATTGCTAATGTGATCCGCCAGTTTTTCCCCTCCAGTTCCACGATTCTCGTCTATTGCGGAAAAGGTCACAACGGTGGCGACGCACTTGTCGCCGCCCACTCTCTTGAGGCCTCCGGTTGGAGAGTTTTGCTTCGCATGAGTGGTTCCAACGATGAGTTGGCACCGTTGACACGGCGTCAACTGGACTCCCTGAATTCACGGAAAAATGTTCAAGTGATCACCTCGGCATTCTCATCCTGCGGTGCGACCGTGATCCTGGATGGACTTCTTGGGATCGGTGCAACCGGAGTTCCCTCCGGTCTCACTTTGGAACTGATCAAGGAGATGAATCGCTATCGCGGGGAATGTGGTGCTTTTACTGTGGCGGTCGATCTTCCTTCGGGAATCGATGTGAACTCCGGGGAGCGTTTTGACCCCTGCGTTCAGGCCGATCTCACGGTGACCATCGGTGCCGTCAAGTCGTGCTTGCTTGCTGATTCCGCCACCACGGCAGTCGGTCGCATCGCTCTGGTAAGCCTTCCGAATCTTGCTCTGCATGTGGGGGATGAGGGAGATCCAGCCGAAGTCATGACCTCCATGGATTTAAGGAGACTGCTTCCGGTCCGCGATTTTGATACCTTCAAGGGAAACTATGGTCGGATCGGTGTTCTTGCAGGATCCATCGGTTACTTTGGAGCCGCCAAACTAGCTTCGACGGCTGCAGTTCATGCCGGTGGGGGATTGGTAACGCTCTATGCGATGCCCGACACCTACCCTTATCTGGCCTCCATGAGCATTCCTGAAGTGATGGTCAAGCCCATCGCCTCCTATAAGGATGTCATCAAGGAAAAACTGGATGCCTTGGCCTTCGGTCCGGGTCTTGGTAAACAATATATCCAAGACCTTAGATCCATCTTTCGTGATGCACCCATGCCATGCGTTGTCGATGCTGATGCGTTGAATGCCCTGGCGACCACCCACGCCATTCAGACCCGCTGTTTGGGCCCCCGTTTGTTGACACCCCATCCTGGAGAGTTGGAGCGCCTTTATCCATGCTCGGGTAGGAGCCGTCGGGAATGGGGGATGCAATTTTCCGAAGGACACAATATGACGCTTCTTCTCAAAGGGGCCCGCACGATCATCACGGAACGGGGTGTCCCTCCGGTTTTCAATACGACTGGCACCCCTGGTATGGCGACTGGGGGAATGGGTGATGTCCTGAGCGGAGTCTGTGCCGCAATGCTCGGAAGCGGACGATCCTTGCGTGAAGCGGCAATGCTTGGAGCCTGGCTCTGTGCCCGTGCAGGGGAAATCGCCATTTTTAATGATTCCGATTCTCAAGAATCACTTTCCGCCACTTCGGTGATTAAACACCTTGGCGACGCCTGCACCTCTTTGAGACGGGGAGACTACTAAAGAGGTCGGGGCAGATTTTCCCGCTTTGTTTCGGAGGCCCTAAGAATTTAATGCACAGCAATTCAGGAGATTGTCCCGCGCAGTGGGATGACTTCATTGACAAATGTTAACTCCTTACTGTGTTTACTGGCCTGGCTTTGGACTGGAGACCTACGTTGCCTCTATGCAAGAAATTCTTTAATTCCCCAACTCTTTGAGCGCCTTGAGCACGAGGTCGAGATGTTCGGCAGGTTTCACTTTAGGAAAGATGGCCGCAATCATTCCTTCGGCATCAATGACGAAGGTGGTTCGTTCGGTCCCCATGTATTTCTTCCCATACATCGACTTCTCCACCCAGACTCCATAGTCGGCGACGATTGCCTTCTCGTGATCGCTCAGAAGAGGGAAGGGAAGATCGAATTTGGAGATAAACTTCTCATGGGATTTCTCGGAATCGATGCTCACTCCAAAGAGGTGCGCCCCTGTGGAGTTGATGGCCTCCCACTCATCACGGATCCCGCAGGCCTGGGTGGTGCACCCGGGTGTGTCATCCTTGGGATAGAAGTAGAGGACAAGAGCCTCACCCTTGAAATCTGAGAGTTTGACAGGGGTTCCTGAACCATACAAACCGCCAACGGCTGTCGCAGTAAAGGAAGGGGCTTTGTCGCCGACGTGGAGTGTGCTCATGATTTGGTTGGTGATATTTTAAGAAGACTCACAGGGATTATGGGGAGGAGAGGGATTGGAAAGTAAGTCATTCGAGGAAAGAAGATGAAAAGATCTCCATGATTCGATTTATCCCTGTGAATCCTTCGACTCCTTGTGTTCCGAGATCGGGGGAAGGAATCGGACGCGGCGATCGTCACGTGGCAGGCGGATGGTGAAGAGAAGGCCCTTCCCGGCAGCGCTTCGCAACTCGATTTCCCCACCATGCGCCCTGACGATCCGTTGGACGACTAGCAGGCCGAGCCCGTTTCCGTCTTTCTTGGTCGTAAAATAAGGTTGGAAGATCTTATCCGCTGCCTTCGGATCGATCCCGCCGCCGGTGTCACCGATGCTGACCCAGACATGGGTGTCGTCACATCCGGTTGCCACACGAATCTTTCCGTTCGTACCCACCGCCTGAAAACTGTTCCGGATCACGTTATAGAGAGCCTGACGGATCTGATCCCGATCGAGGGATACCAGAGGGATCTCCTTGGACGGAAAAAGCTCAACGATAATCTCCCGGTCCTCAATCTCGGCTTTCAGAAAACCAACACATTCCAGGATCAGTGCATTGAAATCAGAGGGCAGGCTCTCCAAAGGTGAAGGTCGCACCGCCTTGAGAAACTTCGAGATGATTTGATCGAGGCGCGCCACCTCGCCTCTAGCGATCCCCACGGATTTTCGGATCTGTTCTAGATTCTCAGCTTCCGAGCCACTTTTGTTCAGGTGGCGCTCCATCAATTGAAGCTGGATGTCGAGGGAATTGAGTGGATTTCCAATCTCATGGGCCACGCCTGCCGCAAGTAGTGTCACGGCGGAGAAGCGCTCGCTCTCGATGGTCTGTTGTTTTTCGCGACGCTCCTCGGTGATATCCCTGAGGATGACAGCCCTTCCAACGAGTTCTCGGCGAGAGGTCTCCTTCTCGTCACTCATCAGCGGGGTGATGTAAAAATTCAAGAATCGATGCTCGGGATAAAAGACCTCTAGGTCACGACTCATCACGTCTCCAAAGGAACTCACGGAATTTAGATCGAGTCCCGGGATCGACTTGGAGAGAGGAATTCCAATGTGTTCGGCACCGCTCACGCCAAAAAACAGGCATGCGGCCTTGTTCATGTAGATAATCCTGTCATGTGGATCGGTGACGATCACACCCTCGAGGATCGCATTAAAAATCACTTCCAAAAACCCCTTCTCCCGTGAAAGAAGCTGAAGGTAATAGCCGATATCATCCGGTTCCACGAAATGGATCCTCTCGACAAGTTTGTCGATGAATCCGCGGTTCATGGTGCAGTTTCCAGCCTAGGCTTCCAGCAGGGCCTCGAGCTCGTTCACCCGCCGCGAAAAGAGTGCCAGGGCTGCATTCACCGGTGCGGGCGTGCACATATCCACTCCAGCATCAGCCAGAGTCTCGATGGGAAATTTGCTTCCGCCACTTTTCAGAAAATTGTAATAGCGTACTGTATCACCGGTCGAGAGAACCTGGGAAGCGAGAGTCGTTGCCGCAGAGATCCCGGTCGCATATTTATACACGTAGAAGGCGCTGTAGAAGTGGGGGATGCGAAGGCACTCCAACTCCAGAACATCATCGATCACGACTCCCTCTCCGAAATAGGTGTTGAGCAGGGCCCGGTAGATGCTCCTGAAGCTCTCCAGCGTCAGGGCGGCCCCCGACTCTTCGGCGGCGTGGATCAACATCTCGAACTCGGCGAACATCGTCTGTCTGAAGAGTGTTCCACGGAGGTCGTCGACCTGACGGTTGATCAGGTAGGCCCTCATAGCCCGATCCGTCGAAGTGGCGAGCAGATGCTCGGTGAGGAGGATCTCGTTGAAGGTAGAAGCGACCTCTGCCAGGAAGATCGGATAGTGGTAGTTCTGGAAGTTCTGACTTCTCCTTGAATACCAGGTATGCATCGAGTGGCCCGCCTCGTGTGCAAGCGTATACATGTCGGAGAAGACATCCGACTTGTAGTTCATCAGGATGTAGGGAGGACCCTCGAAGTTTCCGTAGGAGAAAGCCCCGCTGCGTTTTCCCTTGTTCTCGTAGCGGTCGCACCACCGCTCCTCTTTCAGTCCGCGTTCCAGGACGCCCGTGTATTCCTCCCCGAGAGGGTGCAACGAATCCAGGACCTTCACGATAGCCTCATCGAAGGTGACATCGCTCTGCACGGCTGCGACCAGCGGTGCATAAGTATCATAGACGTGAAGGAAAGGGAGGTTAAAGAGCCTCTTGCGCAGGGCGTAATAACGATGAAGATCGGGAAGACTCCCTCGAACGGCTTCGATCAAATTCCCGTAGACGGAGACCGGTACGTTGTCAGGAAAGAGCGAGGCCTCCAGCGCCGAAGGGTAGTTCCTAGACTTGGCCAGGAAGATATCCCCCTTCACGGAATTTGCGAGCGAACTAGCCAGTGTGAATCGGTGGGCGTCGAACACCTTATAGAAACTCGTGAATGCGCGCTTGCGTACCTCATGATCGGGACGCTGAAGCAGTGAAGAGAAGCTGCTTTGTGTCAGTTCGATGTTGCGTCCCCTATCATCGCGGACAGATCCGAAGTTCATGTCCACGTTCGTTAATTGAGAGAAAGTTTCGTGGTGGCCCGAGACAGCCGGTATCGCAAGTGAAAGAAGCCGCTCTTCCTTGTTGCTGAGCGTATGTGGCTTTAGCCGCCGAAGACGCTGCAGGGAGATCTTCCAATCGGAGAGGAGGGGATCCTCAAGGAATTCGGCAAGACGTTCGTCAGGGATCTCCTGAATCTCCGGGGCGACCCAGGAACAGGCCTCGCTTATCTTCGCGCCGAGCAGTGAGAGGCGACCGTCACGGTCCAGCGAGAGGGCATTCGAGCCGTCCTCGGAGAGACGCAGTCCGGCATACTGACTCAGGCGCTCGATGGAGTGATCCAGCGTCGTCTCAAACTCCAAGGCACGGGCCAGATTGGCGGCACTTGTGCCAAGGGTCCCTCTAAAGTTCGAAACTCCGGCGTAGCGCGAGGAAAGGTTGGCGAACTCCGTCTCCCAAGCGGTGTCATCCGGGAAAATCAGAGAGAGATTCCATGTGTCAGACTCAGGGATATCCTCACGATTTTTCAGAGTGGAGGCAGTCGCCTCACCGGAGACATCCGCAATCCGTGGAATGATTTTCTCTGATCGACTTAATGCCGGGGAGAAGCCGTAGTGCCTCCGCATTACTTCTGAGCCTTGCCCTGTGAGGCCACCGCCGCAGCAGCGGCTGCGATCGCCTCGGCGTCACCAAGATAGTAATGGCGGATTGCCTTCAGAGAGTCATCCAGTTCATAGACAAGAGGGATGCCTGTAGGGATATTCAGGGCAAGGACTTCTTCCTCGGAGAGGTTATCAAGATACTTTACCATCGCGCGGAGCGTATTCCCGTGGGCGGTGACCAGCACCTTCTCGCCGCGACTGACTGCCGGTGCGATCTCCTCGTGCCAGTAGGGAAGCACGCGGTCCACCGTATCCTTGAGGCACTCGGTGAGGGGAAGTTCGGCCTCCGGGACATCCTTGTAGCGTGGATCGTGACCAGGCCAGCGAGCATCGCTCTTCTCAAGGACTGGTGGCGGCACATCATAACTGCGACGCCAGATCAGAACCTGGTCGTCCCCGAACTTTGCCGCAGTCTCGGCTTTGTTGAGTCCCTGAAGAGAGCCGTAGTGACGCTCGTTCAGACGCCATGAGCGCTCAATCGGGATCCAGAGTTCATCCAGTTCGTCCAGTATCATCCAATTCGTTCGCAGGGCGCGCTTCAGGACGGATACAAAGGATCTATCAAAACTGTATCCCTCCTTCTTGAGAAGTTCCCCTGCAGCCTTGGCTTCACGGAGACCTTTTTCATTCAGATCGACATCGGTCCAACCAGTGAAGCGGTTCTCTTGGTTCCAGGTGCTTTCGCCGTGGCGGATGAATACTAATTTATGCATATATGGATTAGCTTACACAAAAAATCTAATCTTTGGAAAGAGCTTGGTCTGTTGCATCATCGTGGCATTGGCCCCTTTGCTTTCAATAGGTTCACAACAGCTACGCTTGACCGCCTGACTCATTGCTTATCCGATGTAATGCTTAGTTCAAGGGAAAGGAATGCTTTCTCGTAAATGACGGTCAGCTATCTGATCAAAATCTCCATGTTTTTTACAGCTGATGGTGAGTTTTGAGGGAACCTGTACATAAACTGTCCTAGTGTAATCATATTTTCCCCGTGGACCTTCTCAGCGCGTTCAATGAAAATCTGCGTTTTGGTGTCCATTAGGAGATTTTTAAAGGTCCACTTCCTCTCTGCACGACCCCTCAGCCTTTCTTTACCAACCCCGAGATCATCACATCCGAGCCGATCTTAGTGTAGGTTAAATCGGTCAGATGGGCAGGGGAGATGTGGGCCTTGACTGCTGGGATCTTCCCTCCTTGGATCACCGGGGCGATGAAGAAGCGGACTTCATCGACCAGTTTTCGTTTGAAGGACTCGCCTAGGGTATATCCTCCCCCTTCGATCAGGACGCAGGAGATGCCCCGCTTGCCGAGTTCCTGAAGAACTTTTCGTAATGTTATCCCCCCAAAGAGAAGCGTTCGATCGCGGTGGGTGTCCATAAGGAGTTTTGACTTCCTCGGGATCTTTCCACTCTTTGACCAGATGATGCGCCACGGTTGGGGATGATTCTTTGAGATTCTGATATCCCGGATCGTGAGGGAGGGATCGTCGGAGCGGACTGTCCCTCCACCAACGAGGATGGCCTCAACATTGGTTCTGAGGCGCATGGATTCCTTGCGGCTCTCCTCCGATGAGATCCATCTGCTCTGGGGGTGAGAGTCAATACATCCGTCCAAGGTGAGCGCGGCCTTGGCAATGACCCAAGGCAGGCCTGTGCTGGCACAATGATTCCAATGGGCATTGATCGCACTGCATTCCATGTCAAGGACTCCATCCCTCACGACGATGCCGGCCTTGCTGAGAATCCTGGAGGCTCTCCCCCGGTGTCGTTTGTCTGGATCGGTCGCACCATAAACAACGCGGCTGATGCCCGCTGCAAGAATTGCCTCAGTGCAGGGAGGAGTTTTTCCGTGGGAGGAGCAGGGTTCCAAGGTGACGTAAAGCGTGGCTCCAATGGCCTTTGAAGGGCTGAGCTTCCGGAGTGCTTCAATCTCGGCGTGGGGAAGTCCTGCGGATCTATGGAATCCCTTGGAAAGGATCTGATCGTTTTTTACAAGCACCGCCCCGACGGCGGGATTGGGACTTGTTCTGCCAAGAGCGCGGATTGCCTCTTTCATGGCGAGGAGCATGAAGCGTTTATCCTTTTGATCCTGACTTTGTGATTTCATCCTTTTTGTTTTGCTCCTCTCTGGGCGTAGGCCGATCCTAAGGTATGGCCAAAAAAGAAAACAGCTCGGACGCAATCCAGTCTCCAAAAATGAGGCCAGGTCAGGAGGTCCTGCTCGATATCAATGATATTGGCTTTGGTGGGAAGGGGGTCGGCCGAGTTGATGGAATTGCCTGTTTCGTGGCTGGTGTGATCGATAGCGAAAAAGTTCAGGCCCGTATCTGGAAGGTAAAATCCCGCATGATGGAGGGGGGGCTGATCGATGTGATCGAACCCTCACCCCATCGCGTGGAACCGCCGTGCCCGGTCTTTCTGAAGTGCGGAGGCTGCTCCTACCAGCACATCGATTACCCCCACCAGTTGAGCATCAAGGAAAACCAACTCCGTGAAGCGTTACGCAGACTTGGTGGAATCGATGCACCTCCCGTAGGTGAGATGATCCCATCGCCGGAGCCGTATTCCTATCGGAACCGCATCACGGTTCATGTTAAGGACGGGGACATCGGGTTCTTCGCCGAGGGATCGAACAAGGTTGTTCCAGTAGAAAAGTGTCTGATTGCTTCCGGGGAGGTGAATGAGGGCTTCCAGGATTTGCGGAAATCTCGTCCTCAGGACGGTAACTATCTGATCGGAGAGAAGAAAAGATACGGCGGCTTTCGTCAGGTGAATAATGCTGTCGCTGAAATCCTGAAAAAAACTGTCCGTGAGGCAGTCAGGCCCTCCGGAGATGCCCCTGCAATCAATGAACTGCTTATTGACGCCTACTGCGGCGCCGGTTTTTTCGGACATGAATTGCAGTCTCTCTTCACAAAGGTGATCGGTATTGAGCGTTCCATTGCCTCCGTGGCGATGGCCAGTCGTCAGGCTGCCCCCAACGAGGAGTATCTCGCAGGCGATGTCGAGCAGATGATTCATCCGGCACTTTCCGCAGGTTCCTCTACCGGGACGGTGCTTCTTCTTGATCCTCCCTCCGAGGGACTCGCCGATCAAGTCACCGAGACGATCCTCGAGATACCGCCCGCCCGGATTGTCTATGTCTCCTGCAATCCCGCCACGCTGGCACGTGATGCGAAGCGACTGACTGTCCTATCGAACCGTTACAGGATTGTTCAGGTGACTCCGCTGGATATGTTCCCTCAGACGGCCGAGATCGAATCAGTCTCGGTTTTTGAACTTGTCTGAGTATGGTGGCATCCGAGGAGGCTCAGATGATCCGGATCAAGGGAGCCAGGCAGCATAACCTGCGTAATCTTGATGTGGAGATTCCCCGCAACAAGCTCGTCGTCATCACGGGGCCGAGTGGTTCTGGGAAGTCATCGCTTGCATTTGACACGCTCTTTGCGGAGGGACAGAGGCGCTATGTCGAAAGTCTCTCGGCCTATGCACGTCAGTTCCTTGATCAGATGCAGAAGCCTGAGGTGGATCACATTGAGGGGCTCTCTCCGGCGATCGCTATCGAGCAGAGGATCGCCCCTCCCAATCCCCGTTCGACGATCGCAACCACGACGGAAATTTACGATTATCTCCGGGTTCTCTATTCATCGATTGGTGTCCCTCACGATCCCAAGACAGGGGCTTCCGTCCGCCGACAATCACCTCAGGAAATCGGTCATGAAATTCTCTCATGGGCGGAGGGAACTCGTCTGATGCTCCTTGCACCTCTTGTCAGGAATGAGCCTGGAGAGTTCCGTGATGTGATCGACCGTGCGAGACGCGAGGGATTTGTGCGTCTGCGGATTGATGGTGAGATCATCGACCTCGGACGTCCTGAGCCGATCAAGTTGCTCAAGACCAAGAAACATACGATCGAGGCGGTGGTCGATCGATTGGCTCTTAAGTCGACGACCGGTCCAGAGGTGGGTGGTGAGGGGATTCGTGAACGCCTTCTCGATTCGCTAGAGACCTCCCTGCGATGGGGGAACAATATAGTGGTGGTCCTTCATCAATCTCCGGGCACCTCCGATTCGTCGTCAGAGCAGTGGGAGGAGCGCCCTTTTTCCACAGACTTCTGCAACCCTGAAACGGGATTCACCATGGCGAGACTGACCCCCCGCCATTTTTCATTCAACAGTCATCTCGGTGCCTGTCCTTCCTGTCAGGGGATCGGAACGGAGTCATTCTGTGATCCCAGTCTGATCGTTGATCCGGAGATGACTCTCAGCAAGGGAGCCATCCGACCCTGGCGCACTCCTGACAAGAGGATGGGCCGATATTATCAGTCCGTTTTGGAAGCTCTCTGCAAGGAGACGGGTGCCGATCTGGGGATTCCCTTCCGTGATCTTCCACAGACCTTCAAAGAAATGCTTTTTCACGGCACGAAAGGAGAGAGTTTGGCGGCTACCGGCCTTGTTAACGGGGGAACCAAGGGAAGATCTTCCAATCTCAAGCCTTTCGAGGGGTTGGTGGCCATGCTTGAGCGCCAGATGCGGACCTCCGAAAGCGAGCTAAAAAAAAACCGCCTCAAGACATACTTCTCCCGCAAAGCATGTAGCACCTGCGCTGGTGCCCGACTCCGTCCGGAGATTCTGGGAGTCACCCTCACGGATGAGGATTCCATGGAGTGGAATATCGAGGAACTCTGCTCACTGTCAGCCGACAAGGCTTGGAAAGTTCTGAGAGGACTCCGACTTTCTGCGTCCGAGCGGAAAATCACCGATGACCTTCTCCGTGAGATCTGCGCACGACTGGGCTTTCTGGTGGAGGTCGGACTCGGTTATCTAACCCTTAACCGTGAGAGTGGCACGCTGTCTGGAGGCGAGGCTCAGCGCATCAGGCTTGCGACCCAAATCGGATCAGGACTTTCCGGCGTCCTTTACGTGCTGGACGAGCCAAGCATCGGTCTGCATCAACGTGATAACGAGCGCCTTCTGGCGACATTGCGCGGTCTGAGGGATCTTGGAAATTCGGTTGTCGTTGTGGAACATGACGAGGAGACGATTCTGGCTGCCGACCATATCCTCGATATGGGACCCGGAGCGGGACCCAGGGGAGGGGAGATCGTTGCGACGGGCACCCCCGCAGAGATCTTTGCCAACCCTGCCTCGGTCACGGGTCAGTTTCTCTCGGGAAAGGCGCGGATTTCCGTTCCCAGAATCCGACTTCGAGCACCGATTCATCCTGCCCCCGGTCCTGGTTGGCTGACAGTTTCCGAAGCTTTGGAGAACAATCTAAAGAGGCTCACGGTCGGCTTTCCCGTGGGGCTTTTTACCGTGGTTACCGGTGTCTCGGGAAGTGGTAAGTCGACGCTCGTGAACGACATTCTCCACCGCGCGCTGGCTCGTCAGTTTTACGGAGCAAAAGAGACCCCGGGCACTCACGCCGAGGTCTTGGGATCCGATGCCTTTGACAAAGTTGTGGTCATTGACCAAAGCCCGATCGGAAGAACTCCTCGCTCCAATCCCGCCACCTACTCCGGTGTTTTTAGTCCTGTCAGGGACCTCTTCAGTGGACTGCCAGCGGCGAAGGTGCGCGGATATTCGCGCTCGCGTTTCTCCTGCAATGTGAAGGGAGGGCGGTGCGAAGGGTGTGAGGGTGACGGTATGATAAGGATCGAGATGCACTTCCTGGCTGATGTGTTTGTGGAGTGCGAACTCTGCCGTGGAAAAAGGTTTAACCGCGAAACACTGGAAATCTCCTACAAAGGGAAGAATATCTCCGACGTGCTGGACATGACCATCGACGATGCGTCGGGATTCTTCCGCCCCATCCCCGCTATCCATGGGAAACTGGAAGTGCTTCAAGAGGTCGGTCTGGGCTATCTTAAGCTTGGTCAGTCAGCTACGACACTCTCTGGAGGGGAGGCCCAGAGGCTCAAACTTGCGAGTGAACTCTCAAAAAAAGCAACCGGGCGAACACTCTACCTGCTGGACGAACCGACAACGGGACTTCATTTTGCTGATATCCAGAAACTGCTCGAAGTGCTCCTGAGGTTGCGCGACGGCGGAAATACCCTCATCGTCATTGAACATAATCTTGAAGTAATCAAATGCGCGGACTGGATCATCGACATGGGCCCGGATGGAGGGGAATCGGGAGGAGAACTCGTGGTATGCGGAACACCGGACGAGGTATCGGAGCATTCTTCAAGCCATACCGGTTTCTGGTTGCGTCGTGTGCTGGCACGTTGATCATTTCAGGCTTTGCCGCATCGGCTGATACGCTCCTTTCAAACGCCCCGGTTGATCTTGCCAAGCAGGCCTTTGCCGAGAATCTTCCACAGGTTTCAGCAGCCGTTCTGAGGACCCAGATTCAGCAGGAGCAGGATCCGCCAAAGAAGATGGAACTCACACAGCGCCTGCTCGAATTGCTGGTTGCTGGCGGTCGATATCGCGAGGCCCTTGAGGTAATGGCCTCTTTTGATGCAGGGAATGACCCGAAAGTTTCTTTTTGGAAAGCTGTCTCATTGCTCGGGACCGGTGATGCTGCTGGGGCAAAAGGAATCCTGACCTCCCTCCACAATTCGGGGACAATGTCCGCAGCAACCCCCTCCGATCTTGTGACTCTATGTCTGGCCAGGTCGTTGCGGGCAAACCATGAACCCGATGCTGCCCTAGAAGCATTACGCACGATTTCAAAGGACTCTGCGTTTGCTGAGGATGTGCTTCTGGAAGAGGGGGTTGATCTGGTTGCCCTGAATCAGTTGGACGAGGCCATCAAGTTGATGGAAAAAGCCACTTTCCAGAGCAATGAGGGAAAATCCTCTGCAATCTACCTGAAAGCCATCGCCAATTGGCGTGCTGGGAAGACTGCGGAGGCCAGAAGACTCTTCGCTTCTGTCCAGCCCGCTTCCCCGTGGATTTCATCGGCGTCCACCTATGGTGAGGCGCTCTGTTTATCATCTTCCACAAATTCCCCGGAGGGAAGGGAGTTGGGAATAGGACTCTTGGAAAAACATCTCGAAAAGGGAGATGAGTCCCCTTTGATTGAGGAACAATTCAAACTGCTCGACCAACTCTATTTGTCTTCCGGAACATCCTCCACGTCCCCCTCGTCCTTTTCCACGTTTTCGACCTTGAAAAAATGGGCTCAGGACTCCTCGAAGCCCACCCGCGCAAAATACGCGGATTTCTATCAATCGAAAAATGCGTTGAGTCTTCACCAATCGGGTGATCATCAAACGGGCGATGGGGAGTCCCTCATGGAGACATTTATCAGGAAATATCCGGACGATCCGTTGGCTGATCAGGGCAGGCTTTTGCTGGCTTCGGCTCTTCTTCAGAGAGGATTGCCTGCTGACGCATTGGTCTGGAGTGCCGACCGTTCGACAACCACGCCCGGCCTAAGGGCCCGCCTTGCTTTTATTCGAGGTCTGGCTGAAGCGGCCTCCAACAGGACGGAGTTGGCCCAGTCGGATTTTCAAACCGCACGTTCACTCGACCCCTCGATCAGTGGGAATGCTCTGTTCAACCAAGCGGTCCTGATCTCCTCCTCGGAAAGAGGGGCGCTGGATCTTTCGCAGAAGGCGAAGTGCCTTGTTGAGATGAACGCTGGCGAACCCTCCGAGGAAATGGAATTCCAGATCGCCCTTGATCTTACACGCCGCGGAGAACCCTCCGCCCTGTCCCTTCTCTCAAAGATCGGGGATGAATCCTCCTCATCGACCCTGAAATCCCGGGCGAGGCTTGCCGCCGCCGAACTCAACATGAACTCGGGCAAGGGAGAGGAAGCCAATCAGGATCTTTCCAAGGCCGTGCATGAATACTCAGGGGAACCCGAGCGGGAGGAGTATCTTGGGGTTTTTCTCAAGGACACTGGCCGGAAATCTGATTCTGTGGCTGTCGCCGCGTCTGCGAGGGCATTCCTTACGGCGCATCCCGATTCCCGATTCGCACCGGAAGTCCGCCTGAAACTTGCTGAAACCCTCCTTGCCACTGGCGATGAACAGGGAGCAAGGGTTCAATTTGAACAACTGGCGTCCACTGGGGCCGGCAGTGATCTCCAGCGAAGGTCGCTCTTCCTGGCTGCACAATCCGCTTCACGTTCGATGGATCCCTCCTCCATCGATGATTCCCTGATGCTATTGGAACGTGTTGCTTCGACAGGCACTAACGATCAACTGGTCTGGCAGGCAAGGCTTCAGGAAGGATCGTTGAAAAACTCCCAGAACCTTCCGTTGGAAGCACTTGTCATCTACGATAAGATCCTGACTTCTAGATCGTCCGGCAACACAACGGGGCCTGACAATGAAATCTTTGCCGCCGCGCTCATGGCCAAAGGTGACACCCAGCACCAACTGGGGGCCAAGGATCAAGCCCAAGAGTGGGAGGCTGTGAAAACCTGGCGTCAGCTTGCATCCGACTCCACCCTGCCTGTGGGTTGGCGCAATCAGGCTCTTTGCAAGAGCGGGTTGATCCTTGAGACTCTTGGAGATGAGGATGCCGCATTGGCCGCATTTTACGAGGCCTTCAAGAATCCCAGGGCTGATGATCCGGAACAACTCTGGCACGACAAAGCCGCCTTCGAGGCTGCAAGGTTACTCGAGAATAGGAAGCAGTGGAATGATGCTGTCGTGCTTTTCACACAACTTCAGTCCGAAGGTGGCCCGAGATCGGACGAAGCCAAGGCCCGGCTGAACAAGTTGAGATTGCAAAACTTTCTCTGGGAAAACTGAAGCTTTCTGGCAAAATTCGCCTCCTCATGAGCTCAAACATAAAACTCTTCAGCCCGGGACCCGTTGAGGTTTCGGAAAAAACATTCCAGGCATTCCGCAAGCCGATGATCGGTCACCGTGGCAACGATTTTAAAAAACTTTACGCCTCCGTACAACCGGGACTCCAACAGCTTTTTCACACACAACGTCCTGTTTACATCTCCACATCCTCGGCCTGGGGAATCATGGAGGGAGCCCTTCGTAATCTTGTCAAAGGGAAAGTTCTCAACTGCATGACAGGCGCTTTCTCCGACAAATGGAACGACGTCGCCAAGCGCTGCGGTTATGAAGCCGAAAAGCTTCAGGTCGAATGGGGAAATCCGATTACTCCGGAACTCCTGCGCGCGCGTCTCTCCAAGGGGGATATCGACGTTGTGACGCTCATTCACAACGAGACCTCCACAGGTTGCATGAATCCGATCAAGGAATTGACGGATGTCCTCAAGGAATTTCCCGAGGTCCTGCTGATCGTTGATACCGTCTCTTCCTTCTCCGTCCTTCCTGTCCCGATGGACGAACTCGGCATCGACGTCATGCTGACCGGTAGCCAGAAGGCCCTTGCATTGCCTCCCGGAATGGCTCTCTTCTCCGTTTCAGAAAAAGCGATGAAGCGTGCTTCCGAAATCAAGGGACGCGGCTACTACTTCGATTTTTTGGAATTCCAGAAGAACCATGAGGGTGACATGACCCCAAGCACCCCAGTCATCTCCCACATTTTTGCACTTCAGTCGAAGCTTGAGGATATCGCTTCAGAAGGTCTTGTTAACCGTTATGCCCGTCATGCTGCAACCAACTCACTTGTACACGATTGGGTTAAGGCTCGTGGTTGGGAGTTTTTCGCCCCTGAGGGGTATCGCTCGGTCTCATTGACCTGCGTAAAAAATAACAAGGGATCGGATGTTGCGGCCTGGATCGGAAGACTCAAGTCCAAGCACTCCTGCATTATCGACGGTGGCTACGGAAAGATCAAAGGAGAGACCTTCCGCATCTCGAACATGGGTGACGAGACCAAGGAGACGATCTCCGAATTGCTTACCTGGCTTGACGACACATTCGAGGGCTAATCCTGGCACAAGCCAAGATCACATGCATGAGGGATGAAGAACGAGGTGCGAATAGGGATCTTTCATCATGATCTCCCCGCTCTCTTCCGTTACCTTTTATTCTTCATCCCTTTGACTTCATAACTTTCCACAAAATGAGCCGTTACAAAGATTCAGTCCTCCTGCCTAAAACAGACTTCCCGATGAAGGCCGGTCTGGCTCAGCGGGAGCCCGAACTTCTGGCCAAGTGGGAGAAGGAGGGATTATACGATTCCATCCAGAAAGCCCGTGAAGGTGCCCAGAAGTATGTGCTCCATGACGGACCTCCTTTTGCAAACGGAGATGTCCACATGGGGACCGCTCTCAACAAGGTACTCAAGGATTTGGTTGTTAAATCGAAGACGATGGCCGGATTCCAGGCCCCGTTCATTCCTGGATGGGATTGCCACGGTCTACCGATCGAGTTCCGTGTGGTGAAATCCTCCGCAGGTCTGACCCCCTTACAGGTCCGCCAGAAGTCCGAGGAGTATGCTCGGAAATTCATTGACATCCAGCGCACCCAGTTCCGACGTCTCGGAGTTTTTGGTGATTGGGATCATCCTTATCTGACCCTTGATCCCTCCTATGAAGCGGCGATCATTCGTTCCTTTGGGCGTATGGTTGAGAAGGGACTTGTTTATCGAAGCAAGAAGCCAGTCCTTTGGAGCACTGGAGCACAGACTGCGTTGGCCGAGGCCGAGGTGGAATATCTGGAGAAGACTTCACCTGCGATCTTCGTGAAGTTCAAGGTTGAGGCTGCAGAGGCCGCTCGAAAAGGGCTTCCCTCGGACAAACCGGTCAGTGTTGTCATCTGGACAACGACACCCTGGACTCTGCCGGCCAATCTGGCGATCGCCGTGCATGCCGATTTTGATTATGTCCTTTTGGAGAACGGAACGGAGCGATTGATCGTGGCTGCAGGACTTGCTGATAGGTTCAGGGAGTCAACCGGATTGAACCTTTTACATGGTGCCGAAATATGGAAGGGATCGGCCTTGCAGGGGCTTCAGACACAACATCCCTTTCTTCCCCGAAGTGCCACGCTGCATACGGCGGAATTTGTCACCCTTGAGACGGGAAGTGGTTGCGTCCATATCGCTCCCGGACATGGCGATGATGATTACCAACTGGGACGAAAAGTCGGCCTTGAACTCCTCTCTCCAGTTGATGACTACGGGAAGTTCACCGAGGAGTGCGGAGTTCCCACCCTGATTGGGAAGAATGTTTTCGAAGGAAATGAAGCGGTTATCCGGATTCTCAGCGAGAATGGGGCCCTCCTGGGGCGTCAGGACTACCAGCACAGTTATCCTCATTGCTGGCGCTCGAAGACACCGATTCTCTTCCGAGCCGTAGAGCAGTTTTTCATCAGGATCGACGCACTTCGTGAGACCGCACTGAAGGAGATCGATGCCACGTCATGGATTCCTCACTGGGGGAGGAACAGGATTCGTGGAACCGTTGAGTCGCGCCCCGACTGGTGTATCTCCCGCCAACGTTCCTGGGGTGTTCCTCTGCCGGTTTTTTATACCCCTGAAGGTGATCCGATTCTGGATCCCAACGTCATAGCAAAGGTTTCCGAAGTAGTTGCCGAGCGCGGATCGAATGCCTGGTTCTCTCTCGATGATGCAGAGTGGTGCCGTCTTACAGGTGCTCCCGAAGGATCCGTCCGGCGGAATGACACCCTTGATGTCTGGATCGATAGCGGGGTGAGTCATGAGGCGGTCTTGAGGGGGCGTTCCGAACTTCAATTTCCCGCCGACCTCTATCTCGAGGCCACTGACCAGCATCGCGGATGGTTTCAGTCGTCCCTGATGACTTCTGTGGCCTTGAATGAAAAGGCGCCCTACAAGACTGTCCTGACCCACGGATTCGTGGTTGATGTAGACACCCGACAGAAGATCTCCAAGTCCAATCAGGGAAAAGACGGGGGAGGCTACCAGAAACCGACCGAGGCCGATCATTTCGTGAAGACCTACGGAGCGGATATCGTCCGTCTCTGGGCGAGCAGTATCCAATTCACTGATGATGTGCCTTTCTCCGAGGAGATCTTCGCCCGCTTGACCGACACGTATCGCAGAATCCGAAATACCCTGCGCATCCTGCTGGCCAATCTGTCCGGCTACGATTCCTCGGCTTCAGCAGTGGAACCAACCATGATCGATCGCTGGATCCTTGCCCGACTTCAGGAGACCGTGAACACATGCCGCAAGGCCTATGAGGAGCTTGCTTTTCAGAAGGTCTATCAGGCGGTCAATCAGTTTTGTGCCGTCGAACTCAGTAGTATCTATGTCGATGTCACCAAGGATCGTCTTTACTGCGATCCGACCCTTTCCCCAAGACGCCGAGCAACTCAGGCCACGATGGCCAAGGTTTTTGGAGACCTCGTCCGTTTGCTAGCACCCATTCTCGTCTTCACGGCAGATGAGGCTTGGGGACATCAGAATCCCGGAAGTTCGGTGCACTTGGAACTTTTCCCCGAGGAAAAGACCCCCGATGCCGAGATTCTGGCACGATTTGAGGTGCTCCAGGATCTCCGGAATGAGGTGGCTCAGGTTTTGGAAAAAGCGCAGAGAGACGGAATCGTTGCGAAAGCGCTCGAGGCCTCGGTTCTGGTCTCCACGGAAGAACCCGCGCTGCTGGCTGCCGCCATGGAGGTAGGGGCTGAAATTGAGGAATTCCTGATTCTAAGCAATCTGACAATCGTTCAAGGTGCGCGGGGAATCTCCGTTACAAAGACGGAAAGTGAGAAGTGCGAGAGATGCTGGAGGCATCGTCCCGAGGTCGGCTCCCATGCGGAACATCCTACTCTTTGCGGACGATGTGTGGATGCCGTGGGGGCGTCTGGGATTGGCCTTTCCTGATCCGAATCATGAACCTGATCGCTGCGGGGTTTTCCATTCTTCTTCTCGTCGTCCTTGATCAGGGATCCAAACTCCTGATTCAGAATTCGATTCCGTTTCAAAACTCCATTTCTGTCATCCCAGGATTTTTTAATCTGACCCACCTTCACAATACGGGGGCTGCATTTGGCATGTTGAATGACAGTAACCTCTTTTTTGTGATTCTGGCCTCGCTAGCCTTTGTCGCCCTGATCCTGTTGCGTCAACACTTCACGGGAAAGTTGATGGGTGCAGGTTGGATCCTTCTCCTTGCGGGTATCATCGGCAATATCACCGACCGTCTGAGATTGGGGCATGTCGTTGATTTTCTTGATTTTCAGTTCGGGGGCTATCACTGGCCTTCATTCAATGTCGCTGATTCTTGCATCTGCATTGCGGCCGGATTGTTTCTCTTGAGTAGTTTTCAGTGCCAGCCTAAATCAACCCAACCATGAGCTTAAAGAACCCTGTCAGTCCCCGCGAGAGTTACCACGGACTCGTCTACTTCCCAAGGATGATTGATAAGATCCGCCTCCATGCTGTCGGTGAGTTGGCTGAGGACTGTGTTCCCAATCTCGGGAAGGCCTTCGATGATCGTTGCTGTAAGTTTCTGGAAATTGACTATACCGGTCTCGCTTCCGCCGTTGGTTCGTCCTTATCTACTGAGGAGGCTTGGAACTGGTCGATTCAACATGGCAAGGCTCCTTCCGAGGAGCAAATCGAGATCTGGAACGACTTTATGAGCAAGCGTGGATGGCACGACGAGGCCTCGGAAATCCTGATCCGCCGCAAAAAGGAGAGTGGGTTTGAAGACCGTGATGAGATCCAGACGATGTTCGATTACATCGATGCCGATGAAGGGCGTCCAGTCCGACCTTTTAGTGCTTCCTAAGAGTTCAGGAAGCGATCGTGGCGCCGATTTTCACGGTAACTTGCCAGTGGGCTATTTTCCCATTTTCCAGATGAGCTCGGGTTTCCACAACTTCGAGCCAGCGTAGGTTCTCCTCGGTTGTGGCTGCTTGGGCTACGGCATTCTGCACCGCAGCCTCGATGCTCTTTGTGGAGGATCCGACAAGTTCGATCTTTTTATAGGTGTGATTGCTCATAAGGAACTTATCGGGCGGGAACGGTCTTTTGTCCAACTTTCACGGTTTATGGACTATTGGCTACGATGCGTACCAGCAGTTGGGTCAGGAGTGTCTCTTCCGATCCATATCCGCTCAGAAGTTTCTGATTGGTATCGCGACAGGCGAGGAATGCGCAGACAAGATGCTCCCTTTCGAAAAGTCTCGAATTCATCGCCGCTAATCCGATGCTGTAGTAATTGATGCTTCCATCCTTCTTCCTCGGAAGGTGAGCCGTCTGTTTTGAGGAAAGGCGGTTGAGTTCGGAGGTGAAGTAATTCGCCTGGGCCGGGGGTTTTAGTCGGTGCCGTTCCATCAAATCCTTAGCAATCAAAAGGTTTCTCACAGTAGGCACGATTGCGGCCAGCAGGATGCCAATCGCGTTTTCACCCTGCCTTCGGAGTTGTGCGAGGGTATCCAGACAGAGGGGAAGATTCCTCTTATTGATGGCATTGCTGAGGTCGAAGATGCCTCCCGATCTGGTAAAAGGGACCAGGTCCCGCACGAGTTGTTCGGAAATAACGATGCCCTCACCTGACGAGGTGACTAACTTTGCCAACTCGGCATCGAGTTGCCCCGTATTTGCCCCCACACGTGTTGTGAGGACGACCGCCGCCTGTTCGTCGATCTTGACGCATCTCTCCCTGCAACGTCGGATCACCCAGTCGATCAGGTCATCCTCGGTGCCGTTAAAACCGAAATCCGGCTTGTCGCAGAGAGTCGTGTTGGCCAGGGAACAGAGTGATTTGTAGAAAGATTTCCGCTTGTCAGGTTCCGGGGCGCTGACCAATAACGTGATCCCCTCGGGAAGTCCCTCTTCGAGAACCTTGAGCAATTTTTCCAGCGCCGCTTGGACAAATTCGGATCGTCCTTGAACGGAGTCCTTCAAAAAGGTTACGCCCTTCATCCAGACCAGCTTTCCTCCACCGAAGAAGGGGAGTGTGAGCACAGCCTGAAGGGTGCTCTCCACCATGTCCACGGAACAGTCAACCGAATCTGCGGGAGCCTCGATGATCTCCAATCCAAACTCACCGGCGTCAATTGGTGCCAATTCTGCCGCCAGTCCTTTAGCTTTGATGCGCACCTCCGCCTCATCACTCCCGGTCACAAAGTGAAGGTTGGGGTTTTTGGCTGCGGCTGAGGCTTTGCGAGTGGCCATGATGAAGAAAGTATGAAGGAAAAATTCTGAATTATGAAGGATGAACCAAGGCCGAGGGAACGGGCGCCGTAGACAGAAAAAAAGTAGCAACCTGGAGAGTGACTCTCCGTGCAGAGGCTGGGCGCGATGAATTGAATAAGAGGGAAATCTACCGCTTCCATCCCTTCTTGGCCTTGGAAGTCTTATCCTTTGATTTGGAACGATTGGTCATCGATGTCGTGACGGCACCTCCGCTTTTGAGTTCCATGATCTGATCTCGGAGCAAGGCCGCCCTTTCATACTCCATTTTACCCGAAGACTCTTTCATCTCCTCTTCCAATTCCCTGATCAGAGCGGAGATGTCCAGAGGCTGTTCCTGAATCCGCGCTGATTCGGCCGCCTCTCCCTCCAGGATCACGCGAAGGCTTTCCTGAACCGGACGCTTCACGCTATGAGGGGTAATGCCATTCTTGCGGTTATGATCCATCTGACGTCGCCGTCGATCTTCGGTGACATCGAGAAGATCGCGGATACTCCCCGTGATTTTATCCGCGAAAAGAACGACTTCTCCGTTGACGTGTCGGGCGGCTCGTCCGGCTGTCTGAATGAGGGAAGTCCGGCTGCGGAGGAAGCCCTCCTTGTCGGCATCGAGCACGCAGACAAGGCTCACTTCGGGAAGATCAAGGCCCTCGCGCAGGAGATTGATTCCGATCAGGATGTCAAATTCTCCGGCTCTAAGAGATCGCAGGATCTCGACACGTTCTATGGTGTCGATGTCACTGTGGAGATATCGGACCTTCAGGCCGACATCTTTGAGATAGTCCGTAAGGTCTTCAGCAGTGCGTTTTGTGAGAGTGGTGATCAGGACGCGTTCCCCCGCTTCCACCCTGCCGCGACACAGTCCGATCGTCTCATCGATCTGTCCATTGAGGGGACGTATCATGATGCGGGGATCGAGCAGGCCCGTTGGACGTATAATCTGCTCCACGATGAGCTGCGATCCCGGTGTAACCGTATCGAGCTCCTCGTCCGCCTTGTTCGGTCTGATGTCGCTAAGTGGGAGGGGAGTAGGCGGAAGCGAGGCTATGTCGATGAACCCGGAGTTTCCGACCAGGCTGTTCCTCAGTTCGAGAGTGGCGGGCGTGGCGCTTATGTAGAGCCCTTGACGAGTGACATCCATGAATTCCGTGAAGTTCAGGGGTCGGTTATCGAGTGCACTTGGCAGGCGGAATCCATAGTCAACAAGGGTCATCTTCCGAGCGCGATCGCCCGCATACATGCCTCCGATCTGAGGAAGGGTAGCATGGGATTCATCCACCATGAGGAGTGTGTCCTCGGGAAGGAAATCCATGAGGGTGTATGGACGTGTTCCCGGTTCACGACCTGTCAGGTGTCGCGAGTAGTTCTCAATGCCGTTGCAATATCCCATCTCCTGCATCATCTCGAGATCATACTCGGTCCTCATTTTCAGGCGCTGGGCCTCGAGGTATTTGCCGTTTTCCTCGAACCAAGCCACGCGCTCGATCATCTCGGCTTTGATCTTGTGCATGGCGCTCTGCATTTTTTCCTTTGGAGTTACGAACTGTTTTGCCGGGAAAAGGGTAAGATGGGTGAGTTCTCCCCGGGATTTACCCGTGAGCGGGTCGAACAGGGCCATGCGGTCGATTTCATCACCGAAGAATTCAATGCGCACGGCTTCCTCGTCGTTCTGGGCTGGGAAGACCTCGACCACATCTCCGCGGACGCGGAACTTCCCGCGTGCAAACTCGATTTCATTACGCTCATAAAGCATCTCGACAAAGCGTCTGAGAACCTCCTCCCTACTGATGAGGTCTCCCTTCTTGAGAGTAATGACCATCTGCAGGAAATCTTCCGGAGATGCCAGTCCGTAGATGCAGGAGACGCTTGAGACCACGATCACGTCACGCCGGGTCAGCAGGGAACTCGTGGTGGAGAGCCGTAGTCGCTCGATCTCTTCGTTGATCGAACTGTCCTTCTCGATATAGGTGTCCGAGCGCGGGATGTAGGCCTCCGGTTGGTAGTAGTCAAAGTAGCTGACGAAGTATTCAACAGCGTTGTTGGGGAAGAACTGCTTGAACTCCGAGTAGAGTTGAGCCGCCAGCGTCTTATTGTGCGACATGATCAATGTCGGGCGATTCAGATTCTGGATAATGTTGGCGGCCGTGAAGGTCTTTCCGGATCCCGTCACCCCGAGAAGGGTCTGATGCCGGTTGCCCACTCTGATCGAACGGGTTAGTTTCTCGATCGCTTGGGCCTGATCCCCCTGAGGTTTGTAGTCAGAGCGAAGATCGAAGGGCATTGGGGGAAAGGATGAAAGATGAAATCAGAAGGATCAAAACGGACAAACCTCCAGTATCCATTGAAATGAGGATTGCTGCAACCGATGGGAATTAAAAATGGGTGACTCCTTCCCATTCGATTCTGGCGAAGGAGTCACCTGCATAGTAGAGTGCTCAGATGAATAAGCGACTGCTCGATCCAGCTCTTCTGCCAATTCTCGCTAAGGTAGAGGCTGGTGAACGCCTTGGAAGGGAGGAAGGAATCGATCTTTTTGCCTCCCGTGATCTAAACGGGCTTGGATACATGGCGAATATCGTTCGCGAGCGGAAGAACGGTAATGTGGCCACCTACGTTTTCAACCGCTATGTGAATTATTCCAACATTTGCATCCTGAACTGCCAGTTCTGTGCTTTCAGTGCCAAAAAACGGGACGAACATGCTTTTGAGATGGCTATTCCTGAAGTCGCGGCCAAGACCAAGGAGGCGTGGGAGAGGGGAGCCACGGAGATCCATATGGTGGGCGGGCTTCATCCAACGCTTCCCTCCTCGTGGTATCTTGATCTCCTCAAGGCGATGAAAGAAGCAGCCCCCGGTATTCATCTGAAAGCTTTCACCGCGATCGAGATCCGCCACCTTGCCGATCGCGTCTTCAAGAAGCCACTCAGGGAAACACTGGAGATTCTTCGTGAAGCCGGTCTTAATGCCCTCACGGGTGGAGGAGCGGAAATATTTGATCAGGGAGTTCGTGATACGATCTGCCGAGGCAAGGAGACTGGGGAAGAGTGGCTTGAGGTGCATCGCACGTGGCACCGGATGGGCCAGAGAAGCACTGCTACCATGCTCTACGGCCATGTCGAGACTGCGGCCCAACGGATCGATCACCTGCTCCTCCTTCGCGGACTCCAGGACGAGACCCATGGATTCACCGGTTTTATACCCTTTGCCTTTGTTCCGGAGACTACGGAATTAGCCCATATCCGCCCCGCCTGCTCAACGGATGAACTGAAGAATCTGGCCATCTCCCGCTTGATGCTCGATAATTTTGACCATATTACCGGCTACTGGATCAGCCTAGGGCTACCTCTGGCATCCATCGCACTGAATTATGGGGTGGATGATCTCCACGGGACAATCCAAGAGGAGAAAATCTTCCACATGGCTGGTGCCAAGACACCCCAGCAACAAACAATTTCAGCAATGGAGAGGGCCATCCGCGAAGCGGGCAGGGAACCAATGCAGAGGAATACCTTCTACGAGCGTATTGAGTCGACCGGTTCACGAAAGCAGGTTTCTGAAGCGGTTCCAGCGTGATGACCCCGATTCCGAGGATCGGATGCGTTCCCTACTTGAACGCTCGACCGCTTCTTGAGGGGCTTGAAGAACTTAATCTGCCAGTTCTAAAACTTGTTCCTTCCAAGTTATATGATGCGTATAAATCGAGCAAGTTAGATGCTGCATTACTCTCCTCAATCGATGTGATTAATTCGCCATCTCCATGCGTTGTCGATGGAGTTTCCATCTCGTCGAAGGGGGATGTTCATAGTGTGGTATTGGCTTATATGGGGGATCTTCAAAAAATAAAAAAAGTCTCTTTTGATCCCTCTTCACACACTTCCAATGCTCTCTTGCGAATTGTTCTTGAACAATTCCTCCAAATTTATCCGGAATATGTCCAAAATACTGAAGAAATATCTAATAAATCTGCTCGATTGATGATTGGGGATCCGGCTCTTGCCTACAGGAAGGAAACTATGGGTTCAGATATCCGATTTCTGGATTTAGGTGGCGAGTGGTTTAGGAAAACAGGATTGCCGTTTGTCTTTGCTTTGTGGTTACTTAAATCAGATCTTACTAAAAAAAAGGAATTATCAAAACTGCTCAGAAATGCAAAGTCCCGAGGTCTCCTGGAACGTCAGGCCATTGCGTTGCTTGAGCCGGATCCCGAGTTTGCACTCCATTATTTGAGAGACTTTATTCATTTTAATCTCGGGGAGGAAGAGAAGCGGGGTCTTAAACTCTTCGGTGAGTATCTTAGAATACTTGAAATATCGATCGATCATAACCATGAGATTCGTTATTTTTAAATATGATTATCTTTTTTAGATTTCATGAGGTTTCTTTCTAAAACTATGTCTCTTTTTAACCTTCCGAACGATATCAATTGGCTTGAGAAAGCGAATGAAGTTGAAGGATAAGAAACGTTGCCTATGAGCGGATTGCAGAATTCAGAGAAACGATCCTCTTTCCTTCGTGGACTTGGCATTCGTGATGCCATTGGAGTCAGCGTTGCCGGTATGGGCCCGACTTTGGCGATGAACCTGAATCCCCAGGAACCATCTCAGCATGTTGGGCGCATGATCCCGCTTATCTTTCTCCTCAGCGCCTTTCTGGTCCTCATGGTGGCATGGTGCTTTGCCCGCCTCTCCAGGATTTATCCTAATGCAGGTTCGGCTTTCGGTTTTGTCTCTGCGGTGATGGGTCCAGGTTCAGGAATTGTTGCGGGCTGGGCCATGCTCGGAGCCTACCTCAGCTTTGGAATGGTGGGAATTTCGGGGTTCGGTCTTTTCCGAAGTGATCTGGCTGCAAAATTTCATCCGGCTCATCATCCCTCGATTTTCTATTTTACGATTGTTGGTGCTGTGCTGGTAGGAGTTCTGGCAATCACGGCCGCCCGTCTCGCGGCTGTTGCCCTAATCATGCTGGAGGGATTGGCGGTTGCAGTGATGGTTGTTCTCTCCGGTGCGGTGATCTGGCAAGTCTTTCACGGGCATGGTCCTCAAGTTGATCCGCCGCTTGTCGATCTCTTTATTCCAACTTCCGGAATTGCGCCCTCCTCGATTGCCCTAGCCTTGTCGTTCGGGTTCCTCTCCTTCGCTGGATTCGAGGAGGTAGCCACAATGGCCGAGGAGGTAAAAAGACCGACGTTCACAATTCCGAGGGTGCTGCTGGGGACCGTGATTGGGGGTGGGCTTGTCTATACATTGGTCACGACGGCCCAAGTGCTAGGCTTCGGAACAAGCCGGGAAGGAATGGCGCAATTTTCAGCATCACATTCCTTGCTCGGGGATCTTGGCGGGATTTATTTCGGTGGATGGTGTGGTGATCTTCTTGATATCCTAGCCACTTTTTCAGCACTCGGTTGCGGATTGGCTTCCGTGATGGGCGCATCAAGGGTGCTTTTCGCCATGATGCGGGAATTGGCTCCAAAAAGTCGTTTGGCCAGACTCTCCGAAGCGGGTTCCTCCCCCGTTCTTGCATCTATGAGTGTGATCGGAGCGGTCTTTGCTGGTTATGCCATGATGAGATTGGTCTTTCATGGAGGTGGTTCCGATCCCTTCTTTTGGGCCTCGACTCTTGGCGTTCTTGCCCTGCTTGTTGCCTATTTTCTCGTAGCGATCAGCGCGGGGATCTCCACGTGGCAAGAATCTAAGAGAACGCAACGCTGGTTGATGCTGATTCCAGCGATCGCCGCCATGGCCATAGGCTACACCGTATGGGTGAATATCTACCCTGTCCAAAAGGGCGCCTCAGGGATCATTCCTCGGATCGTGTTGGGATGGTGTCTGGTTCCCGTGATCTGGATGGTGATTCGAGCCAGATCCAGGAAGTGACTCTTGTCAGGATCGAGTCTCTTTCCTAGCCACGCGGTTGTAACATCTGTTAATTAGAATCCTGTGAAGATTTTTAACCTCCCCATGTTGCTTCCGATGATGGCGGGACTGACTTTCATGCCGCTCTCCTCTTGCAAGAAAGCCCCGAGTCCCCCTGTCACTCGACCTCCCGTTCCTGTGACTCTTGGGACGGTCATCCAGAAGGATATGCCCCATCACAAAGAGTGGATCGGCAACCTTCAGGGGACTGTCACATCTATGGTGAAGCCGAATGTCTCGGGTAATATCATTCAACGCTACTATTCCGAGGGAACGGTGGTCAAACAGGGTGAACCTCTCTTTCAAATTGATCCTGCCCCCTTTCAGGCCTCGCTGGACAAGGCCAATGCCGATCTGGCAACCGCTCTGGCCACGCAGACCAAAGTGCAGCAGGATTTTGTCCGAGCCCAAAACCTCTTGGCGGGTAAGGTGATTAGTGTTCAGGAGTTTCAAAATCAACAGCAGAACTATCAGGCCACTGTCGGCCAAGTTGCTGCGGCACAAGCTGCAGTCCAATCCGCGCAAGTGAATCTGGATTTCTCCAAGATTGTTTCCCCGATTGATGGCATGGCGGGCCTTGCAAACTATGAGGTCGGCACCTATGTGAGTGCCCAGTTGACACAACCCCTCACGACCGTCATTGCCATTGACCCGATCAAGGTGGTCTTTCAGGTAGGACAGGACGATTTCCTCGGTCTGATCAAGAAAAGCCTCAATGATCCCTCCAAAGCGCAACAAAACGAACGTGAAGACGATGCGGTGGGCATGCAGATGGTGCTCTCTGACGGTACCGTTTATCCTCAAAAAGGAGTTTTTCGCGCCGCCAACAATCAGATCAGCACACAGACTGGGTCCATTACCGTGGAGGGACTCTTTCCAAATCCTGGAACCTTGTTACGCCCCGGGCTTTTCGCTCGGGTAAAAGCCACGTTAGGAGTCCAGAAGAATGCTCTCGTCGTCCCGATCAATTCGCTGATCACGATTCAAAACATCCAACAACTCGCCGTTGTGGGGCCCGATAACAAGGTGACGATCAGGAATGTGAACATCGGAGAAACCACGCGCGAGGAGGCAGTGGTCCTCTCGGGTGTCGAAGCGGGAGACCGGATCGTCGTGCAAGGAATTCAAAAAGTCATCGATGGATGCACCGTGATGCCTCTTCCCGCTCCCCCTGCTTCCTCCGGAGGAGTTCACACGGATGGAGGTGGTATTGAAGGGCCGCTTCCGGCGTCATCTCCAGCCAAGTCCTGACGACTTCCCGGAGTCTCACAGGATACTGTCATGGCTAAATTTTTCATCAACCGGCCCATTGTGGCGATGGTGATCGCGATCATCACCGTGATCCTGGGAGTCGTCTGCCTGTTGGGACTTCCAGTCTCCCAGTTCCCAAACATCGTTCCTCCCCAGATCCAAGTTCAGGCCACCTATCCGGGTGCTGATGCGATGACGGTTCAACAATCCGTGGCGACGCCGATCGAACAGCAGGTCAACGGTGTCGACAGCATGCAGTACATGTATTCGTTGAACTCGAGTTCTGGACAGTCTCAGCTCAATGTTATCTTTGCCAACAATACGGTTCCCGTCACCGATCAGATCCTTACCCAGATGCGTCAGACCCAGGCGCAATCCCAACTTCCCCAGCAGGTTGTCAAACAGGGGATCAATGTCGTCAAGACCGCCCCTTCACCGCTCATCTGCTTCGCCCTTTATACGGATGACGACCGTTATGATGCCGTCTTCCTGGCAAACTACGCCTATGTCAATATCGTCAACCCGTTGACCCGACTCACCGGTATTGCGAGTGTCACCATCTTTGGGGCGGGTCAGTATGCCATGAGGATGTGGCTGGACCCTGCAAAACTTGCCAATTTTAACATCACGACCCAAGAGGTCTATGATGCCGTCAATCAGCAAAATACGGTGAATCCCGCCGGACAGACCGGTGCCGAACCCGTTCCTCCCGGTCAACAAATGACCTTCACTGTGAGGGCTCCCGGCCGCCTGATTACGGAAAAACAATTTGAAGAAATCATTGTGAGGGCGGATAAGGATGGATCCATTGTCAGGGTCAAGGACGTGGCGCGTGTCGAATTGGGAGCCCAGACCTACAACCTTGCCGGGCGATATAACGGCCATCCTGCGGCCATTGTTGCCGTCTACCAGCTACCCGGCAGCAATGCCCTGACCGTGGCCGAGAATGCCCGCAGACTAATGGCTGAGTCTGCTGGAAGCTTCCCTGCGGGCTTAAAATACGAATGCGCCCTCGACACGACTCTGGCGGTGACAGCCAGCATGCATGACATCCTGAAGACCCTTGTCGAGGCGATGATCCTTGTTCTCATCGTTGTCTTCCTCTTCCTTCAGAACTGGAGAGCAACCTTGATTCCGGCCCTGGCTGTTCCCGTATCGTTGATCGGAACCTTTGCGCTCTTTCCGCTCTTCGGCTTCTCGCTCAATACCCTGTCGCTCTTCGGGCTTGTTCTAGCGATCGGATTAGTCGTGGACGATGCCATCGTGGTGGTGGAAGCCATTGAACATCACATCGAGGAGGGACTCTCTCCCAAAGAGGCCTCAATCAAGGCCATGGAGCAGGTAACGGGGCCCTTGATCGCCACGGCTTTGATTCTGTCGTCGGTTTTCATCCCCACGGTCTTTCTGCCGGGTATCACGGGGGGGCTCTACCAGCAGTTTGCCCTGACCATCTCGATCTCCGTCATTATTTCGACGTTCAATGCGATGAGTCTCAGTCCTGCTCTGGGTTCGATGTTATTGCGACCCCGCACCGAGGTGAGGGGGCCATTGGGCGCTTTCTACAAGGGATTCAATACGATCTTTGATGCCGGTCGTGGCGGATATCTGGGAATCTGTTCCTTTTTACTCCGCAAAAGTTTCATAGCGGGGGTTTTGCTTATCGGGATGGTTGCCTTATCCGGTTTCTTGGGCTCCAAACTGCCGGGTTCCTTTGTTCCGGAGGAGGACAACGGTTATCTCTATGCTTTTTCCCAGCTTCCTAATGCCTCCTCTCAGCAGAGGACCGACGCGGTTTCCCATCAAGTGTCCGACATCGTCTCCAAGATTCCTGGGGTCGACCATGTGACCACCATTGTGGGCTTTAATCTGTTGAGCGGCGTCCAGACGACCTATAGTGCCTTTTACTTCATCACGCTCAAACCTTGGGATGAACGCAAAGCGCCCGGTCAGGATGCGTTCGCCCTTCTGCAGACCATTAATAAGAAGATAGCGCCCGTTCCCGGAGCCATTAACTTCTGCTTTCCTCCACCTGCAATCCCCGGGATTGGCACCTCCGGTGGAACCACTTTTATTCTGGAGGACCGATTGGGTATCGATCCCACGTTCCTGGAGAAAAACTTTGCCCTGTTCATGGGAGCGATCAAGAAACGTCCCGAGATAGGCTCTGTCACCTCGACTTATCTTCCTTCGGTGCCACAGGTTTCGATGGTCGTCGATCCTGCTCTTTGCCTGATGCTGGGAGTGGATCTTAATGATGCCTACCGGACCCTTCAGTGTTTCCTGGGAGGCATTCCCGTCAATTACTTCAACAGATTCAACCTTCAGTATTACGCCTACATCCAAGCCGAGGGGTCCAGTCGTACCGATCCGAAAAACGCCTCGCTCTTCTATGTGCGCAACAAGAAAGGAGAAGCCGTCCCACTCTCAAGTATCCTGACGGTCCATCCCATTCAGGGCCCCGAATTCACCATGCGCTTCAATATGTTCAACTGTGCTCAGATCAATATCAACGGTGCTCCTGGAGTCAGCACGGCTCAGGTGATGAAGGCACTTGAGGAGACCTTCAAGTCCACGATGCCACCGGGAATGGGGTTTGATTATTTCGGAATGTCCTTCGAGGAGAAACAGGCTGCGGAGGGAATACCCCCGACCGCCATCTTTGCACTTTCCCTTCTCTTTGTGTTCCTGATTCTGGCGGCCCAGTATGAGAGTTGGTCCCTGCCGTTCAGTGTCCTGCTCTGCACACCTGTCGCCGTGTTCGGAGCCGTGGTTGCCCTCTTCACAAGGCACATGGACAATGATGTCTACGCACAGATCGGTCTGATCATGCTGATTGGTCTCGCCGCAAAGAATGCGATCCTCATTGTCGAGTTTGCCAAGGACGAGGTGGAGAAGGGACGACCTGTTTTTGATGCGGCACTCGATGCTGCAAAACTCCGTCTGCGTCCCATCCTGATGACTGCATTCGCCTTCATCTTGGGATGTGTCCCTCTTGCCATCGCCACCGGTTCCGGTGCAGTGTCGAGGCGCATTCTGGGTTCAACCGTTGTTGGCGGGATGATGGCCTCCACATTCATTGCCATTTTTGTGATACCGGTTTGCTTCGCGTGGTTTGAGAAAAAGAAGAAGGGTGAGGCGGAAGTGTGAGGATCATTCATCGTCTAAAGAGCCACATTCTGGTGAATCGGCGTGCATCATGAATTTATTCCGTGTTATCCGTCTTCCGTGAAAATCGTCGTAGCTTACTCAGGAGGGCTTGATACCTCCGTAATCCTGAACTGGATCAAGGAAACATACTCAGCGGAGGTCATCGCGTTTTGCGCGGATATCGGACAAGAGGAGGAACTCAAAGGCCTGAAGCCCAAAGCACTTAGAACAGGTGCCTCCAAGTGTTATGTCGATGATCTCCAGTCGGAATTTGCCAAAGACTTCATTTTTCCGATGATCCAGTCGGGAGCTCTTTACGAAGGGGAGTATTTTCTCGGGACAAGCATCGCCCGGCCACTGATTGCGAAACGAATGGTCGAGATTGCCAAAGCCGAGGGTGCCGATGCTTTCGCTCACGGTGCAACGGGCAAAGGAAACGATCAGGTGCGCTTCGAACTGACTGCGGCGGCCCTCTCTCCTGACCTTGAGGTCATTGCGCCCTGGCGTGAAGAGAGTTTCCGGAAGGAGTTTCCAGGACGTGCGGAGATGATTGAATACTGCCGTGTCCATAAAGTGCCCGTTGAGGCGAGTGCTAAGAAGCCCTATTCCATGGACCGAAATCTGCTCCATATCAGTTATGAGAGCGGGATCCTCGAGGATCCTTGGTTTGATGCCTTTGCACCCGCAAACAGCAGCATGTTTAAACTTTCAGTCAGTCCGGAGGATGCCCCTGACAAGGCGGAACTCATCACTTTGGATTTCCTTCAAGGCAACTGTGTTGCTGTGAATGGGAAACAACTCGATCCGCTTGGTGTGATGAAGACGCTCAATAAAATCGGTGGACGTCACGGGGTCGGTCGTGTCGACATGGTTGAGAACCGCTTTGTCGGAATGAAGAGCCGCGGTGTCTACGAGACCCCGGGTGGTTCCATTCTCCATTTTGCCCATCGTCAGATGGAGTCCCTCACCATGGATCGCGAGGTGATGCACCTGCGTGATGGTCTGATTCCCACCTACAGCACGCTTGTTTACAACGGCTTCTGGTTTGCCCCGGAGCGACTTGCTCTTCAGGCGCTTGTTTCGGAATCCCAGAAAAACGTGACTGGCACGGTGAGAATCCGTCTTTACAAGGGGAACATTCTGGCCGCAGGCCGCAGGAGTCCCGTCAGTCTTTACCGCCCGGATATCGCAACGATGGAGGCAGATCCCACCCAAGCCTATAATCAGGGAGATGCCACCGGATTCATTCGACTCAATGCGCTGAGATTGAAGGTTGCGGCGAAGGTGGAAGCCGGAACATTGAAGAAGGCTTCTCCCAAAACCAAAAAGAAGAAATAAGGAAGTCTCCCGCAGGAGCTTCAAGGGATGCGAATGCGACTCCTTTTACTGGCTATCGTCTGGAAAAGCCCTGATGAGGTGCTTAATGGATAAAGCCCCAGCGTTCGGAAAACGGCCAGTAGACAAAAAAACCTCTTCCGATCACGTTGTGCTCGGGAACGATCCCCCAGAAGCGACTGTCGCTTGAGTTGTAGCTGTTGTCACCGAGAGCAAAGAAGGAGTGACCCGGAACGGTGAAGGTTTCTCCGGGGGTGGTGAGGTATTCGGCAGCGCTGGGATTCGAGTATCCCCTGTAGCCGTTTTCACAACTCATCACGCGTTGAAAAGCTGGGTTTCGAGCCTCCCTATCATTGATGAAGAGTTTGGGAGAATTAATTCGAAGGGAGTCACCGGAAATTCCAGCCAAGCGCTTAATGTAAAATTGTGATCCAAGTGCCGGATCGAGATTCATCTCAATGCGTTGTATTCCCGTTGTCTTGAAGACGAAGACATCGGCGTGATCGGGATTCCTGAATTGAAAAGTCATCCGGTCCACAAAGACCTGATCCCCCGCCTGCACGTATCCGTGGATAATGCTCTCCCCCTGCTCATAGATTCTTCCCGGACGCACGCCGAAATCCCTCGCGACGACATCCTTAGGGGCGAAGACCGAGTGATTCCCTGCCGAGGTTACGACCTCAGTGAAGGTGAAGAAATTCAACATCGTTCTTTCGTTGAGTCCAAGAACCTGCTCCTGGACAGGAGCCTTGATGTCAAGATGACTCCTGCCAAGTTTGATGAAATCTATAGCCCTTGTTACCGCTCCGGGAAGTGGTGCACTCGAGGGGTGCCCGGTCATTCCGTAAAGCGTTGGTTGCATCGATCCGGTCGGGATTTTGAAGGGTTTCAAAAAATAGGCCTGAAATCCTATTGCCAAAGCGATGGCGACGACAATCGCCTCGATGTTTTCAGACCAAACTGCATGTGGGCGTACAGATATGGCCGAGGAAAACTCTTTTTCTACCTGGGCCGATACCATCCTGATGGGTTCCCTGTTCTTGTCCTTGATGGCCCCTTTCAACTCTCTCAACAGATTTTCCAAAGACGTGCGTTTTTTTTCCGAGAGTAAATCTCGATGATGATGCAGGACTTTGGATGCTCCCTGCTCAAGGTTAAGGGCTTCCTTCAGGTAGCCAGGTGTGAAAAATCCCATAAGTTGAATTCCTAAAAAAGTTGGACCCCGTAGAGGATAGGGAATAGCTCCTTGTTGGCAACTCTTGGAACTGCAGGACAAGGCTTGTCCTTATGGAGAGTTTAGGCCATGGTGAAAAGTTCCTGATTCCTTATACTAGATCCTATGAATACCCGTTACATCGAAGAGGCCGCCAAAGTGGTCACCAACAAGCAGCAACTCGTCAATATGGTCAGCAAGCGGGTTCGCGAACTGAATGCCGGAAGCCGTCCCATGGTAGAGACGGATCTCAGCATGGGTCTTGCCGATGTTGCCCTTGCTGAAATTGCGGCCGGAAAACTCGGTTCGGAAGTTTTCCCTGTGATCGAAGGGGAAGAATTCAAGATTGCCTGATTAGAAGGGGCTGTCCGGAATATCCGGATTGCTGACTCCGGAACGTTGCAATGGGTTCGGACATCGTCACTAACCGGAAAGCCTTCAGGGATTATGAAATCCTTGAAAAGTTCGAGGCAGGGGTCTCCCTGCTTGGAACCGAGGTGAAATCGTTGAGATCGGGTAGGGTGGATCTTCTCGGATCCTACGCTAAGGTCGAGAAAGGGGGAGTTGTGCTTTTTGATGCGACCATTCAGGTTTACGAAAAAGCCAGCCACGAGACCCATGACCCGAAGCGACCACGACCATTGCTCCTAAATCGTATAGAGATTGAGCGCCTTGCGGAGCAGACTCTCAGGAAGGGATTGGCTATTCCTGTGCTTCGGATGTATTGGAAAAAGGGACGAGTCAAAGTGGAACTTGGTCTTGGGAGAGGTAAGCATGCAGCGGATCAGCGTCAGGATCTTAAGAAAAAAGCCGAACAGCGTGACACGGATCGGGAAATCGTCCGCTTCAGACAGGGGAAGCGGTAAACCCCCGAAACCTTTTTAAAATTCTCTGCTGATGCGGTTTGAATTTCCTTATTGCGACGTTTGGATGACGGAATCACCCTTTGAAATATGAAGCCGATCGATGCACCCCAACTGCTCCAGCTGGAGAGTGTCTTTCCATCAGAGGAGGATTTCATCATTGAGGCGGCCAGATACCCCGTGGTTCCGGTGTGGATGGAATTCGTTGCTGACAGTGAAACTCCCTTGTCTCTTCTTGCCAAACTTGGCGATAAGGAACCTTCGTTCCTGCTTGAATCAGCTGAACAGAGCGACCTAGTGGGCCGGTATTCATTTGTTGGTTCTGGAGCGAGGATTGTGATCCAGTCCCGAGGCAAGGAGATCACCCAATGCGACCGGAACGGTCTCACGAAATCCTGGAAGGCCGATGATCCTCTCAAAGAACTGCAGAATCTTATGGAGGGATACCGGTGCAGGGTTCACCCGGAGCTGCCGGGATTCACGGGAGGAGTTGTTGGATATTTAGGATATGATGCCGTGAGGAGTTTTGAATCCTCCGTGCCACCCGCCCCAATCGATGACCTCAAACTTCCCGAGATGCTCTTTATGGTAGCGGACACCGTGGTCATTTTCGATCACAAGCGCCGCAGCATCAAGATCGTCGCCAGTGCTTTTCCCGGAGAACTTGGGCCCGAAAGTTCCAGGACCGAGGCGATCGAAAGAATCAGGGACCTGATTGTCCGGATCACTTCCCCGTTCTGCCTCTTGCCGTTCGCCCCAATGGCAAACCCACCACGCCTTCCTGTTACAAGTAACATGAGTCGGGAAACTTTTGAAAATGCCGTGACAGCTTCCAAAGAGTTCATCCGAGCGGGCGATATCTTTCAGATTGTGCTCTCCCAGCGTTTCTCCATCCCCTATGAGGGTGATCCTGTCCATCTCTATCGAGCCCTGCGTTTCATCAACCCATCTCCCTATATGTTTTGCCTCCGTCTCCCCGGAGGATTCTCCCTTGTTGGGAGTTCTCCGGAGGTGCACGTCAAAGTACTCGACGGGACAGTCTCTATAAGACCGATCGCAGGAACACGCGTGCGCGGAAAAACTCCCGATGAAGACGAGACTCTTCGCCAGGATCTTCTGAACGATCCCAAGGAACGTGCAGAACACCTCATGCTTGTCGATCTGGCGCGCAATGACATCGGGCGCATTTCGACCTTCGGAAGTGTCCGACTCACCGACTTCATGACTGTCGAGCGCTATAGCCATGTCATGCACATCGTTTCCAATGTCGTCGGGGAACTTTCCGGCGACCATTCCTCCCTTGATGTGCTTCGCGCAACGTTTCCAGCAGGAACGGTTAGCGGTTCTCCCAAGGTCAGGGCGATGCAGATCATCAGTTCATTCGAGCCGACATCGCGGGGGGCTTACGCTGGTGCCGTGGGATATCTCGGTTTCGACGGTCAGTTTGATTCCTGTATTGCGTTGCGGACAGTCCTTCTCAAGGACGGGAATGCCTATGTCCAGGCTGGGGCCGGCATCGTGGCGGATTCCACTCCCGAAGCCGAGTTTGAGGAGACTGTGAACAAGGCGATGGGTGTTGTGCGTGCCATTGAACTTGCTGCCGCTACTCTTCCCAAGAACGTTTCCATTCCTCTGAAGTCATGATCCTTGTCATCGATAACTACGATTCCTTCACTTACAATCTCGTCCAGTATTTCGGCGAATTTGGGGCCGACCCGTTGGTCCGCCGTAATGATGAGATTACCCTTGAAGAGATCACAGCGATGGCTCCCGAAAGGATTTGCATCTCACCCGGACCATGCACCCCAAAAGAAGCGGGTATTAGTAATGATGTGATCAGGAAATTTTCCGGACATCTTCCCATTCTGGGAGTTTGTCTCGGTCATCAGTGCATGGGGTATGTCTATGGAGGCGATGTTGTGCGTGCAGAACGCCTGATGCACGGCAAGACCTCACCGATCCAACACAACGGAAAGGAACTTTTCCAGGATCTGCCGAACCCCTTCGAGGCCACCCGGTATCATAGCTTGCTGGTATGCAGGGAAACACTCCCCTCATGCCTGGAGATCACTGCGGAGACTGCCGAGGGAGAGATTATGGGTCTGCGTCACAAAGATCTTCCGATTTGGGGCGTTCAGTTTCATCCGGAGTCGGTCCTGACAACACATGGTAAGGAATTGATCGCGAATTTTCTGAAGCTGAAAGCATGAATGGCTCATCGCTGACCTTTATGTTCATTCCTTGTCAGATCGGATTCGAGAAGTTCGTTAAAGATTTCCCCGACCTCCCGTGCACAAGTCTCGACGCTGACACAAGTGCCCCCCTCAGCCTCAAGGGATGTCATGGAGACCCCTGTTAGTCCACACGGCGTGATGTGCGCAAACGGAGTCAGATCAGCATTGATATTGATGGCAAAGCCATGCATGGAGATCCAACGCCTGACGCCGACACCAAGAGAGGCAATCTTTCGGTCACCCACCCAGACTCCGGTTTTACCCTCCATTCTCCTGCCATTTACACCGTGACGGGACAACAGAACGATCAATGTCTCTTCCAGAAAACGAAGATAGGCGTGAAGGTCCTTACCAAAAAGCTCCAGATCGAGCACTGGATATCCTACGAGTTGGCCTGGACCATGATAAGTTGCCTGACCTCCGCGGTTGGTCCTGTGAACGGGGTGGGGGAGATGGGTTTCCACGCCTAGACTGGTTTCATCCCTTGTTCTTCCCATGGTGTAGACAGGATCATGTTCCAAGAGGAGAAGATGATTTTCCCTCAGGCCGGCTGTTTTTTCCTCTACCAAGGAAGCCTGCAGGTTGAGCCCCTTCTCATAGGATACTCTTCCCAGCCAGCGAGGAATGATTCGTGAATTCATTGTTTTCGGGGAACCTGAGTTGCACGCAATGGGGATGAGACCGTCCGCAGATGAGTCAACCCGATTGCCAAGGCATCAGCCGCATCATTCGGAGGAGTTTCGGTTAGTCCAAGAAGTGCCCGGATCATAAAAGCGACCTGATCCTTAGAGGCTGCGCCCTTTCCGACAATGGCCTGCTTTACTCTCTTGGGTGGATACTCGTGGATGGACAGACCTTTCTGCGCAGCGGCCAGCACGGCGACACCTCGAGCGGAACCAAGAATAATGGCGGTTGCAAAGCTCTGGACGTAGATCACCTTCTCAATGGCAAGAGCCTGCGGTTGATGCCGATCAATGGCTGCTGCGAGGGCCTCATGGATGGCAATCAGGCAACCTTCCTGACTGATTTTTTGATGGTTTTTTACAACGGAATACTCGAGGCAACGAACTTTTGCGCCGACCTCTTCCAGAATGGCAAATCCCGTCCCGCGAAGGGATGGGTCAACAGATAAAATCCGCATGAACAAGACTTAAGAGAGTTCTTTCCCCCAAGGAAAGGAGACATCGGGATTTGTTCCCCGAGGATGAGGAACTCCGATTAATGACCACCCTGGGGAGAAAATCCACCAAGGGCTCCCGATCCCTCCCAGCTTGCCGGTTTATTCCAGGGAATGGAACTGACTGCTGCACTGGCCGGTGATGCTGAGTTGTCTTGTGCCGTCTCGCATCCCGAAAGCAGGAGGAAACTCAGAAGCAAAAAAGCTGATGAAATTCTCATTGGGAAGGAGTTGTTATCTAGCGATCAGAGTTGTCCGAATCACTCCCGGGGCCCATGTAAATCACGGAATCACCGGGTTGAACTGAGAACCCTTTTTTGACACTGCTTGCAATGATGTCGGCGATGGAAGTGGAGGGCTCCACCGAGGTGATCTTTACTCGCCCGATCAGTTGGGAATCACGCTTAATCAGCATCTCGGCATTGCTGACCACTCCGTTCCGATCTCCGAGACTTAGAACAACAAAATTCCAGGAAGGATTGACAGCCAAAATCTTTCCTTCCAGTCCCTGCTTTAGCATCTTGTTACGGCGCTGAGCCTCCCTCTTACGGAACTGGGTGACCTGAGTCTCAAGATCCTTGATTTTTTCTTTCTGACTATCATTGATGACCTGAAGTTCCTTGTTGCTTGTGGTCAATGCATCCAGTGCGGTCGAGTTATTCGTGGACGTGGATCCCCCCTTTTGGGCCTCGGCAAGAGCCTGCTGTGCTGCTTCTAAATCTTTCTTGGCCTGGATGAGATCAGCATCCTTCTGAGTCACTGCTTTTTGTAGTTCTTCATTATCAGCAATTGCCTTATCCTTCTGAGACTGGAGATCAGAAATTTGAGCGGATACTTTGTTTGAATCACTACCAGTATTGGCCAGTTGATCGTGAAGAGACTTTATTTCAGCTGAGCTACTAGCCAACTTCTTGAGAAGATCATCCTTGGACT
>CAIKFI010000059.1 GCA_903826635.1 uncultured Spartobacteria bacterium | reverse complement strand
TTCCGGGCAGCCCTCGATTCCAGGGTTCAGGCCTCGGCCTGCTGGTTTCCCACCGATCTCCACTCGGCCACGCTCGGCAAGGGAAAGTGCGATGACACGCTCGCTCGGAGCGAAGAGATTGAGGCTGAGTTGCTGATGATCTTCGGGCGTCAGGATCCTCATGTCCCCGCCGAGGGGCGCCGTAAGATCTACGAATATCTCACCGAAAAGGGGAGGGACTTCACCTGGCACGAGTTCAACACGGCCCATGCCTTTGCAAGGGATGAGGGGCTGCGGTATGATGCGGCGGCAACGAGAATCGGTTGGGAACTTACCCTTGAACTCTTCAAACGAAAGTTGATGTAGGCATCCGATCCTAGCGGATCGTGACGATGGCCTTCGGTTGGAGTCGTTCCCGATACGCTCCCTGGGCCCCCGTGCTCTCCATCCTATCTTCCGAGCTTCTGAGAGAGACGAAATCACATCCTCATTCGCCTTTCTCGCAGGGAGTGAAGGCGAATATCCTCTTCTTCGACCGCAAGCCCGCCTCCGACAAGAAGTCATGGACCGAGATGCTCTGGATCTATGATCTGAGGACCAACAAGCACTTCACCCTCAAGGAGAATCCCCTCAAGCGGGCCGACCTCGACGACTTCGTTGCCTGCTTTAACTCCAAGAACCGCTTCGAGCGGACGGAGACCGAGCGCTTTAAGTGCTTCAGCTAAGAGGAGTTGCTCAAACACGACAAGGTCAACCTCGACATCTTCTGGATCAAGGACGAAGCCCTCGAAGACTCAGCCAACCTCCCGGCCCCCGAAATCATCGCCGCCGACATCACCAAAAACCTCGAAGCCGCCCTAGAGCAATTCGCCACCATCGCCGAGGATCTGAAGGGGTAGATGATGTATATTCAGAAAAGGCTTGGCATAAAGGTATCGAGAGTTTTTTTAATTCCCCTGAGTTCGAGGGTTTTGGAATAGCTATCCTGCAGTCCAAGGCTTGGAAGTTTGGATGCAGGGCTTGGCGTCGCGAGGGAGAGCGTAGTAGTCCTACGCTGACCGAGCAGCAACAACGCCATGCGCCAAATCCCAAGGCACCCCATTAGAGCGTTTTCTAAATCTTAGCCAGCCACGGGGCCAACTCAGCCCTCAACGCCATCTCATCGCCGACGGTAAACTCCTCACCGAGTTGGAGAGGGACGATCTTTCCGGACAGGGTTCCGATCTCTAGGATGAGGGTTCGCTTTCCGGGATGCTTCTTGATGGCGGCGCTGATGGAGTGGAGGTCGTCCACGATCAGTCGGGCGCGGTCCATGCGGAGGCGCAGCGCCTTCTTGGAGGGCTTCGGGGTGAGGGCCTTGAAATCGTTTGCCGTGGCGCGGATCGCACCGTCCCGAGGGACGACCTTGACGTTGCAGGAGATGACGTTGCCGGGCTTGAGGATGAGTTCGTGTTTGGTGAAGGAGTCCTCCCAGGCGCTCATCTCGAGGGTGCCCGAGTCGTCTTCCAGGATCATGACTCCGAAGGGTCGTCCATCCTTCTTGGTAAATTTCTTTTCGACGGTCGCGAGCACTCCGGCAAGACGGATGGTTCCCGGTTCGGTCATCAGGAGGGCCTCGGCGGTGGATCCGTAGGAGCCAGACTCGAGGTTGCCCCGGTAGTCATCGAGAGGATGGCCGGTGACATAGAAGCCGAGGAGTTCCTTCTCATGGCCGAGTTGTTCGGAGCGGCTCCAGCGCTCGATGGAGCTCCCATCAGATTCCGACTTCCCATGACCCGAGGTGGAAGAGGGTGGGGGAGCGAGGTCGGTCAAGGAATCGAAGAGCGAGACCTGACCGCTGGCCCGGTCCTGCTGGACGGAGGCGGCGGCCCCCATGGCACCGTCAATCGCCAGGATGAGCGCGGCACGGTGACGCTTCTCCCAATCAAAGGCACCGCATTTGACGAGGCTCTCGAGGATCTTCTTGTTGACCGTGCGGGAGTCAAGACGCGAGCAGAAATCCTCGAGCGACTTGAAAGGACCGTTGGCTTCGCGATCGGCAACGGCCGCTTCCATGGCTGCCTCGCCGACGTTTTTGATGGCGGCGAGTCCGAATCGGATCGCCTTGCCGCCCGGGAACTCCTCGGGAAGAAAGGTGAGGGCGCTCCGGTTCACATCGGGGGGAAGAATCTTGATCCCCATGCGCGCGCACTCTCCGACGAATGTGGCGATCTTCTCGGTGTTGTTGATTTCATTCCCGAGGAGTCCCGCCATGAACTCTACCGGGTGATTCGCCTTCAGGTAGGCGGTCTGATACGAGATGAGTCCATAGGCTGCACTGTGGCTCTTGTTGAAGCCGTATTGCGCAAATTTCTCAAGGAAGTCGAAGATGGCATTGGCCTGCTTGGCGGGGATCTTATTCACCGTTGCGCAGCCTTCGACAAAGACCTCACGCTCCTTGGCCATCTTGGACATATCCTTCTTACCCATGGCACGGCGGAGGAGGTCGGCCTGTCCGAGCGTGTATCCTGCAAGGGCGCTGGCGGCCTGCTGGACCTGCTCCTGATAGACGATGATGCCGTAGGTCTCCGAGCAGATCTTCTCAAGGAGGGGGTGGGCATATTCGATCTTTTTGCGACCACGCTTGCGCTCGATGTAGTCGTCGATGAACTGCATCGGTCCCGGGCGGTAGAGGGCGATGAGTGCAATGATGTCGGTGAAGTGTTCGATCTGGAAGCGCTTGGCTGTGGCCGTCATGCCTCCGGACTCGAGTTGGAAGACGCCGACGGATTCCCCACGGTTCAAGAGGGAAAAGGTCGCCTGATCATCCATGGGGATCGCGGAGATATCGAAGTCGGGTTGTTGGCGCCTGATAAGCTTCACCGCGTCATCAATGACGGTGAGGGTCTTGAGTCCGAGGAAGTCCATCTTGAGTAACCCGAGGTCGGTGAGGGGTGCCATGGAGTATTGGCTGACGATGTTTCCGTCGTTTGCCCGGGTGAGTGGGATATACTCCGAGAGATCGCGGTCGGCGATGACCACTCCCGCCGCATGGACCCCGCTATTGCGCGAAAGTCCTTCCAGGATGGTGGCATACCCCCAGAGCTGTGCGGTGGCCTGCTCCTCCTCGACGGCCTTCTTGAGTTCGGGGTTCTTCTCGATGGCTCCCAACTCTGTTTTGCCATCCTTGGTTCGCTCGGTGAGGGTGATGTTCAGCTCGTTGGGGATCATCTTGGCAATCCGGTCGGCATCGCCGTAACTCCAGCCAAGCGCCCTGCCGACATCGCGCACCACGCTCTTGGCTCCCAAAGTTCCGAAGGTGATAATCTGGGAAACGGCCATCTTTCCGTATTTCTCCCGGACATACTCGATGACTTCCCCCCGTCGGAACTGGCAGAAGTCGACGTCGATATCGGGCGGACTGATTCGGTCCGGATTCAGGAAACGCTCAAAGAGCAGGCCATAACGCAGGGGGTCGAGGTCGGTGATCCCGAGGACATAGGCGATCAGCGATCCTGCGGCCGATCCGCGGCCAGGTCCGACGGGGATGCCCCGGCTCTTCGCATAGTTGATGAAGTCCCAGACGATGAGGAAGTAGCTGGTGAATCCGGTCTTGTAGAGCACGGAGAGCTCGAATTCGAAGCGATCCCGGATGGTCTGATCCTCGATCGCCCTCTCACCGTAACGCTTGCGGAGTCCCTCTTCGGAGAGTTCGCGCAGGTAGCCCTCGCGGGTCTTCCCTTCGGGAGGTAGATAGTCTGGATACTTGGACTGTCCGAACTCCAGCTTTGCGTTGCAGCGCTCGGCAATGGCCAGCGTGTTGGAGATGGCATCCGGGCGGTCGGCGAAGAGGGCCGCCATCTCGTCACCGCTCTTGAAATAGAGTTCCGGAACATAACGCATCCGCCTCTCATCATGGATCATGGCACCAGTGCCGATGCAGATCATGACGTCGTGGGCCTCGTGGTGGGATCGCTCTAGGAAGTGGACGTCGTTGGTGGCCACGAGTCCGAGATCGAGATCCCGGGCGATGTCGATCAGGCCGCTCCGGTTCCGTCGCTGCTGCTCGATCCCATGGTCACTGAGCTCGATGAAAAAATTCTCCCTTCCGAAAATGTCGCGGTAGGCCGCCGCCGTTTCGATCGCCTTCTCGGTCTGGCTCATGGTGAGGGCCATGTTCACCTCACCCTTGAGGCATCCGCTGAGTGCAATGAGACCCTCGCTGTGCTTCGCCAGAAGCTCTCGGTCCACACGGGGCTTGTAATAAAAGCCTTCGAGGTGGGCGGCGGTGCTGAGCTTGACCAGATTGCGATAACCGGCATCATTCGCCGCAAGCAGGGTCATGTGAAACGCGGCGTCCTTCCCCCCGTTTGTTGTCTTCTTCTCATGCATTGACCCGGGGGCGACATAGATCTCACACCCAATGATCGGTTTCACACCAAGGAGGCCATTCTTCTCGGCCTCCTTGGTGTATTTTTCAGCAGTCTGGTAGAATTCCACAGTCCCGAAGAGGTTCCCGTGGTCGGTCAGAGCAATGGCTGGCATATCGAGCGAGGCGGCCTTCTTCACAAGCGCCTCCATGCGGATCGCGCCATCCAGCAGCGAGTATTCGCTGTGCACGTGAAGGTGGACGAAGGGTTGGTGGGCCATCGGAAAAGTTTAAGGGGGGCTCACCAGAGGAGCAAGTGCCTTGAAGGAGCGGGACGGGGAAGAGGTAAAGGCGGCGGGGAGTTCAGGAATTCTTCCCGCCAATTACCAATAACCCCCGGAGTGTGAGCAGGGGATCGATGTGATCAAACACTGGCTTCCCGCCATCCTGAAGGGCCAGTTTGCCCACTAGCTCGGAATCCCCGCCCGTGGCGATGACGCAAGGTTTCTTCCCACCAAAAACCTCTTTCCTGATCCGTGCAACGGCCTCCCTGACGAGTCCCACGGCCCCCAGAAGCAGTCCAATCCGGATCGCCTCCTCCGTGCTCTTGCCGACCGAGGAGGTGATCCCGGTGATCCGGGTCATGGGGAGCAGGGCTGTTCTCTCGTGGAGGGCGCTTGCCGCAGTAGGCAGTCCCGGAGCAATGATCCCCCCAAGATAGCATCCCTCCCAGTCGATTACGTCAAAGGTCACGGCGGTGCCGAAATCGACCACGATGGCCGGCAGTCTCCCCTCCTCGACGGCGGCGGCGGCATTGGCAAGGCGGTCGGCGCCGATGGAGGAGGGTTTGGGATAGTTGATCCTCACTCCGAATGGAACCCGGTAATCCACCCAAAGTGTCGGGCAACTCAGCGACCGGGAGAGGTGGTTATCGATCTCCGGGACCACGGAGGAGATGACGGCGCGATCCGCTTTCCCTTTTCCTTTGGACATGGTGAAGCTTTCAGCGGAAACCTCTGCGGTCGGTATCTTGGTGACACGGCCGATGACTCCGTTGCGGGCCGTGGCGATCTTAGTGAAGGAATTACTGACATCGATCAGCAGGAGGGTCTCCTTTTTCAAGGCTTATCCTCCCGAGGCATTGGCCAAGTCGGCTTCCTCGGGTGGGAGTGCACCCTTGAAGCGGTTCTTGTCGATCGCCTTCATGTAGGCTTCGTGGGGAGCAATGGTCCCGTCGAGCATCCGGGCCCAGATGGCGTCGTCCATGAACTGCATCCCTTCGGATCGTCCGGAGACGATAACGTCCTGGAGCTTCTGGGTCGCACCCTCGCGGATGATTGCGGAGACAGCGGGGTTGACTTTGAGGATCTCGTTGACGGCAATGCGCCCGCTACCATCGGCTTTTTTCAGCAGAAGTTGAGCCACCACTCCCCGGAGCGAGGAGGAGAGCATCGTCCGGACTTGGGCCTGCTGATCGGCAGGGAATGCATCGATCATACGGTCCACGGTCTTGCGGGCGTTGTTTGTGTGCAGGGTGCCGAATACAAGAAGGCCGGTCTCTGCGGCCGTCAGGGCGAGTTGGATGGTCTCCAGATCGCGCATCTCTCCGACCAGGACGATGTCGGCATCCTCGCGTAGCGCAGCCCGGAGTCCGGCCGAGAAGTCCGGCGTGTGCTCCGGGACCTCGCGCTGGGTGATGATGCTGAGCTTGTTGCGATGAACGAACTCGATGGGTTCCTCGATGGTGACGATGTGGCGACCGTGGTTGGTATTGATGTAATCAATGAGCGCGGCAAGGGTCGTGCTCTTGCCGGAGCCAGTGGGTCCCGTGACTAGGACAATCCCTCCGCGCATGTCGCCGAACTCCTTGATGACCTCGGGCACGCCGAGCTCCTCCAGGGTGAGGATTTTTGTCGGAATAAGACGGAAGACCGCGCCGTAACCGTGAGCCTGCTTCAGGTAGTTGCAACGGAAGCGGGTCTCCTCGTCCATCTGGTAGGCAAAATCCAGATCGCCGTTCGCCTCGAATTTCTCCCATGCCTGAGGGGAGCAGATCTCACTGAGCATGAAGGCCATCTCTTCACGCGTGAGGGGTTCCTCGCGGATCGGGACGATCTCGCCATGCCTGCGGATTTTCGGGGGCTGTCCCTCCGCAAGGTGCAGGTCGGAGGCGCTGTATTCCACCAGGGCCCTGAAAAAATCATCGATGTATGCCATATCGGTTCCGATCGGGGGTCAGGCTGCGCAGAGGGCTCTCATCTGGGGCTTATTCTCCGCCCGATACACGGCTTCCAGGGCGGTGATCAATCCATTGCGATACAGGTCGGCGACGGAATCATCCATGAGGATCATGCCGGCCTTCTTGCCGGTCTGGATGATGCCGGGAAGCATGAAGGTCTTCGACTCACGGATGACATTGGCAACGGCGGGAGAATTCATCAGGATCTCCATGGCCACCACTCGGCCATTCCCATCGGCTCTCGGGATGAGTTGCTGGCTGATGATGCCGCGCAGGGATTCACTTACCATGACCCTGATCTGGTCGCGCTGATCGGGGGGGAAGACATCAAGGAGTCGGTCGAGTGTGCGTGAGGAGTTGCTGGTGTGTAGGGTGCCCAGAACCAGGTGACCGGTTTCCGATGCGGAGATAGCGAGTTGGATGGTCTCCAGATCCCGCATCTCCCCGACCATGATGACATCGGGATCCTCCCGCAGGGCTCCCCGAAGCGCGGCGGCGAAGGATTTGGTGTGGGTGTGGACCTCGCGCTGGGTGACCTGGCATTCTGCCGAGGGAATGAGGTATTCGATCGGTTCCTCAAGGGTGATGATGTGATCGTTGCGGTGAGCATTGATCTCTTGGACGAGTGCGGCCAGCGTCGTTGTCTTGCCGCTTCCAATCGGGCCCGTCACTAGGACGAGGCCGTTCTGATACTGGGTCAGAAGCTTCAACTGGGGTGGCATTCCGAGTTGATCGAGCGTCAGGATGTCGCTGTTGATGATCCGGAATGCGAGATCAAGTCCCAGACGCTGGCGGACGACGCTCGTTCTGTAACGTCCCATGGCATTGCTGTAGGCGAAATCCACGTCGCCCCTCTTCCCGAGTTGTTCGGACTGACGCTCGTCGAGGAATCCTGCGACCAGGGCCTCCGTGTCCTCGGCGGTGAGTAACGGCGCGTCCTGCCAGAGAGGCAAGAGCTGTCCATAGCGGCGGCAGGTGGGCGGACTCGAGACGCTTAGGTGGACGTCCGAGGCTCCTGCGGCCTTTCCCAGATTGAGATACTCGTCCACATGTTTGGGAATCTCCATCGGCATTCGTAACGTAAGGGGTGTAGGGGGTTAAAGCGGCCTTAAAGTTGCCTGAGAGGCTTTAGAAATTCCGGGACTTTCTGGCAAGTGCGGATTGGGCGGCGGATCCGATCCACTCCATGATGATCGGTTGAAGGATAGGGAAGAGCAGTTTCCCAACCTGTATGACGCCCGGCATCCATCCGGAAGTCTGCGGGATCCCTGAGGAGAGAGGACCCGGAAAAGATGTTTGGCTCCCTGGATCTGCTGGATTCCTTTGATTCCCTTGGGTCATCGTCTTGGATATCTTTCCCCTTCCTTGTGGAGAGCCTTTGAAGCGAATCAGGGTGGTCAGGAGTCCCGCCACGGCGGCTCCCGAGATCCAGCGGACCGGGTGATGACGGAAGGAATTCTGAAAACGCTTCTGCACGTCGAGGTCCTCCATGAGACCCTCGTATTCCTTGGCTATGCCAAGGCGACTCTCCCTGACGGTTTGCTGGAGCGCGGCGATACGTTGTGTCGGGTTCATGCCTTTTTTCTGGAGGAGGTTCCGAGGGCCTCAAGGTTACGTTGTAACTCGGCAGAGGTGGCCTCGTAGGGACGAGGGAAGCTTTTCAAGCGGAGAAAGAGATAACAGCCGCCCGCAAGGAGCAGATGCAAAAGGGAGATCAAACCAAGGGTGGCCACCCATCCGAACCCGCATCCCAGCGCAAGGAGTGAGACCACCGCAATGATGGCCGACACATAGGCGATCACCAGCATCAGGATCAGCACGATAAGGACAAGGACCCCCGTGATGCTATGCTGAATCAAAACGCGGGTCTCTTCGGCGGCAAGAGCCCCCAGCGAAAGCACGTGGCGGAGGAGTTCCGTAATCAACCCAGAAAGTCGGGATGGGATGCCTCCGGTGAGGGGGGTGTTCATGGATGTTGAACTTGCTGATTGGGCTGATGAAACGACCTAGACTGCTCGGATTGATAGGTCATTTTAAGCCGGGAAAAACGGGCAGAAGTAGGTCTTGAGGAGGCTTCCCTTTGGAAGGAATGAAACAATGGCCGAAATAATGGCCGTTAACGGCGGCGCAGGAGCAAGCCTAGGACAAGACCCACCGCGAACGTTATTCCCACGGCATGGAAGGGATTGTCGCGGACGTAATCCTCCGCTTGTTCGACGAGATCATCCACTTGGGCCTTGTATTCTGCGGCAAGTTCCTCGGCTCGATCAGCCACCTTTGCATAGTGCTCTCCGGCACGCTCGGAAAGATCGCCGTATTTTGCCTTGGATGTCCTGGAGAGATCCCCGTAGGTGGAGAATGCGGCATCCTTGAGATCATGAGCCGCCGCTTCGAGTTCCTGACGTCCGGCGGAGTAAGCCGTGCGCACGCTGGACTTGGCAGCTTCGGCCACTTCACGTGCCGCGGCAGTTGTTACATCAAGGGCTTTCTTGGCGTGAGCATGGCTGCTCTCAAGTTTTTCGGTGACTGAGGGTGTTGTGTTTTGATCGCTCATGATATTGATACGGGTGTCGGGATTCCTGTGATTGGGGTGAACGGTGTGTTTATTTTTCGAGGCTATCTCTATTGTCACTAAGATCGCAGATGATCAGAACTTGGCAAGACGGCGTTGGGGATGATTTTTCAAAAATCGGTTCTGGGATTGGATCGTCGATTCGGGGAATATCGGTCACTTTGAGCAGTGAGATGCAGTTTGAGACTACCTGATCTCATCACCTGGCTCCCCTGCGTCCTCACTGATTGGAGGATCTCCATCTTCATCGTGCGGAACCTGGTCGGGGGAAGGGGACTGTTCCATTTTTTCAAAAACCTCGCTCATGTTCTCGACCTCGTTCCAGACGGCCCGAGTGATGTAGATTGGAGAACCCTGCTGGGTCGCCATCGCAAGGCAATCGCTGGGCCGCGCATCCAGTTCGATGACCTTGCGTTGCTGGAGTTCGTTTTCCACGGTGATGATCATGCGTCCGTAATAGGTGGCTCCTTTCAGGTCGTTGATGATTACCCTTTCGACCTTGGCACCCAGTGAGGTGAGCAGCATGCCCATCAGGTCATGGGTGAGGGGGCGCTCCCTGACGTCCCCCTGGATCAGCGTGCTGATGGCATTCCCCACCAGCGGGTCGGTATAAATGACAAAGACCTTTTCCTGATTGCCGATAAAAACTGCACTGCCATTCGTGGTGGGAACAACCGCCTTGATCGCAACCTCGAGCACGTCTTTGGGATTCATGAGTCCACTATGCGGCATTTTGGCCGGCCGCGCCATCATCACCTTGCCTGGCGTATGCAGGATGGATGATCCCGCGTCTGCGATACTCCTGCGAAAGAATCAGATAATGGTCCGACCACCCCCCCAGGGACATCTGTTCCTCTTCTGTCAGGGTTCTGACGACTCGTGCCGGGGAACCGACGACCATTGATCCCGGGGGGATGACCGCGTTCATCAGCACGGTTGATTGCGCACCGATGAGACAATTCTCCCCGATCACGGCACCATCAAGGATGACAGCCCCCATTCCGATCAGTGATCCGTTTCCAACCGTGCAGGCGTGAATGATGGCACTGTGGCCCACGGTGACACGGCGTCCGATCGTGACGCCGAGGTCCGTGGCCACATGAACAACCGCATTGTCCTGAACATTGCTCTCCTCGCCAATCACGATGGGTGCGATATCCGCGCGGAGTGAGGCGCCGGGCCAGATGCTGGCTTGGGAGGCAACGGTGAGCGACCCCGCAAGAAAGGCTCCTGGCGCCACATAAGCAGTCTTCGCAACGAGCGGAATCCGGTCCAGATGTGTCGAGACGAGGCTTTTGAAATAGGCCAGATGGCTGGGGTGAAGGGGATTGTGAGCGGGGTTGTGGTCCATGATGTTTTTTCGGTTCATGAAGAATCAGTATTGACAGAAGGTGAAGGTTTTTTTTGGATGACCAAGGTCACACGACAAGCAGTTCCTTAACCAACCCAAAACAAATAAACATGAGCAGCAAACAACATCTCGTCGAATCAGTTCAGAAGTCCCTTGGAAAAGACATCAGCAAGGCCCATGCCGAAAAGGTAGTCGCCACTGTCATTGAGAACATCAAGGGTCTCGTCAAGAAGCACAAGAGCCTCCAGTTGATCGGATTCGGAACTTTCAAGGTTGTGAACCGCAAGGCCCGCACCGGAATCAACCCCAAGACCGGCGAGAAGATCAAGATCAAGGCTTCCAAGAGCGTTCGCCTTACCCCTGGCAAGGCTTTCAAGGAGTCCCTCTAATTTTTTAAGGGTTTCCCCCCCGCCCGAGAAAACCCGTTATGCCCGATGGCATAACGGGTTTTCTCATTTCTATGACACGCCAGTTACGCTAGGATTCTGATTTCATGAAATCACCGCTCGTTGTCACCGTTACCGGCGCCGCCGGACAAATTGCCTACTCTCTGCTTCCCCGCATCGCATCGGGTGAGGTTTTCGGGGAGGATCAACCGATTCTTCTTCGCCTTCTTGAGATCGAACCCGGAATGAAATCGCTGGAGGGTGTTGTCATGGAACTCAATGACTGCGCCTTTCCCCTTCTGGATTCCATTGAGGCAACCTCAAATCTCAACAACGGCTTCGATGGGACGAACTGGGCCCTGCTTGTTGGAAGTGTGCCCCGCAAGGCCGGTATGGAGCGCAAGGATCTTCTCGGCATCAATGGAAAGATTTTTGTCGGTCAAGGAGAGGCGATCGCACGGAACGCAGCCGAAGACATCAATGTTCTCGTGGTGGGCAATCCGTGCAACACGAATTGCCTGATTGCCATGAAAAACGCACCCGGCATTCCCCAAAGTCGGTGGCATGCGATGACCCGTCTTGACGAGAATAGGGCGAAGAGCGCCCTCGCCCAGAAGGCAGGTTGCCATTCACGCGACATCACTAGGCTTGCGATCTGGGGAAATCACTCGAGCACCCTTTATCCTGACTTCGAGAATGCTCTGATCAACTCGGATCCTGTCAGTAAATACATCCCTGACCGTGCGTGGCTTGAGGGTGATTTTATCAAAGATGTTCAGCAACGCGGCGCCGCAATCATCGGGGCCCGGGGGCTCTCCTCGGCGAAATCCGCCGCCCATGCCGCCATTGAGACCGTCCGATCCCTACGCGCCACCACTCCCGCCGACGACTGGCACAGCGTTGCGATTGCATCCGACGGATCCTACGGGGTGGAAGAGGGGCTCATTTGCTCCTTTCCAATCCGCTCGAGCGGCGGTATCTCTACGATCGTTCAGGACGTTGATCTCGGGGAGTTTGGAAAAATCAAATTCCAGGCCACTCTGAACGAGCTTCTGGAGGAGCGCGCGATGGTCGCGGAACTTCTCCCCAAATGAGCAGTCCTTCCAGCCAGTCCGCTGATCCCGCAACCCACAGGGCTGAATCCGACAGCATGGGGGAGATCGCCGTTCCCAAGAATCGTTACTACGGCGCCCAGACCGCCAGATCCTTGGTCCATTTTGATATCGGCAATGACACCAAGCCGCCGGAACTCATCAAGGCCCTGGGGCAACTGAAGAAGGCGTGTGCCCTTGCAAACCGGGACCTGGGAAGATTGTCAACCGAGAAGGCGGACTTAATCTGCAGTGCCGCCGATGAGGTGATCTCGGGAAATCTCAATGACCACTTCCCGCTTCGCATCTGGCAGACCGGAAGCGGTACCCAGAGCAACATGAATGCCAACGAGGTGATCTCGAACCGGGCGATCGAACTGGCTGGTGGTGAACTCGGATCGAAAAAGCCCGTCCACCCCAACGACGACGTGAACATGTCCCAGTCCTCGAATGACACCTTTCCGACTGCGATGAACATCGCCGCGGTGACGGTGGTCAGGGAGCGGTTGATCCCGGCGGTCAGTCATCTGCGTGAAGCCCTGGAGATCAAGGCCCGGGAGTATACGGAGATCGTCAAAATCGGCAGGACCCATCTGCAGGATGCAACCCCTTTGACCCTTGGGCAGGAATTCTCGGGTTATGTCGCCATGCTGGATGCGGACCTGCTTCGCATTCACGAGAGCCTGCCTGGTCTGGAATCACTCGCCATCGGTGGAACCGCCGTGGGAACGGGCCTCAATGCCCATCCAAAATTCGGCGCTATGGTGGCTGAATTCCTGGCGGCGATGACCGGTTATCAGTTCCAGTCCGCTGCCAACAAGTTTGCGGCTCTCTCCTCGCACGGTGAATTTGTTTTCGCCTCGGGTGCCATCAAGTCGCTTGCGACCTCCCTGATGAAGATCGCCAATGACCTGCGCTGGTTGGCCTCCGGGCCTCGTTGCGGATTGGGGGAGATCTCCCTGCCTGAGAACGAACCGGGGTCCTCGATCATGCCGGGCAAGGTGAATCCGACCCAATGCGAGGCCGTCACCATGGTGGCCGTCCAGGTCATGGGCAACGATACCGCCATCGGGATCGCCGCCTCTCAGGGCAACTTTGAGTTGAATGTTTTTAAACCCGTCATCATCCATAATTTTCTCCATTCCGTCCGCTTGCTCACGGATTCCTGCCGTTCGTTCACCGATCATTGCGTCGTCGGGATCGAAGTCAATCGGGAGACCATTGCAGGCTATGTTGAGAATTCCTTGATGCTTGTCACCGCTCTGAACCCTCACATCGGCTATGACAAAGCGGCTCAAATCGCCAAGAAGGCCCACAAGGAGAAGACCAGTTTGAAGAGCGCAGCACTAGCCCTCGGGTTTCTGACTTCTGAGCAGTTCGACCAATGGGTCGTTGCCCGGGAGATGACTCATCCCTAGCCACCACAGTCTCCCGGGGCCTTTTTTCAAAGGCTCCACCGGTAGCTCATGCCGCACGGTAGGATCCTGCCGTCGAGGCTCCCTTCAAGCTTCAGTCCGACCACTTCGCAGCAACCGCCGATGCGTTCGAATCGTTTTTTGATCACCGTTTCCGGAATGCCCCCGCCAAAGGAATTAATGGCATCACCGTAGGTGTTGAGGAGAAGAAGAACCGGCTGATCGGAGAGGAGTTCCTGGGCAGTATCAAGAAGGTAGGGAAGATGCTCGGAAAGTTTCCAGATCTTCCCGTTTTTTCCCCGGCCAAAGGTCGGTGGATCCATGATGATTCCGTCGTAGAGGTTTCCCCTGCGAAGTTCGCGCTGGAGGAAGGTGAGGCAGTCCTCGACAAGATAACGGATAGGCTTGTCATCCAATCCCGAGAGGCGGGCGTTTTCAGAGCACCAGGAGACCATGGCGCGGGCAGAATCGACATGGGTCACAGAGGAGCCCGAGGCTGCGGCGGCAAGGGTGGCGGCTCCCGTGTAACCAAACAGATTAAGAATTTTGGGAGGATTCTCCGGAGTCTCGCAACTGCGAATCCGGTCCGTGATCCAGTCCCAGTTCGGGGCTTGTTCGGGAAAGAGTCCAAGATGCTTGGATTGTGTTTGTTTGATGAGGAATGTCAGATCGCCTCGCTTCACAAGGCACGGTTCCGGAAGAGGGGTCCTCCAGGACCAGTGACCTCCGGTGGCGTGATTCCCTGAATAGCAACCCTGGGCCTGCGTGAGGATGTCACGATCCCGCCAGGACCAGAGAGCCTCCGATTCGGGCCTCAGCACGGTGACTCCGCCCCATCGCTCAAGACGCTGTCCATCGCCTGAGGCCAGGAGTTCATACCCGGTGCAGGGCGCCTTTCCTGATGAGCATTCCGCAAGGTTCATAAATCTTCGGGAATGGATGGAGTGCTAAAGATTGCGACTCAATGTCTCTTATTGTAATGGTTCCGAGGACCTCTGCGTCTAGGGTTTTGCATGGAAGGCCTTCCAGACTTGGTAGCTGATGAGAAGTATCATCAAAAGAACATAGATGCGTAAAATCCAGAGTAGCAAAAGGGTGCCTGCCCCCAGTTTGCGGAGGCCGAATTGGGGCTTCGCGGCGGCCAGTTGATCCGGTTCCAAAACGTCATGGACCCAGGCGTGATTGTCGTGAGGAGATGACACTGAGGTGGCGTCCGTGTTTTTCATGAAGTGGGAAAGAGGTGGGGGAAGATGGTCAGAATTCCGTAGGTCAGTCCGGCAAGGATCAGGAAGATCGTGACGCCGATGCCAAAGACGTTGCCAAGGGGTCGGTTGGCATGTTCACCCATGATCTCCTTGTCATTGACCAGGAGGAGCAGGAACACGATCGCCGGGGGCATCGCAAGGACGGCAATGACGTTCACGATCAGCGTGATAAAGACAAGAGGAGCATGTGGAATCAGCACGAGAAGTGCCGCGATGCCAGCCGCGGCAAGGAGGAAGGCGTAGAAAGGGAGGTTCTCCTTGATCGGGCTGTTGATGCTGGCAGATCTTCCTGTGACTTCACCGAATGCATAAGCCGAGGAGAGGGAGATGGTAAGGGCGGCAACGATGCCCGCCTCAAAGAGGCCGAGAGCAAAAAGGCTAGCTCCTATGCTGCCGATATGAGGAACCAGGGCTTGGGCAAAATCGGCACCTTGAAAGTTTGAGGCATCCACGTGACTGGTAAACAGTGGAACGCATGCAAGCACGGTGGCGATGGCAGCAATGGCGGCAAGAAGAGCGCCAAGGGCCGTGTCGATTCGACCGTGGGAAATGTCCGTGGGGGTGAGCCCCTTGTCAACAACGGCACTCTGCTGGAAGAAAAGCATCCATGGGGTGACTGTGGCTCCGATGTTCGACATGACAAGCAGGATGAATGAGGCGTTCACTCCGCCGGGGATAGGTCCCCAGGAGAAGAAGGCCTTCACGATCTGAGTCGGGACCGGGTGGGCGAGAACCGCTACCGGGATAAAGATCAGATTGAAGACGGCGAAACTCAGGACAATGCGCTCCCAGGTCCAGTATCGCTGGGTGGCCACCGCCCCGACAATGATGAGAAAGGCGCCAAACACGGAGAGGGCTGAAGGAACGTGGAAGAATCCCAAGCCGGCGCGAATCGCTATGAATTCGGTGACCAGGGTGAGTAAATTCCCGAAGGCGAGGTCACCCATGGCAAACCATCCCCAGAATTTTCCAAATCGTTCGTTGATAAGTTCCGCATGTCCCTTCTTGGTGACTGCTCCCAATCGCACAGTCATCTCCTGGACAACATAAGCCATGGCGAATGTCAGGAGGATGAACGGCAGGAAGAACCCGACTCCGTAGGTTGCTCCCGTCGTGGCGTAGGAGATCATGCTCGGACCATCGTTCTCGCCGAGCATGACAAGGATGCCGGGTCCCAGAAGAAGCCAGAAGAGTTTGATGGGTCGACGTTCCTCGCGGTGACGCTTCACATCACGGCGATCTTCGGCGCGTTTGAGATCTTCCTGACTGATTGGTAGATCCTTCAGAGATTCCGGGGCAGGGAGTCTCAGATGATATCTTTCTTTCATTGGCGCGGTAAATATCCCTCGGATTAGTGAAACGTAGCATTGGCTACAATATGCCGCCATGACTATATTTCATAAAAAATGCTCCGCGATCGCCCCGAGATGGGCTATGACCGAATCATAGTCCCCGCTTTTAATATTTTGAAGCATCCTAAAACCAACACTCTGTCACCTGCGAAGCAGGAGTCCTCTCCTTCCCTCATTGAACAGACCGCCGACTATCAGAGATTGACTCGGGAGCAGCATGCTCAGGAACGCGCTCAAGATTATGTGGAAGCTATCGCCGACCTGATCCAACTCAGGGGGGAGGCGCGCGCCGTCGATTTGGCAAGAAGTCTTGGAGTGACGCATGTCACCGTCATCAGCACGGTGGAAAGACTGATGCGTGATGGATTGGTGACCACGGAGCCGTATCGATCGATTTTTTTAACGGAGAAGGGATGTCTGCTTGCCGCTCAGGTGAAGAAGAGACATGAAACGGTGATCGCCTTCCTGGAGGCCCTCGGTATCTCTCCCAGCGTGGCCCGGGCTGATGCCGAGGGTATTGAGCATCATGTTAGCGAGGAGACCTTGGCGGCCTTTGAAAAACATCTCGGTCTTACGTCTCCTTAACTAACGATAGATTTTGTTTTTCTTGTCAGTTTTTTCTTGATCATAAGTTCGGCTTTTTCTAGCTGTTTATTTTCCCCGCACATGTCCACTTTTAAGATATTGGCATCCAAGCTTGGCATTTCGGATAGACAGTTGAGACGGTATGCAGAAGATGGGAAGATCATTGGAGTTTATACGACGAAGGGTGGCCACTGGCGCCTTCGTGGTCAACTTACGGAGGCCAGGGTGGAGAGGGCGCGCAAAGCACTCAGATTGATCCCATCCATCGCTCTCAATCGAAAAAAACAACATTTCAAGAGAGCCAATGAACTGATCAAGGATGTTCAGAAACAATGGAAGCAGACGTTCGATCCTCCAAGGTCTAAGAGCCGCAAAAAAAGCGTGGGAAAGAAATCTGAATGCACTTCTATTGCTGACTCTGTTCAAGGGGATCTTTTTTCCCAATGGTAAAGATCCCTGCGTGGGGTTGATTATGGTTTTTGCGGCTCTCTCTAGAGCTTTCTTTCCCTTTTCTTTGCAGGAATATGGAAGGATATAGTCTCAAATATATTTTTGGCCTAAAAGTTGCTTGCATATCTCCTCTTTGAGCATTCCCCTTGAGGAATGGTCGGAATGGAGTTCATCGCAGGTCTTGCCCAACAGCAGGCTCTCTCGCCGCAAATGCAGCAAAGCCTGCAGTTGCTGCAGACTCCCGTGGCCGAACTTCGTCAATTGGTCGCCTCCGAGATGGCATCCAACCCTGTCTTGGAGGAGATGGGGCCCTCAAGCATGACTGCCGATCCTCAGGAGATTTCCGACGTTCAGGACGAGGCGAACCGCAGAGACCTGCGCATTTCCTCCCTTCAGGAAGAATGGAGGGAGTATATGCCCCAATCCGGTTCGGTATCTTCCGGTTCCTTTTCCTCCGAAGACGAGGAGCGCAGACGGTTTCTTTTCGATTCCCAGACTTCTCGCCCGACACTTCGGGAGGCGGTGATTTCCCAGGCGGCCGGATACCCCGAAAGCGAATTAATCATCGTCGAGGCCATTGCGGGAAATCTTGATCATGATGGCTATCTGCGGATCTCGCCAGATGATCTCGCCTCGTCGATCCCTGTCCTTCCGAATCAACTGGAAAAAGTTCTCGAGAAGGTCCGGCAGTTTGAACCCGCGGGAGTGGCTGCCCACGATCTCGCGGACTGCCTTTGCCTTCAGCTTGCACGTAGAGGGGAGGGTAACGGATTGGCGGCCAGAATCCTGAAGCATCATCTGGATCAGTTGGCGCGGCACCGATTCGATGAGATCGCCAGGGCGATCCGGGTGCCGCTGGACGATGTGGCCGCTGCTGCGCGTCTCATAGCGACCCTGGAGCCAAAACCGGGAAGACCTTTTGCCGAGACTGATGAGCAGGGAGTGATCCCCGATCTCATGGTCCTTCCCGAGGGTGATCACTTCGTGGTGCGTCTCAACGAGGAGGAATTGCCCAGGCTCAGGATCAGCGGTGAGTACAAGGAGATGCTTGCAACTCGCGGGGAAAACGAGGAACTCCTCCTCTACCTCCGTGATAAGATCAGGGGTGCGCGGGTTTTCTTGAGGAGTCTCCAACAGCGCCAGCAGACCTTGCTTGCCATTGGAAACCAGATTGTCGAGAGACAGGAAGAATTCTTCCGAAGGGGAAAAGAGGCTCTTCGCCCCCTGATTATGGCGCAAATTGCCGATGCTGTGGGACTTCACGTCACGACGGTCAGCAGGGCCGTATCGGGAAAATTCATGGAAACACCCCAAGGTTTGTTAGAAATGAAATATTTTTTCACCCCGGGATTTCAAAATTCCGACGGGACTTCGGTCAGCAACCAGGTGGTGAAAGAGGCGATCCGCGAACTGATCGATCATGAGCTGCCAAAGTCCCCCCTCAGCGATCAGGACATCGTTTCAAGTCTATCTCAGCGGGGGCTCAAGGTTGCGCGGCGCACGATTGCAAAATACCGTGAGCAGCTCGGTATCCTGCCAAGTCATCTGCGAAAATCCTACTGATTCAGAACACCCATGAAGAATGTCCCCACAGAAGATGCGATCCGTCTTGCTCTTTCGAAAGTCCCGTATCCGGGTTTCACCCGCGACATTGTTTCCTTCGGGATTGTCCGAGGTATCAAGATCGGTTCTGAGATTGAAGTGCAGCTTGTGATCGCCACCAATGACACGGGCGTAGCCCGGGAATTGCGGGATCGCGTGATCAGGGTGATTGCATCCCTGCCCGACAGTCCCCAAGCGCGGGTTCTTGTGGATGTCCAGGCACCGGTCCAGTCATCGGGACAAGGACCGACGCCGATCCCCGGGGTGCGCCATGTGATCGCCGTTGCCAGCGGTAAGGGAGGTGTCGGCAAATCCACCGTATCGCTCAATCTTGCGGCGGCCCTTTCTCGGGAGGGTCTTGCCGTCGGGTTATGCGACTGCGATCTCTACGGCCCCAGCATTGCCCTGATGTGTGGCGCGAAGGAACGCCCGTTGGCAGACGACGAGGGGAGAATTCTTCCCCCCGAACATCATGGTATCAAGATCATGTCGATGGGCTTGCTTCTTGAGGATGATTCCCCGGCTGTTCTGCGTGGTCCCATGGTGACCCGCTACACGCAACAGTTCCTGCGCAATGTGAATTGGGGAAGCCTGGACGTTCTTTTACTGGATCTTCCGCCCGGGACCGGTGACATCCAATTAACAATCGTCCAGACGGTCGCATTGACCGGAGTCGTCATCGTCACAACTCCCCAGGAGGTTGCCCTGATTGATGCGCGCAAAGCCATTTCCATGTTTCAGAAAACCAATGTCCCGATTCTTGGAATCCTTGAAAACATGTCCTACTTTCAAATCCCGGGAGAGGAAACGAGGCATGAGATTTTCGGGAGCGGAGGTGGATCGATCGAATCATCGCGTCTTGGAGTGCCTTATTTAGGAGGATTGCCTTTGGATCCCGCGGTCAGGATCGCCTGCGATCAAGGGGTCCCCGTGGTTCTGTCGGATCCCGACGCCACGGTTTCAAAACTCCTGACCAAGGCCGTAAAATTCTTACTGACCGCCCTCGGTTAGCTCCAACACCCGCTTGTTTCCGCAGGGTGACTAAACAGTTTTTTCAAGAATCCGGAGGGCGTTTTTTGCCGCGCCCAAGAGGGCTGTTTCGTCATTCAGAACGACCTTGACCGGAAGTGTCTCAAGAAGTGGACGGAGACGTCCTTTCTCCAGGAAGTTATCGAGAAACAGGGGACGCCTCAGCAACTCGATGATCTTTGGGGGGATGCCCCCTCCCAAAAAGACTCCCCCGATGGCCATTGTCTTGAGGGCCATGTTCGAACATTCCGCACCAAGTGTCTGGACAAAGAGATCCATCGTCGCCCTGCAAAGGTCACAGGAACTGTCCGCTGCATGCCGGTCGATGACTGCCGCGGCATCATCCGTCAGCATTTCCCTGGCAACCTCGGCGCTCTCTACGCCTCGTCCCGTATCACGCAAAAACCTGTAGATATTCTTGATGCCCATGCCGGAAACAACGCGTTCAAAGCTGACGCTTCCATATTCTGCTCGGAGGTATTTCAGTAACTCGTGCTGAAGTTCGTCGGTCGGTGCAAAATCGGCATGCCCGCCCTCGCAGGCCCATGGAGTATGACGGGTACCATCCCAGAATAACCCCGCTTCTCCAAGTCCGGTGCCCGGGGCGATGACGCATTGATTCCCCATGCAAAAACCCGAGCCTGATTGAAGAACTGCAAAATCGTTTTCACCTAGTGCGGATAAACCGTAGGCGGTCGCCTCCAGATCATTGAGCACGGAGACATGAGGGATCCCAAGTTTTTCCGGCAGAGCCTTGATGTTGATCTCCCATCCCAGATTACTTGCTTTGACGACGCCATGGACATTGGGTCCGGGCACTCCGAATGAAGCCGCCAATAAGGGAGCTTCTAGGGTGATCCCACTCAGAAAGAGATGAACCATCTCCTCCACAGAGCCGTGATCCGTGCTGTGGAACTTAGCGGAATGAACCTTGGTCATTTCCGGGTCGCCACGAAAAACGGCGACCCTGAAGTTAGTCCCCCCAAGATCCCCGGCCAAGATCAGGGGAGGGGTGCAACTCATCGGGCTAAACCTTGTTGTTTTATCGGATCGATGATCTGACCTGGCCGCAATTAGAGTCGAATGACCCTCGCCGAGGAGATGTCGGGATCCGAAGTCACCTGTGCTAGAAGTTCGTCGTTCGGAACGGAATCCAGATTGAGGAGCGTGAGGGCCTGGCCGCCAATCTCGTTCCTGCTCAGGGACATACCGGCAATGTTTACTTTGTTGCCTCCGAGCAATGTTCCCAAGTGTCCCACGATTCCGGGGCGATCGCGATTCTCAAGCAGGAGCAGGGTTCCAGAGGGAATTCCCTCGACGAAACGACCGTTGATTGTGACGACCCTTGGCTTCGATCCGTAGAGTGTTCCACCGACGGAGGCGGTGACGCCATCCATCTCGATGATGGCCTCGATCAGATCGGTGAATTCCGCGGTTTCACTCTGGCGGGTTTCCACGATCTCAAGCCCGAGCGTGCGGAGGATCGCGGGAACATTGACCTGATTCACCTCGTCCCCGTGGATGTGGCGGAGAAAACCGGTTGCCAGCCCCCTGGTGACGGCTGTCAGATCGAGGTCGACAATCCTCCCACTATACCGGATGAAAAGCTTCTCCGCCCTTTTCGGGGCAATCTGGGCGAGGAAGAGTCCCAGCTTGTTGCCGAGTTCAATCCAAGGTCCAAGCGTCGAGAGCGTCTTGGCATCGATGTTGGGCATGTTCACGGAATTGCGGATTTCACCCTGGAGGAGGGTTGCCCGAACTGCCTCGGCAATTTCGATTCCCACCAACTCCTGAGCCTCCGCTGTGGATGCGCCAAGGTGCGGTGTGAGAACCAGCGTGTCGATGGACCGATGAGGCCACTCAGCTGTCGGCGGCTCCACTTCGAAAACATCGAGGGCCGCTCCCGCAATCTGGCCGCTGCGCAGCCCCTCGGCCAGCACATCCTCGTCAATGAGGCCGCCACGTGCGCAGTTCACGATCCGGACTCCTTTTTTTAGCAGGGGGAGTTGCTTGGCGCCGATCATATGCATCGTCTCATCGGTCAATGGCATGTGAACGGTTATGAAGTCAGCCCTCGGCAGAAGGTCGTCGATTTTTTCGACCACCTCGACCTGGAGCAATTTCGCCTTGCTTGCCGAAATATAGGGGTCATACGCGAGGACCTTCATTCCGAAAGCGATGGCTCGCCGGGCGACTTCTGTCCCGATGCGGCCCATTCCTAGGATCGCGAGGGTCTTCTCATAAAGTTCAACACCTTCGAATTTTTTACGATCCCATCTTCCTTCCTTCATGCTGGAATTTGCTTGGGGAATATTGCGGGCCACGGACAGCATGAGCGAGAAGGCATGCTCCGCCGTGGAAATCGTGTTTCCACCAGGAGCATTCATGACGATGACGCCGTGTTTTGTCGCGGCTTCCACATCCACATTGTCAATTCCCACACCTGCACGACCGACGACCTTGAGGTTCTTTGCCGCCTCGAAAACAGCCGGTGTTACCTTCGTCTGGCTGCGGACAACAAGGCCCTCGAAATCCGGGATAATCTTGATAAGCTCATCCTCCTTGAGGCCAGTTTTGACAACCACCTCGACAACGCCTCCCTCCGCCAAGGCTTCGACTCCGCGGCTTGAAATGGGATCGGCGACAAAAACTTTGGGAATCTTGTTCATGTTAGAATGGATGTATTGTGGATTTGTTGATTATGATGGGAGGGTTGAGCTGGTAGCTGACCTCTAATTTGAGCCTCAAGGTTTTACTCGCTTGTGCGACCTGCAGGGAAGAGGAAACAAAAAAATCTCACAGGACCCAGGATTTAAACTTTCCAAACTGCATTGCAATCGGTTCCGTTATACACTTTGCTCCGTAAACGAATGCAAGATGAACAGATACCTCCGATCAAGGACCATGCTCTTATGTCGAGTGACGCTAGCAATGGATCCGGCGTGTTTGAACCAGTGCCGCAGCAGGTTGGCTCCGAGCCGGATCTCCAACCGCGTCGCCGCCGTAGCTCCCACTCCGAAAGGGATAAGAACCACAACCGAAACAAAACGTCTTCAAACCTGAGGCCTAGCAGGAAAAAACAGGCATCCCGAAGAAAGTCCCTTCT
>CAIKFI010000058.1 GCA_903826635.1 uncultured Spartobacteria bacterium | reverse complement strand
TTCATGGTATGGATCAGATTTTTTAGAATCGTGCATTCAGATCAATCTGTAGGATGTCTTCCTTGAACTGTGGCCCGCAGACCTGGGTTGCGCTCAACCACCGTGCGCCGATAAACACAGAGCGGGAGAGAGCTATGTTACCACCCACGCTGAATCCCTTGAGATTCGTTCCTCCACCACCAAAATCCGAGTCGCAGAACCCGTCGATGACTGCGTCGGACTCAATATATCGGTAACTGACGCCAAAATCCCAATCCCAGAGCTTCTGAAGGGCACCGGATCCGACCTTGAACTGACCGACCCAGGCATTGTTACCTCCCAGGTATTGGCCATTGGCGCCCGTATTGTTGATGGGTCCGTGGACGTTGTAAGGATTATTTGCCGTGGTCGGTCCGGAGTTTTGAATGTTGGATGCGCTCCATGCCATGTTCTGATCCCATTCCCCGGAAATCGAGACGACAAAGGGCTCCCAGTGTCGGTATTCCAGCCTGGCATTTGCAGAGAAGATCTGGAAGGGGGTCGCCAATCCAAAATACTGATACTGATTCTGCGTTCCGTAGGCGTTGTCAGCGGTTGCCTGAATATCGCGTAATTCCATGTAGGTGTTCCCCTTCTGGGCAAAGGAGGGACGCGTGTTGTCCGTGTTGAACTGGTCATTGGCACTGTAGGCCACCCCGGGGGCTGAAACCTGCCCCTGCACATTCTGGAAGTAATAATAACCGGCGGATCCCTTGAAGGCGAGATCCTTGGTGATCTTCCAGTCGATACCCCCTTGAGCAGCATAGAGATATTTGTCGTTGCTTGAAACCTTGGGTTGCTGCGTGGAGGCGTAGTTCAGATCCGTATTGTAAATGGGAAAGATGCCTCCTGAAACGAATGGGGTGAAACCCTTGAAGAGCTCATAGCGTCCCTGTCCTGCAATGCCATCAAATCCGATGTCGTTGGCCCACATAATCGTAGTCGGCGTGAAAAAGGGGTTGTCGAAACGCCCGAACGTAATGGTTGCGATTTTATTGGGATTATCACCGATCTCGTATTTCAGGAAGGCGCGGTCCAACCAGATCGCGTAGCCGCTGAAGTTCCCACCATAGGATGGGTTTCCATAGTTTTGGGGAGCTCCAAGGGACTGGTTTTCAGAAACCGGGGAGCCATTCTGACCAGTTCCAATGCGAAACCCGCTGGTAAAGTTGTCGCCCAGATTCATATCGGCACCAAATCGAAAACGAATCCGCATCCGGGTTCTGTCCTCATTGGCGTTGTAGGTCGGTGGCGGGGTATAGGGACTCTGGGCGCTAGAAATTTGGGAGACATTGTAGGGAGCACCGGTATTGATTGCGTTGAAGTTGATGGTGCTCAAGATGTTGGTGTCGTTGCCGGCAGGGAAGTAGTCGCCTTCATAACGGAATCTGAAATCCATGAACGGTCGGAAGTTGTTGATCCAGGACGGGTAATTCGGGGTGGCCCAACCCTCGGCTTGGGCAGCAGCCAACACATCACGCTTGATCTCGTCCTTCATCTCCGTCTTCACGATTTCAGGAACATAGGAGACACTGACGGACTCGTCGGAGGAGGGAGGGGCCGCCGCCTCGATGGCCATCTGCTGGGCTGCGGCCGCCTGCTGCGATGCCTGCGCAGTCACTTGGGCCTGCTGGGCCGCAATCTGGGCATCATTCTTGGCCTGGCGAATGAGATCGCTGGCATCCTCCTTCGTTAGGATGCCACGCTGGACGAGTCGATTGATGAGGTTCAGTGTGACATTCTCCGAAGGGGCAACCGGTGGAGGGGCGGAGGCGGCCATCTTGTCAGGGGTCTCCTTCAGGTTGGGAGGTTCATCGATCGGGATCATCGGAACCTCTTTTTTTGGGGCCGGATTGGTCGTCGAAGCCACAGTCGATCCCGCCTCTTTGGGGGGTGTTGAAGAGGCATTCGAAGCAGGGGAAGCCTTCCCCTGAACGGGTGCGCTGGAGTTGGTATCGGATGATGAAGAGGCAACGACCGATGGGGCAGAGGAATTGGTGGTCGCTGAGGATGCGGAGAGGGCATCGGCTACCGAGGAATTTGTCTGAGAGGACGTCCCGGGAGCGTTCGTTGAGCGATCTTTCGCCAGGGATCCATTGGTCGATGTTCCATTGGCTGCGGCCTCGGTCGAATTTCCTCCGGGAGCTCGCAGCAGGGAGGTGGCATCAGCCTCAGGATTGGTTGCAGAACTCGGCAAATTCGTAGCGGCACTGGCACCGATCTGGGCTTCCGTATCTTTCGCAATGGATGAAGAGGAAGCAGGTGTTGGGGGGTTGCCAGCAGCCGGGTCGACCTGAGCCGAGGCCATCGTGGAGGACTCCGGCGCAAAAAGCGACTCTGAGGCCGAGACGGTCTCCGAGGTCATCAGACCGACAAGCAGTTGATAAGCCAGCAGCAGGCTGATGGTCAGGACGCCTGTTCTGGGATTGCAAAACGATTTCATGGTTTTAAAAACAACCTCGATTAACCGGGACGCTTGGCGCTGAAGTGCATGACGATCGGCATGGGCATTCCTACAGGCGGAGGTTCGCTCATCGTGATTCCTGCCAGCGCTTCGTTCCTAATGGCCTCGTCCACAGCGGCGTCGCCGGTCGTTTTCGCCAAGACAACTTTTGTGACATGCCCGCTCTCATCCACCCAGACGCGGACCTGAACGTCCATCACGGCGCTGCGGGTTTTTTTGTTGGCGCGGAGTGCTACAAGGATGCGGTTCTTCGCCTGTCCGGCGTAGTAACCGAACTTGGATCCGTGACCGCCCCCACCTCCCCCAAAGCCACCTCCCATTCCGCTCCCTCCGGATGCAAGACCCGAGGCATCGTTCCCCTGAATGCTCGTGGAAAGCGGGGCCGGTTCGGGAGCCTTGTCTGGCGGCTTCTCGTCGGTGGGAGCCTCTTCTTTCTGGAATTTCGGCTCATCCGGCTTCGGAGGTTCCTGCTTTGGCGGAGGTGGAGGCGGCGGGGGTGGAGGCGGGGGCATCGAGATCATGTGGATCTCATTCTTGGGTGCCGGAGAGCCTCCATCGTCGCTCTTGTGAAAAATAAAGAATGCCGCAATACCAACAACAAGGAGCCCGCCGATAATAAGCGGCAAGGGAGCCTTCTTCTCTTGAGGTGTCTTGTCGGCAGCCATGGGTCGGTGATCTGATTGATTGCTGCCTTTTTACTGCCTCTTCTGGGTTGCCAGGCCTACCTTCTCGATGCTGAGACGGCCGATGACATCGAGGACATCCATGACCCCTTGATACTGGGTGGCGCTATCCCCTCTCACAACGACCGTCACGTCGGCATTGGCAGACTTAGCCTCTCCAAGCTTCTGCTCCAGTTCGGGGAGCGTGACAGGGAGCGTGTTGAGGAAGATGGCCCCCTCATTGTTCACGGTGACCGCCTGCGTCTTGGGACCTCCCATGCTGGGTGCGGAGCTTCCCTTGGGAAGGTTGACCTTCACCCCCTGAATGCCGGCCGTCGTCATGATGATGAAGATCAGCAGGAGCACAAGGTAGAGATCGACCATCGGTGTGACATTGATGTCAGCAATGGCTTCTCCTCCGGAGTCGGCTTGCATGGTTGGGAAAGGTTTGGGGTGGGTTTAGTGAGAAGAATTCGAATCCATCTGCTCGGGGTAGTATTCGGCCATCTTCGTGAGGAACTCCTCGACAAAAAGGCGCATGTCCGTGGTGATATCCTTCACCTGAACGCTCAGATAGTTGTATCCGAAGAGCGCCGGGATCGCGACGATAAGACCACAAACGGTGGCCAGCAAGGCGGCGGCAATACCGGGTGCGATCGCATTGATATCAACCTCTCCGAGCATGGCGATCTCGCCGAAGGTGATCATGACGCCGATAATTGTTCCCAGAAGTCCCACATAGGGACCGCCCGCGATACAAATGGTGAGCAGCACCATCATGCTGCTCAAATGGCTCGATTCGCGGGTCACAAGAGCCTCCAAGCTTGATTCGATAGCCTCCTTGGAGCGATGACTCAAACCGGTTCCATCGGTGACACGAAGACGGATTTCCTCACACCCAAGATGATAAACCCGGTAAATCGGCGTGGAATGGATGAACTTGATATGGGCCGGGTCAGTCCGTCCTCCAAGAGAGGCGATCTTTTCAGGATCATCCGTGTCCAGTGAAGTAATATCCTTCGAGAGATGATGCCACTGATTCATGAACTCTTTATTCCCCCTGGAGAGGCTGGAGATGTGATTATACTTCTGAATCATCACGACCCAACTGATGGCCGACATGAGCCCTAGAATGCCGATCACCACCCAGGCATCGACCGTGACCGACTTGATCAGATACCCAAAGAGTCCGAGGCTATCGAAGAAGCTGACTGAGGCTGCCTCGGGCTTGCTCATGACAAGAAGTTTGGCGTTCTGCTGTCCCTGACCCAACGCCGAGATCTTGATGAAGCCGGGCGTTCTGGCGGACTTGGAGACCTCCATCTCGTCGATTTCTCCCGCAAATCCGGGCTTGCCATCACCATCCCCGCCGATGAAGGCGGGGCCGTTGAGTGAAGGAAGGGGCACGGGAAGATTCGCCACGGCGACCCCATCCACATAAAGCGTGGTGCGGGTTCCGTCAGAGACAAGGGCCAGATGCTTCCAGGCACCTGCTGCGAGGGGGGCGTTGGCGGTGCCGCGCTGGGTGCCAGAGGCACCTGAGATCTCCATGAAGGGAATGCCGTTATCGAGACCGATCCGCAGGCCATTGGCCCCATCCTTGCGGCTGTAGATGGGCACATTCGGGACGAGCGTAGCCGGCTTGACGAAGGTCATCCAGGTGTAGGGAGCGGCCTCCAGGATAGCGCTATTTGGATTGGCGGGAACACTGATCGGCTTCTTGCCGTCCAGTTTGATGCCGCCGCCGATCATGGATCCATCGATTGGAATCCCGGGAGTCTCAGCACGAATCCCGTTGCCCGAGGAATCTCCGGGAGGCGTCCCATGCTCGTTGAAGTGGTAAACCATCACGGTATCGCCATCGTAAGCCGTCTTCGGAAGGTCGACTTTTTCACCCTTCGCCGGTTTCTTTTTCTCATTGCGGCCCGAGTAGAGGTAGATGTCGCGGGCCGTGCCGGGCTTGAGATCGGGGATCTTCACCCAGACGAACCCCTCGTTCATGACGGTGTCGAACTTCTCCACCTGGGAAGCGAGGAGGGTCTTATCGTCACTATCGACGAAGCGGAGGTCGCTGCCATCCTCCTTGGAGTTGGAAAAATCAAAGTTTCCGTCATGCAGGCGCACGACGACGGTTGTGGTTCCGACCGGATCGCTCACGGCTACCCCGTTATCGGAGGTATCGACCGTGATTTTTTCGCGGGCACTCCAAGCCTCGTTCCACCAGGTGCGTGCTTGGAGGCTTCCCGGAAGCAGGAGGATCAACACAACGAGAAAGGGGAATCCTAGGCTCATGATCGCAGTACCGATTCGTGATAGGACGTTGGGATGATCTGATTGCATTGGAGGTGTTCGGTTGTTGAAAAAGCGGCAAGATTAAAAGTCGCCAAAAAGTCGGAACGTAATGAGCGGTGACCAAGCCATCACGGGGGCTTGTGTGACCAAGGGCACGCCGACATCAATGGATGCGTTCAGGTCCTTGGCAACTCTCATGCGGGACCCCCCTCCATAGCTTGCAAAGTTAAAGTTGGCTGTTTGTCCGGGCAGGGGCTCGTTGAGCCCCAAAGCTCCGCAGTCAAAGAACCCGTAAACACGCCACTCATCAGCCCCTACATGAGAAGGAATCAAGGAGGGGCTCCGGAATTCCGTGCTTGCAAAGACCCCGTTATCACCCGCCTGTGTGCCCTCAAGATACCCACGGCAGGTGTCCAAACCACCCCCGGCAATCTGCTCGCTGTAGACCAAGGGGTTCGGGGAGACCTGTCCCTGAACCTTGCCGAAAATCTGAAATCCACCGGGGAGATCGTGGGTGTGTGACAGGTCGCCCTTAAGCACACTGAATCCTGAATCTGAGTTGTAGCGCAAATTCGCGAACTCCTGCTCGTTTCCGTAAGATCCCACAATCGCTCCACGAATACCGAAGGAAAGCCCTGCATTAAAGATGGTAACGGCCCCCTTGGGCGCCCAGACAGCATTGTAATTCAGACGGATTGGCCAGTAATCGAGTGGACTGGACTGGGAAGCGGCTGCGGAAGATGAAGTCGTTGCATAGGGATTGATCACCTGACTCAGGTGCTTGAAGTCGATCCCCCAGTTGAAAGACTGACTGAAATCCTTTTCCCCCGGCAGGGCGCACAGAAACCTGAAGGCAGCAGTGTTGCCGGCACCATTGACGGCGCCTCCACCAAGTGTGGAGACATCGCTGTTCTGCTCGCCATACGAGACATTCACCCTCAACCAATCCACTGAGGGAATGCGGGCCGTGTAAAACACATTCCAATTGAGAGCCTGCGAGTCATTCTGAGGAGCGATCTGGAAGGATCCCCCGATTGCATCCCCCCTCTGCCAGAGGTCATCGTAGCTGGATGCCAGATTCACGCGATAGGGAACCGTGTTGGGGTTGTAGCGGTTATTGACCTCGGCGCTACCGTGCCATGGAAGGGTATCCTTCACGTTCAGGTTCACATCCACGGTCCCCGGTTCAAATCCGGGAGTGAGCGTGGGAATGACCTGGCGGTCGCTCCACTGGTTGAGGGCGAGGATCTCACTGGAGACCTTATTGAAATCCGGCACCGTTCCAGGGGCGAGAGAGGGC
>CAIKFI010000057.1 GCA_903826635.1 uncultured Spartobacteria bacterium | reverse complement strand
TGTTTGAGTGCAAGTTTGTTACCAAAGCGGAGGATCGGCCGGAGGGAATGGGGAATTCCAAGACTTGAGGAAAATGTTTTTTTACGTAGTCGATGAACTCGTCGATCGGCATCGGCTTGCCGTAAAAATATCCCTGCCCGTATTTGCACCCTAACGTAAGGAGTTGATCGACTTCCTCCTGATTTTCGACCCCCTCTGCGATGACTGGGTGACCGAGGTTCGTTCCCAGATTGATTATTGCACCCAAGAGATCCCTGTTTTTCATATCCCCAGACCGGATTCCCTTGAGAAACATCTTGTCGATCTTAAGGGTGTCGAAGGGAATGCTGGTGAGGTGATACAGATTACTGTAGCCGGTGCCGTAGTTATCGACAGCGATCTGCACACCAGCCGACCTGAAGAGATCGATGTTTTCGATAAGTGACGGGTTGGTGATATCGAGATGATTTTCAATGATCTCTATTCGTAGCATCGTGGGAGGGATACCAGTGGCCTTGATCCGGTTCAGCGTAAGTGAGGCATAATTAAGGGAAGTGAGAATTGCCGGGCTGACATTCACGGAGAAGCAGAAGTCAGGAATCGAGGAGAGTTGTCCGACATGCTGATGCAGGAGCCTGATCGACTCGGCAATGACCCATTCATCAACTTCAGGCATCAGTCGGATCCTCTTAAGGGAATCGATAAAGTCCGAGGCGTTCAGGATCGTACCATCCTGATCAATAACCCGGAGGAGGGCCTCGGCCGAACAGATTTGTCCCGAACTGAGTTCGACGATCGGCTGAAAATGAAGCAGGAGTCGTTTTTTAAAGACGGCTTCGTGAATCCTATGATCTAGGTCGATGCGGTCCTTGAAACTCTTGATGATTTCGGCATCGGCGATGCAGTATCCTCTCCTTTCGCCACGCTTCACGAGATACATGGCCTCCTCGGAGCGACGGATTAGTTGGGTGGTGCTCAGGTTTCGTTTGTCCAAGATGGCCACTCCGATACTGGCACCGATACGGATTTCAAGATCTCCGAGCATGTAGCTGTGGGTGATGTTTCTCTGGATCCGCATGAGCAGTGTCTCCAAATCCTCGGAGAGATTCACATTACGGATGAGAAGAACAAACTCGTCTCCGCTAAGGCGACCCAGAAGATCGTTCTGACGACAGAGAGACCGGAGTCTTTCGGTGACCTCGATCAGCAACCGGTCCCCGGTCTGGTGACTGAAATTGTCATTCACCTCTTTGAATCCGTCGAGATCGAGATAGAGTAGTGCTGAATTAGGCCTTAGTTCATCGACCTCCGAGATCGCCCTGCCCAATTCGTCGATAAAGAATGTCCTGTTGACGGCCCCGGTCAGGGCGTCGTGCTCGGCTTGGTAACGCAGGTCGGTGTTAAGAATCTCGCGCTCGGCGACCATTGCAAGATTGACTGCCATGAGTTCAAAAACCTTTTTGATTCTGTTATCTGCCCTGCGGTGATCGGGATAAATCATCTCAATCACGGCAACCTGCCTCCCCTTTACGCTGATAGGGACGATCAGATGGGCATACTCAGGCTGCATGGTTCCTGCTGAGATGAACTCAATCTTGCTCGCCTCCAGGGGCTTTTTTAAAGAGTTAGTGTCAACTTTGTGCCAAAGACGATCAATTTCGGGATCCTTGGGGTAGAGGGGATTCATGCGGAGCAGGCATGCATCATTTTTCAGAAAATTCGTTATTCTGCAGGAGAGCCATCCGAGATTCGGATCGAGATGATTCATGAGGCTCTGGAGCGTGGACTCTAAGGAATGAGGCTTTGTAACCATTTCAGCGGACATCGTCAGGAGCCGATTGTAGACCTCCTTTTCCCTGAGCAGCAGCTTGGTTAACTCCCTGTTGGATCGATGGACTGAGATGTAGTCCATCACAATGGCGGCCAGGGAGTGGAGAGCCTTGATCTGCTCCTCGGTGAGACTGTTTGGCTTTGTGTCGATGACACAGAGACTGCCGATCGGGAGACCGTCTCCCGACTCCAAGGGAATGCCGGCGTAGAATCGAATGTGAGGCTCGCCGGTTACAAATCGATTCCCGACAAATCGCCCGTCCCCCAACGCGTCGTTCACAATGAGGGCGCCACCCTGAGGCTCAAGAATCGTGTGACCGCAAAAGGAATCTTCACGGGCCGATTCCTTCAAAGCGAGTCCGTAATGGGACTTGATCCATTGCCTGTTACGATCCACGAGCGAGACAAGGGAGATCGGAGTGCCCGTCACCTGCGCCGCCATCTTGGTGAGGTGATCCAGAAGGGGGTCCTCCCCGGTGTCCAGGATGTCGTATCCAAGCAGTCGTGCGATGCGCTCCTCTTCCCTCGGATGAAGGGGGGCTGGGATTGATACGGTGGGGGAAACCGTTTGTTTCTTCTTCATGTTTTTAATATATCTCGCTTAACTTACGAATAGGGGGAAATAGATCTAAGCAGATCACTTATCTTTATAAGCATGATCAGATTTCATGCCGTTGCGAATGAGCGGAATTGATCAGATTGCCTTGGCGTGATCGTAGGGAGGAGAAATAGTATCTCTCGAAATGACTGGTGATTCCTTATTAACAACCTCCAATTCGGCCAAATCCGGGGGAAGGATCGGGCATCTGGATGCGCTACGTGGGATCGCTGCACTGGGTGTCTGCTTTCACCATGCGCTCTACAGCTTCCGTGGCATCCCGGGTAATGAGTTTATCTACCGGATGGCCGGGGAGTCGGCCGTCGTCTTTTTCTTTCTGCTCAGCAGCTTTGTGCTCTGTCGATCGATTGATCGGGGAGGGCGCTCCGGGGTAACTGGCATTCCGGCCTACTATGTGAAGCGGTTCTTCCGAATCTATCCTGCCGTGCTGGTGGCGGTTGGCCTTGCCGCCTTGGTGGCCTTGTTGTACCCGGAGATTCCGGATCTCGGTGATGTGACTCCCTGGTTCCATGAGCAGGTCTCAAAGGCCCGCTCAGTCTCTGGTCTCTCGGCCTACCTAATGAATGCCCTGCTACTGGATAGGCGTCTTGATCCTCCGCTCTGGACGATCATCATCGAATTGATGGGATCGTTCTTACTGCCTTGGCTCCTGCTTCTCCCTAGGCGACGACCGCTCCCACTCCTTGCTGTGGGGGCCTTACTAGTCTGCTTTGCCTTCCGTTCGGATGGGAGTACCCGTTACTGGATCGCTCCGCTCTTTGGATTCTATGTCGGTTATCTGATTCACCTTGTGGAGCCATTCTTCCATGTTCCCGCTTCCGGGAAGACGAAGCTCTTGCTCTTGTTCGGCATCCTACTCTGGCTCTTTTCCATTCGGCATCAGTTCAACTACATCACCCAGTCGGTCATCCTTGGGGGGATCCTCATGATCCTGATTCCCTGCAATTGGCCAAGCCTTCTTGCCCTACTGAATAGTCGACCGCTCCATTTTCTCGGGATGATTTCCTTCAGTTTCTACCTGATTAATCTGCCCCTGCTTCTTCTCTCGTATGCGGCGTTGGG
>CAIKFI010000056.1 GCA_903826635.1 uncultured Spartobacteria bacterium | reverse complement strand
CGGTTAGCCGTGGAGCGATCCTTTGAAATCATCGGGGAGGCACTCAATCGCTCCTATAAGCTGGATCCCGAGCTCGTGGATGCCATTCCAAACGTCCGTCAGATTATCTCTTTCCGGAATATTTTGGCTCATTGCTATGACAGCGTGGAGGACAGGATTGTGTGGGGCATTATTGAGGAATCACTACCCCGCCTGCTAGGTGACCTTGACTCTCTAAAGGATCGTTTCCCTCACTAAAGTTTTAGCCACAGCAGCCTTCGGCTGTGCATGGGATGAAGAGTTCAGAGGGCACGTTGCGACAGATTGTTGATTGTTTCTTGTTAATTCCTGAAGTTTTCAGAGTTCTGCAATCAGCTCTTTTCGGCCTTTTCAATTTTGGTTACGGCACGATTGAGTTTGTGAACCATCGCCGGGACATGAACCCAGGCCCTTTCGTGAAAATAAAACAGGACGAGTTTTGCAAAGAAATCGAAGATGCCGACTCCCACTGACAAGACGACTTTCCCTGTAAATACATAGCATCCGATAAATGTGGTCAGGGTACCGAACATTCGGTAGGAGATCGATTTGATCAGGGAGATGCTTCTCGGTTCGGTGAGTGAGTTCATGAAAAAAGTTTATCGTGTTGAAAACCATCAAAGGGAAAAATAATCGACCAATCAAGTCGTTTTTAAAGGTGCGAGTTTTTTCTTTGAGAAAATCATTAAATGTCGCGTCCTTCGGAGCTAATGACGCGGAAGAGGGATAGGATCTCTCTGATGGCGCTCAGATGTGCCTCGACCTGTTTTCCCAAGGGGGCGTGGTGTGGCGTCTCGAAGACGATCGAGAAGGGCTGTGGATGCTGGTCCTCCGGCGCTCCCAGAATGCCCTGATACCCTCCGAAGATCATCGAATCTTTCGCGGGGTGGGTATCAATTTCAGGTCGGACATCCCTAGGGATGATGGAGGAGGTTGTTCTGAGTGCTGGTTCTAACAGATGTCGGGTCAGTGTGCTTCCGTTCACGTAGCCGTAGATTCCCTCGCTGGTGTCATCAGTATGCAGGGAAACGATGCCGTCGAAGCGCTTGGTCCGTAATTCCCCTTCAAGCAGTCGGACATCTTCCTCTTCGTGATCTCCCCAGAAACAGCGATTTAGATCTTTACCGGATGCACCTTCTCGGCATCCGGCATCAAATCCCCAAGGGTTGCAGATGGGGTAGACAAAGAGTTCGTAGAACTTACTGATGTCCGGATTAATCTGGAGTTCTCTCAGGAACTGGATCGCTGCAAGCACACCGGACTCCTCATCACCGTGGATGCCGGCAAAGATTCCTATCCTGTAGAACGTTGGTGAGGTGGGCGTGTTCCATCGATAGCGTGGCATTTCTCTTCCTGAATGGGGTTCAAGAAGGTGAAGTGATTCCAGATATTGTGATTTAAGGGCTAATTGATCACCGTAACGGATAATGGATTCCGATCTCTTTCCGGAAAGAATGGGAGGGGCTAACAATTCCGAAGGGAGCGTCATCGTGAGTCAGGACCCGAACGCTGTCCTTAAATGCCTTCTCCATCGATCCCCTGGATCTTCCTAAGCTCATCCGGAGAGACAACGGGGGACTTCATGACGTCGGCGAGAGTTGTCCGATCCATCAGATTTGCAACCAGATTTCGTGCCGTGAGCAGGACGCGTCGGAAGCGGCAGGTCGTCTCCTGCGTACAGCGCTTGTAATCCGTGACGGAGACGCAGGCGATGGGAGCCAGATAACCGTCGAAATGTCGCACCACTTCTCCCATGGTGATCTTCTCCGGGTTCTTGGCCAACTGATAACCGCCGCGCTTTCCAGCCGTACTGGCAACCCAGCCCTTCTCCTTGAGATCGAGCATGATATGCTCCAGAAAGCGCTTCGGCACATCATTCCGCCGTGCCAGTTCGAGAATCGGGATCGGTGGGCCTCCACGATGTTCCACAAGCGTGAAGAGGGCTCGCAAGGCATAATCGGTTCGCATCGAGAGTTGCATGCAGTAATACTACCTGATGGGTCGCATTGTGAAAAGATTCTATCGTTCCATCGCTCATAGGTTCTTTCGTTCTTTGGTTTTTGCATCCCAGATTCTCCAAAATAATCAGGAGACTTTCCTAAGGGGAAACTTTCCCCTCTGCTACCTCTACACTTGCCCGGTCCAAGATGCCGCCGTTACGCTTTACTCCTATGAGCAAAGGCAACGAAAGCGCTATTTCCCCACGTCGTGGGGAGGATTTTCCAGAGTGGTATCAGCAAGTCGTCCGCAGCGCCGAGATGGCCGAGAACTCGGAGGTTAGGGGATGCATGGTCATCAGGCCCTGGGGATATGCCCTCTGGGAGCGTATGCAGAGTGCTCTGGACGGCATGTTCAAGGCGACCGGACACAAGAATGCCTACTTCCCCCTTTTCATTCCCCTAAGCCATCTGCAGCGCGAGGCCGACCATGTGGAGGGGTTTGCCAAGGAGTGTGCCGTAGTGACCCACCATCGTCTCGAACTTAAGGATGGTAAGCTCGTCCCGGCAGGAGAACTCACCGAACCCCTCGTTGTACGCCCGACTTCCGAGACGATCATCGGCGCGACGTATGCCAAATGGGTCAAATCCTACAGGGATCTCCCGATCCTTCTGAACCAGTGGGCCAATGTCGTCCGGTGGGAACTTCGCCCCCGCCTTTTTCTCAGGACCGCAGAGTTTCTCTGGCAGGAGGGCCATACCGCGCATGAGACCGAGTTCGAGGCGATCGAAGAGACGGAAAAGATGCTTGGCGTCTACGAGACCTTTGCCCGCGAGTGGCTTGCGATTCCCGTCATCCGGGGGGAGAAGTCCGAGAGCGAGCGTTTCCCCGGCGCCGTGCGCACCTACTGCATCGAGGCCATGGTGCAGGATCGCAAGGCGATCCAGGCCGGTACCTCCCACTTCCTGGGCCAAAACTTTGCCAAGGCCTCCGGCATCAAGTTTCTCTCGCGCAACAACACCGAGGAACTCGCTTGGACCACCAGTTGGGGCGTCAGCACGCGTCTCATCGGCACGCTCCTGATGGCCCACGGGGACGATGACGGGGCCGTCATTCCGCCGCGAATTGCCGGCACGCAAGTGATCATTATTCCTATCACCCCCAAGGAGGAGACCCGTGCCGCCGTTCTGGCCAAGACCGAAGAGATCGCAGTGGCTCTGCGCTCGGCCACCTATGCCGGTGAGTCGCTCCGCGTGGAGATCGACAGCCGCGATATCGGCGGCGGGACCAAGACCTGGGAATGGATCAAGAAGGGGGTTCCTGTGCGCATTGAGGTCGGTCCCCGGGATCTTGAGTCAGGGAGTGCCGCCCTTGCCCGGCGTGACAAGGGGCCGAAGGAAAAAGAGTTTCTACCAGCCGAGACACTTGCCTCACGACTTCCCGAAATACTGGCTGAGATCCAGCAGGGACTGCTCAACGGGGCCCTGTCCTTCCGACGCGAGCATACCAGAAAGATCGACACCAAGGAGGAGTTCTACGCCTACTTCACCCCGAATAGTCCCGAAAAGCCGGAGATCCACGGTGGCTTTGCCCTCACCCATTGGAATGGGAGTCCCGAGGTTGAGGCAAAGATCAAGGAGGAGTTGAAGGTGACGATCCGCTGTATCCCAGAGGCTGATGGCTCGGAGTTCATCGATGAACCGGGCACCTGTCCCTTCAGCGGTGAGGCGAGTAGTCGTCGTGTGATCTTCGGCAAAGCGTACTAGGCTTGCGATCTTGGCGGATCGCATCGTTGGTCTGCGGTTGCCGTAGGTTCACTACGGCTTCTCTAGACAGCCTTGCTCTCCATCCAAGCTTGCGAGCCTGGAACTTGGTAAATCACCTTTTTTCACAGGGATGAAAAAGATGAAGGGGATGGGGTTTTGAGAAAGCGGTTTTCAAAGCGTCCATAATCCAATTTCAGAGTTTCGAAGTTCAAGAGCAGGGTCACCGGTAATCCCGAAGCCCTAAGTTAGTTCAAGAACTGCATTTGATGCTCGGGAATCAATGCCTTGGCGAACTTTAGTTCCACGATCACCAGATTTTTCACCAGAAGATCAATCTGGAATTGTCCAACGCTCTCGCCACGGAAGGAGACATGGGATTAGCTCGCACTTTCCAAAGACTCTTTCAAAAGCTTTCTTAACCATCCACATCAGTTCAGCATCCCTTTTATCTCCTTCATCCCTGTGAATCTCTTCCCTTGATGAATCACTCCAAGTCTTACTCTCTCCTTTGCGTGGTGGAGGATCCGGTCATCAGTCCCAGCAGTAGGCTGAGGATTTTTCAGCACTTGGATGCTCTCAATGCTTCTGGAATCTCGGTTGAGGTGATCCTTCAGCCCAAGCGTGGGGAATCGTGGAGTCCCCTCCTCAAGAAGGCACGCACAGTCGACGCCGTGCTCTGGCAGAAGGTTCTGATCAGTCAGTGGGATGTGCTAAGGCTGCGAATGGCTTCCAAGCGGTTGATCTTTGACCTTGATGATGCGGTCTGGATGGGGAAGCGAAATCATGTCCCCTATGTGAGTGGCAAGCAGGCGCGGCGATTTGGATTCTTCATGAGGTTTATCGACGGGGCGATTTGCGGAAGTCCCGTGTTGGAGGCGAAAATCAACCAAGTGGCCCCCAATGTTTCAACCTCTCTTATTCCAACGAGTGTCCCCAAACTACCCATGAAAGAAGTACGGGGGGCGCACGAACTTCCAATCATTGTTTGGGTGGGCATGGGGCCGAATGTGGCGCAGGTCGAGGCGATCGAGGAGGAACTCTCAGCCGTGCATTCCTCCCATCCTTTCCTCCTTCGCATCGTGAGCAACCGTCCGCCGAACTTCAGTCGGTTCTCTTCTTGGGAATTCATCGAGTGGAATGAGGGGGCTGAGTACGACGCCATTGTCTCGGCCGATCTCGGGATCATGCCCCTGGTGGATAACGGATTCACCCGTGGAAAATGTGCTTACAAGGCGCTTCAATACATGTCGGGCGGCTTGCCCGTGGTGGCCAGCGACGTGGGGGTGAATCGTGAATGGATCGAGCAGAGCCGTTCGGGAATCGTGGCAAAGTCTGGGGAGTGGGTCTCCGCATTGACTCGGCTTCTCTCGGATCCGACTCTGAGCTCCTCGATGGGGAAACGGGGTTGGGAAACCGTTCAGGAACGATTCACACACGAGAAGGTGGGGTACCAGTTTGCGCTCGCACTCGGCAAATTGATCTCTACTCGATAAAGAGAACTCCCGAACGCCTCCGTGCGTGGCGATTGCCCGGGAGATTCACCTTGGCCGGGCCGTCCGCGATGAGCAGTGAAGCGAGCAGTTCCACCTCGGAAAAACCAGGTTCTAGGACATCCTGGTTCTTGAGCCAGGTATGAAGTACCCTGCGCTGTAGCGCCGGATGGAGATTTCTCAGGAGCTTCACGGAGAGTTGCTTGGAAGCGGCGAGGGGAAGCGAGAGTGAGGCTAGGAACTCCTCTTCGTCGGCTAAAATCTTGGCATTGCGGGCAATGGAGGCCTTGAACGAGGAACCGAAATGCTCCTCGATCAGGGGAATCACCTTCAGTCGTAGTTTATTGCGCGAGGCCTCGGCGACGGCATTCGTTGCATCCTTGCGATGGTGCAGATTTCTATCCTTCAGGTAATCGAGCAGTTCCTTTTTCGTCGTTCCGAGCAAAGGACGATGGAGCTGTAGCTTGACCCCTTTCACGGTGCGCTTGGAGCAAGGCTTCATTCCGGAAATCCCGGCAATCCCGGAACCTCTGAGAAAATTGAAGAGACAGGTCTCGATCTGATCGTCGGCATGATGGGCCAAGAGAATGTCTCGTGTAAGATGCTTCTTCGCCACGGACGAAAGGAACTCATAGCGGGCCTCGCGGGAGGCCGTCTCGAGCGAGAGCTTCTCCTTTTTCGCACGGGTTTTCACCTCCGAGGAACCCTCTTCAAAAGGTAGATTAAGTGTTGCTGACAGTTTCTCGACGAACGAGGCATCCGCATTGGAGAATCTGCCCCGCAACCGGTGGTTAAAATGCGCCACGACCAGATTCCTGAATCCACTTTCGAGTAGGAGGTGGAGCAACGCCACCGAATCGGCTCCCCCGGATACCGCAACGATAAACTTTTTACGAGGTGCCGCCCTGTGGAGTCCTTCCCTAATCTTTAGAATCAGTGGGTGGAGGCTGATGCCACACTTTTCCTTTCCTGATGTGCTGATTTCCTGATTCAAAAATCTCAACCGATTTGTGCGGCACCGAAGTAGGGCTGAAGCGGTTCGGGTAGAACCAGCGGTCCGCCCGGCTTGGTGTGCGTCTCGAGCAACGCCACATAGAGGCGTGGCAGGGCTGTGCCTGATCCATTGAGTGTGTGGCAGAAGACATTCTTCCCCCCGGCGTTTTTGTACCGGAGATTCATGCGGCGCGCCTGATAGTCGCCGAAGTGGGAGCAGCTCGAGACCTCGAGGTACCCTCCCTGACCGGGAGCCCAGACCTCCAGATCGTAGGTCCGCGATGAGGAGAAGCCGATGTCGCCGGTGCAGAGTTCCAGGACTCTGTAGGGAAGCTGGAGGAGCTGAAGGACCTTTTCCGCATCGGCGGTGAGGGATTCCAATTCAGCAGCGGCCTGCTCCGGCGTGCAGATCTTGACCAACTCGACCTTGTCGAACTGGTGTACCCTGATCAGGCCGCGCGTCTCTCGTCCCGCCGACCCGGCCTCGCGGCGGAAGCAGGGGGTGCAGGCGGTGTATTTCAGCGGTAGCTCGGATTCGGAGAGGATCTCGTCGCGGCGGATATTGGTCAGGGAGACCTCAGCGGTTGGTGTCAGGAAGGCGGCTCCCTCATCGAAGCCGTACATGTCCTCCTCGAACTTCGGCAGTTGTCCGGTTCCCTCCATGCAATCGCGTCGTACCAACACGGGAGGAGCGATCTCGGTGTAGCCGTGAGATCTTGTTTGGAGATCGAGCAAGAAATTGATCAAGGCCCGCTCGAGGCGAGCACCGGCTCCGGTGAAGAGGATATATCCGCTTCCGCTGATCTTGGCGGCGCGCTCGAGATCGAAGAGGCCGAGGCGTTCCCCGATCGCGACATGATCTTCGGGATTCATGGGTGAGGGTTCGCCCCAATGTTTGATGGCCACATTGGACTCCGCATCGCTTCCCTCGGGGAGGCCAGGTGCGGGCAGATTGGGAACACGAAGCAATAAGTCGCGCTGCTCGGCATCAAGCTCCGAAGCGGTCCGGCCCAGTTCCTCCATCTCCTCGGAGAAACCCTTTACCTGATCCTCAAGGGCCGAGGAGTCGCCTCCCGACTTCTTGAGGCCGCCGATCTCCTTGCTCAACCTGTTCTTCTCGGCCCTGAGGTGCTGAACCCGCGTCTCGCTCTCGCGCCGCCGTGCATCAATGGCCAGGATCTGATCAACAATCTCAGAAAACTGTGGGGAACGAGTGCCCAGCCTCGCCTTCACGGCCGAGGGGTCTTCACGGAGGAGGCGGATATCAAGCATGGAGAAATATTAAAGGCTTCAGGGTAAAGGCTGAAGGCTAAAATCTTTCCCTTTTCCGCATTTCACTTTTGGCCTGTAACCAGTAGATTCAAACGATTATGCCAGCCCAGTTCCGAGACTATTACGAGACCCTAGGAGTTTCGAAGACAGGATCAGCCGACGAGATTAAGAGTGCCTTTCGCAAGCTTGCCCGGAAGCATCATCCCGATCTTGCAAAGGACAAGAAAGCCGCTGAGGAAAAATTCAAAGAGATCAACGAAGCCTATGAGGTCCTGAGCGATCCCGAGAAGCGTAAGAAATACGACGAGTACGGATCCAATTGGCAGAATGCCGGTGCCGGTAATGGATTCCGATCGGGTGGCAATGGTGGGGCAAGTCCCTTCGGTTCCGGCATGGGTGGAGGTGCTGGTTATGGGGGTGGAGATGCCTCAGACTTTCATTTCGGAGGGACCGGTTACAGTGACTTCTTCGAGCAGTTCTTCGGCACACGACGTGGTCGAGGTTACAGCGGCGGTGGCGGCGGGGTTGATTTTGAGGAGACTCCGCAGCGAGGGAGGGATGTCGAGGCCGATATTCTGGTGACTCTTGAGGAGGTGCTCCAAGGGGCGACACGCCAGATCTCCTTTCGCAAAGGCAACTCCCCTCAAACCCAGACCTACACGGTCAAGATCCCGAAGGGAGTCCGTGAGGGGCAACGAATTCGTCTTGCGGGTCAAGGGGGTGAGGGAGAGAAGCGCGGAGAGGCGGGGGATCTTTACCTCCGTGTGAAGCTCCAGCAGCACCCTGACTTTTCCTTCGACGGAGCCGATATTCTCCACGAGGTCGATGTCCCGGCGTGGCAGGCTGTCTTGGGCGGCGAACTTACCATCCCGACCCCTGACGGGCGGGCCAAGATCAAGATGCCTGCCGGTACCCAGAACGGGCGCAAGTTCCGCATCCCCGGACGTGGTCTGCCGGAAAAGAACGGTTCTCGTGGTGATTTCTACGCTGTCGTCGAGATCGCGATTCCGGAGAGCCTGTCTCCGGAGCAGAAGGCACTCTGGGAGCAGTTGGCCGCGCTAGGGTAAAGGACTTGAAGTATCGGGACGATCTCCCGACTTAGGTGGGTTCTATTTCAGAGGAATAACGATCCATTCGCGAGCGGTCAGGCTATTCATCGGAGCATAGACCCGCTGGGCCTCCTTAATGATAGCATTGTTGTAGACGTTAGCGCCGATGCTTAGCCATGAGGCCGTTTCCTTGCTTGTGAAGCTGGAGATTTCCGTAAACTTCCATTTCTCTCGGTGATCGATGAAAGGGATCAGAAAGAGCATTGCCTGCTTGATGCTTCCGGTGCCGTTGGGAGCCACATGGTTCCAGAGGTTGATACCAAGGTTTTGAGCGACAAGGGCATTCCTGCAGAGGTATTTGAGGTTCATGGAGCAGTAGTGCCAACTGGTCCTGCGCTCCTCCTCCAGTGGCATCTGCCCGTCGGCACGGATTTGTGAGTCCATGCGGGCAGGGAGTGACGTTGCGAGGATTTTGGTCGCCTCCTTGAGGTTACCCGAAGCTATCAGCACGGAGACAAGCTGCAGGTCATAGGTGACACCATGATTGTTAGGCCATGACCTTTCATCTTTCCCGTTCTTGCTGGTCACCATCCAGTGCGCGTATTGACAGAACCATTGCTGCATTCCGGAGCTGTCCTTGGCATCCCATGCACTACTCGAAGAGAGGAGGGTGATGGAATCAGTGAGTTCATGGAAGCCGAGCGTATCGATGATTCCGATGCCGCGCCCCGTGTTTACTCCCGGGATTGCCTGGGAGTGGTTCATGTTTGGGTTCATCCTTGTCTTCGGATCCAGGAAGAAAGTCCTGAGAAAGCATGTTGCGGAGGAAGCGTACTTTTCATCGCCCGTGATGCGGTAGGCGAGGGAGAGATTTACAACGGCTTCAATCATCCCCGTCAGTTGTCGATCATCGGAGAACAACTTGCGTGACGGGTTGTGTTCACCATCCCTGCGGATATAGGGAAGTCCGTTCGGTTTTTTGGGATCAGGCCAGTAGTAAGGGGCCGTGCTGAAGTAGTCATGGGGATTTGGAGCGCCCATGGAGCGCTTTAACTTATTATTAACGATGGTGAAGGATGGCCGAGTCAGGGCCCGATCAGCCTCATGAAGAATCCCTTGTGCTAATTTCCCCTCGGCACTCTGGAAGTCCTTTTCAGTGACTACTTTCTCGAGGCAGTCGAGGCGTCCGGATTGGAAGAGATAGAGTTTTCCTGAATCGGAAGTTGTTGGTGCGAGTTCGGCTTTCGCGATCGGAGCCCCGAGGGCAAGCAGAAGCGAGAGGGCGGAGATCAGGAGTTTTTGCATGGGGGAGTGGGAAGGAAAAGAAGCGTTAAAACCGCAATGTTGCTACTGCTTTGGGAGTAAGGAAAATTTCAGGGAGGAAAGGGAAAAAGTTACTAGGAAGAGACCCTTAAATCACTCCAAGAGCCTTTTTCAGGAAAGCGATGACATCTGATCCGTTATCACGTTCCAAAGGTTTTTTATTCTTCGCGTTGGCATACTTGAAGGAGAAGGAGTGCCCCGCCTTCTCAAGAAGTATGATTTGCGTTTGGACTCCTGCTTTTTGAAGGGATTCGTGAAGGCTAATCGATTGGTCCCGATCGACAGACTTATCCTTCTTGCCTTGCAGGATGATGGTAGGAGGAGTCTGCGAGGAGATATGATTGATGGGGGAGGCTACTTTTGCGGCCTCGGCGTCGCCAAACATGAGTTGGATGAGTTCATTGATTCCGATCAGTTCACCGGGGGTTCCCTCGGCATCGGTTTTCTTCCGATTGGGAATATCGCTGACGCCATACATGTCGACCACGGCGCCCACCTTGTCGGAGACTCCCGGATAGGGGTTCTGTGGAGCAAGTGAGGGATCGTCACCAGTGTATCCAACCATCAGGGCCAGATGCCCTCCCGCAGACCCGCCCAGCACGGCGATCTTGTCCGGATCAACCCCATACATCTTGGAATTCGTCCGAAGGAACCGGACGGCATTCTTGCAATCCTTAAGATTGGCAGGGTATTTGCCGTTCGGGGTTAGGTCGTAGTTCACGCTTGCCGCCACGAAACCATTCTCTGCGAGGGTCGTGCCGATCTCGATTTCACGGGCCTGACGCTTGTCTCCTTTGGTCCATGCTCCCCCGTGGATGAGGATCACGGCAGGTGACAGGATTCCGAGCGGTCTGTTTTTTGGAAGGTAGAGATCGAGTTTTTCAGCCCTTGCCGGTTTGAGATAGGGCACATCACCACGGGTTTCCACGGTGGCGGGTGGATTGGCGAACCAATCCTGCTCTTTCTGGCTGATCGTATTATCCTCAGCCAAAAGATTGGCTGAAAGGAGACATGCGAGCACAGGAAGCCAAAGCTTGGGGGAAATTTTTTTCATCCTTTGGATGATTTCATGGTGAAGACACTTCATCGATACGAAAGACAAACCTGAACGTCTTTCAAGGCCTGCTTGTGGCAGGTTCATACTCGAAGTGGGCAAAGATGGCTTTTTGATCAGATTGCTTCCCCCGTGAGGAGGCATAGAGGCCGATCATGGCACCGGTGAAGTGCCCGGGAGGAGCAGTGGCGATGGCTGGTGCATCGGAGGTAGCGATCGTTTTCCAATCTCCGCTGCCCTGTTTAAAGGCGAAGTTCAATTTCGGAAACATCATTGAGATCCGGAGTTCCGTGCTCGAATCGGGTTTGATTGTATGTGAAGCAAGCCGATTGGTTCCCTCATAAACGGAGACTTGGGAGCTATTTCCCGGATTCTCAACCACCAGCGTCCAGCAGGCGACCGAAGATCGTTCGATGGCGAGGCCTGCACATTCCCCAGGGGAAGTTGGTGTGATGCTAAGGCTCGTTGAGGTCGTGCAATCCGGTTCCGTAATTCTGATTCCCAGAAAAGAGGGTTGGTTTGTTCCGGAAATCTCATCAGGACGTAGTTGAAGTGAGATACCTCCCCCCTTTTTTGGAAAGCTCCACCACGTGGAATTTGGGGTGCGGATCATGCTCCATTCTGGAGAGAGCAATCGATCCTGGAAGTCTGTACGGAATTTCCCAGTCACTGGATTGGTGTTGCTGGGATCCGGCGAATCGATCATGAAGTCAGTACGTCCGGGGTGGGAGGGGTTCACAATTGGCCATTGGCCCGACCAATCGACAGGCTCAAGAAAGGTCTCGCGTCCCATCGGGCTTTTACCATCTTCCCCGCGCACACCTAGGAAGACCATCCACCATCGTCCATCAGTTCCCTGAACGAGATCAGCATGCCCGGTGCATGTGATGCCTGGAGTGCGGTCCTTTATCTCCATCCTTTGCGTGAGGATTGGGTTTGAGGGATTCTCTTCCCAAGGCCCGAGCGGGCTGGAACTCCTCCAAATCGAGACGGCATGATTCTTTCCGGTGCCTCCGTGGGAAAGCAGTAGATAATAGATGCCCCCTTTTTTATAGAGGTGCGGCCCCTCAAAGTTGCTGACTGACCCGAGCTTTCCGGTGCTGAAATAGGGGGCTGAATCAAGGATTCCTTGCGGTCCTTCAAGTTGCCACGTCTTCAGATTGAGTTTTTGGATCCAAATAACACGGTGTTTTTCATTCAAAAGTTTTTCCGGTTTGACGTTTCCGCACATATAGACGCTCCCGTCATCGTCAAAAAACAGGGAGGGATCGATTCCCTTTGCTTGATCAATCCAGTGAGGGAGAGACCAGGGACCGGAAGGGTTGGTTGCGGTGACAATAAAGTCACCCTTCTGGTTTGTTGCTCCCGTAACTGGCGAAGTTAATGTCGTGACCATATAAAAAGTGCCGTCATGGAAGCGAAGTGTGGGGGCGTAGATTCCGCCGTCACATCGGGCTCGATTAAGATCGAGTTGATCCCTGCGATCTAGAGCGTGGCCGATAGGGTTCCAATGGATCAGATCCCTGCTCTGATAAATCGGAACCCCCGGGAAGTATTCGAAACTTGATGTGGCGAGGTAGTAGTCATCGCCAACCCGGCATATCGAGGGATCCGGATGGAATCCCGGGATGATCGGATTGAATGCCTTGGCCTTGGCTGGTGGTCGAGAAGGACTGGGGAGAGTCGCTCCCTTCTGGTCGGGGGAGTTTGTTGATGAAGTTTTTTCCCCATGGAGGGAAACCAAACCAGCAAGCAGGAGCAGGAGAATCGGAGGGGATATTCTCATTTTTTGGGGGGCTTTTGAGGCCCTTTGATTTTAATCCAAGGGTAACTCCACAGTCACCGAAGTCGTCTTGCGCTTCACGTCCTCATCGATCTGGAGCGTCTGTTGGACTTCCGGTTTGACCGGTCTGTCCCAGAAGTAACGGCGCAGGAGGACCTTCAGGGTGGCAGTGAGAGGAACTGCCAGCAGGGCGCCGAGCAGTCCGCCAAGCAGGATTGTCCAGGCAAAGACCGAGATGATGATTGTCATCGGATGGAGTCCGACGGAGTTACCGATGATCTTGGGAGAGATGAAAATCCCGTCGAGATTATGGGCGATTACGAAGATAACCAGAACCCAGATGGGATGGATGAGGTCCCCATACTGGGCGAGGGCAATGAGGAGAGCCGGTACAAGGCAGAGCACCATACCCAGATAGGGGATCAGGCAGAGAATCCCGACCATGAGGCCGATCAGGAAGGAGAAATCGAGCCGTACAAAGATAAAGAGTGAGATGCCCACGATGGCCCCGTCGATCAGGCTTACCAGAAGTTGTCCTCGGAAGAAATGGATCAGGTAGTCATTGATTTCATTGAAGAGGGAGACAATCTCCTCCTTAAGGGGTGATGATCTGAGGGGGAGATATCGGCTCCAGTTGGAGCCAATCTTTGGAGACTCAAGAAGAAAGAAAAAAAGGAAGACCGGGACAAGGATGAGGCTAAGCAGGAAACCGAGGATGCCGAAGACCCCCCCGATGCTCTTCTGCAGGAAGGATCCTGAGGCCGAGGCGATGGAGGGGAGCTTTTCCTGAAACCAAGCGATGCTGTTGTTTGCGAGTTCAATACCGTAGAGTTTAATGCTCTCGGGTGTGAGTTCCTGCAACGGGGAACTGTGTGCCGGCGACGATGCTCGGAGGGCAGCCAGTCTCTGTAGTTCCGACGCTGATTGTTTGGCGAGTGACGAGATGCTTTGGCTGTAGGCGGGAAGTTTGCTTGCGAAGATGCTTCCCTGATGCTCAAGCGCCGGGGCGATCGTGATGCCGATCAGTACCAAGCCCGCAGTGAACAGCGCAAAGACCAGAATCACGGCCCAGGTGCGACGGAAGTGCCAGTGGCAGAGCAGTCCCACGACCGGTGTCAGCAGATAAGCCAGGACAGCGGCGATGGCGATCGGCGTGAGCACAGGCTTGAGATAACCGCAGGCCGAGACCACGCACCATCCTACAAGGATGATGACGGCCACGATGGCCAACCCTGCGAGAGCCGTCAGGGCTGACCAGCAGAGCTGTTTCTGAAAGCGGGTGGGGGAATTGTTATCGGTATAGGCCATGGGGATTCACTGGAATTACTCTCTTTCTCCCGACTTGTCCAACCTGCTCCCTGTGGGAATGTGGGCCTCTCTCTCTGCCATGATAAGATCCATGCTGATATCGTGTGATTCCATCGGGACTGATTCCACAATCTGCCAGGGCCAGGCGACGCCGATCTTAAGGCCCCTAAACGCAGGATGCCCAAGCAGGCGGTCATAAAATCCCTTTCCTCGACCGAGTCGTCGCCCCGATGTGTCAAAGGCAACTCCGGGAACAAGGACCATGTCGATCTCAGCTATCGAAGCCGCTTTCCAAGATCCGGGATCAGGCTCACTCAGCCCGAAGGGACCCGAAATCCAACGACTTCCCGCGAGTCGGCGGTAAACCGCGATCTCGTTCCCCTCGATTCTTGGGAAGAAAAAGTTTCTACCGCATCCGGCCTGCTCTTCGGCCAGCACCATTAGGTCGGGCTCACCGGGCAACGGAGAATACATCAGGATGTTCCGTGATTGATTCCATGCATCGAGAGCCATGATCAGTGTGGTCAATGACTTCGAGTTCACCGCAGGAGACCCAAGGGACAGTATTCTGATTTTCTCACGCAACCTTTGCTTTTCGGCCTGAATCATACACCTTGTATAAACACTTTAGGTGACACCATGGTCAAAAAACTTCTTCTCAAAGGCACCCAGGAGATCAGAAAACGGGTGGCTGGAGGGACCAAAGTAAAAAGCAAGACCAAGCCCGAGCACCATGTTTCCATGAAGTTGGGGGAGGGGTGGCACAGGCGCAACTTTCTCACCGAGGTAATCATCCCCTCGCTCTTCTCACCGCGCGAAGTCGCGGCGGCCTCAGCACCGCTCCCCGAGTTGTTGCCCGGTCAGATCGGGATCACCTGGATCGGTCATGCCTCCTTCCTGATCCAGACTCCGGATCACTCCATCCTGATTGATCCGAACTGGGCCAAGTGGCTCAAGGTCGTCAAGCGTCTCAAGGAACCGGGATTAAAGATCCATGAACTCCCTGCGATCGATCTTGTGCTCGTCAGTCACGCACACTTTGACCACCTCGATAAAAAAACCCTAAGGGCCATCGCTTCCAATCAACCGGTTGTTGTTCCCGAGCACGTCGGTGATCTCGTGCACGGTCTAGGATTTAACCGCGTCCATGAACTCAAGCGCTGGGAGTCCATGGAGCTGGGATCTTTGAAGATCACCCTGACCCCGGCCCATCACTGGGGAGCGAGGATGCTCCATGACAAGCACCGTGGATTCGGCGGCTTCCTGATCGAGTATGCAGGACGGACCATCTTTCATTGTGGTGACAGTGCCTGGTTCGAGGGATTTGAGGAAATCGGAGGACGCTCCAAGATCGACATCGCCCTACTCCCGATCGGGGCCTACGACGCCCCGACAGGCAGGGATGTCCACATGAATCCCGAGGAAGCCCTCCGGGCCTTCACCTCTCTCAAGGCGGGACTCATGATCCCCATGCACTACGGAACCTTCCGACTCGGCTTCGAACCGATGGATGAACCTCCCGACCGCCTCTTGGGTCATGCACGGTCAAAGGGTATCGATGAGAAAATCAGGATTTTGAGGGAAGGGGAATCAACGGTTTTTTAGGAATAAAAAAAGGCGTTGGTCCCTTCATGGAGACAACGCCTCTTTCTTTGAATTCCTGAAAGTCTAAAAGACCCCGGCCTTCAGGCTCTTTTTTGTCTTACTTCTCGAGCGCCTTGTTCCAGGCTGCGATCTGAGTGGCTTGGGCTGCGAAGAGAGCCTCGGGTGAATCGATGATCTCGATCGAGGTAATCTTGTCACCTTGCTTGATCGCATTCACGACATCCTGATCTTTCTGGCTGTCCACCGCCCCGAAGATTGAGTGCTTCCCGTCGAGCCACGGGGTCGGGACATGGGTGATGAAGAATTGGCTGCCGTTCGTTCCTGGTCCGGAATTAGCCATCGAGAAGAGACCTCCCCGGTTATGCTTGAGTCCGGGAGCGAACTCATCGGCAAACTTATAGCCCGGTCCGCCCATGCCGGTGCCGGTCGGATCTCCACCCTGAATCATGAAATCAGGAATGACCCGGTGGAAGGTGATCCCGTCGTAAAATCCGCGGCGGGCTAGGTTGAGGTAGTTGGCAACCGTGATCGGGGCCTTGCTGGCATACATGGTGGCATGGATGTCACCCTTGGAAGTGTGCACGGTGATGCGGATGTCCTGAACGGATTCTGCGGGGGAGGAGGCCCCGGCAATTCCGGGGGCCATGAAGAGTGTCGTCGTCAAGGTTGTGGTCAAGGTGGAGGTTAGGGCGAAAAGTGTCTTTTTCATTGGATAACTATTGGGTACCAGAGAAGGGTGCCAAAGAAAGCCAAAACACCCAAGAATTTGAAATCTCTCAAAACTTCAAAGAAGGTCTCCGTAAAAACCTCCGTTAAAAATAAAAGGGAGAAAGGGGGCAATAAGAAAGCCTCCGCATCGCCCCTGCACGTTGGACTTGTCCAGATGAGATGCACAAGTTCTTCTTCGGAAAACCTCAGGACAGCTGAGCGCCTGATCCGGGAGGCGGCGAAGAAGGGTGCGACGGTTATCTGCCTGCCTGAACTTTTTCTCAGCGAATATTTCTGCCAGAGCGAGGATCATGAATATTTCAAGCTTGCGGAAGCGATCCCCGGTCCCTCGACAAAGTCCCTCGGTAAGCTCGCCAAGGAACTGGGCGTTGTCCTCATCGCTTCCCTCTTCGAGCGTCGGGCTCCCGGTCTCTACCATAACACCACGGCTGTCATCGAGGCCGACGGGAAGTATCTCGGGAAATACCGCAAGATGCACATACCCGATGATCCACTCTTCTATGAGAAGTTCTATTTCACTCCGGGGGATCTTGGTTTCCGTAACTGGAAGACCAGTGCTGGCGATCTTGGTGTCCTGATCTGTTGGGACCAATGGTATCCTGAGGCTGCACGGTTGACCGCGCTTCAGGGATCAGAGGTTCTCTTCTATCCCACGGCCATCGGTTGGCATCCCTCCGAGAAGAAGCAATATGGTGAAAACCAGAAAGCCGCTTGGCAGCTTGCCCAGCGCGCCCACGCCCTCGCTAATGGCTGCTATGTTTGCGGAGTCAATCGCATCGGCCACGAGAATCCAGCGGGTGGTGATGGCTTGGAGTTCTGGGGAGGAACCTTTGTGGCGGCACCAAACGGTCAGATCATTGCGGAGGCTCCCGCTGACAAGGAGATGGTCCTTGTCGTGGAGATCGACCGTGGCTTCATGGACACCCAGCGCACACACTGGCCATTCCTGCGCGACCGCCGCATCGATGCCTACGGCGGGATCGAAAGACGTTTCATTGACTAATGGCGGGCATCCCTACCGAGTCGTTTCCTGATCAGGTCAGGGACTACCGTCTCCTGATGGAGAGGTGGTTGGATCTGGTAAAAACCAATCCCACGCTCCAGCTCTCGACCTTTTGCAATGCTGGAGGATATCCCCTCATGGTTGTGGAGTCGGAAGCTTGGGATCGTCGTAAACCATCGGTCTACCTGTCAGCCGGTATCCATGGGGACGAACCGGCACCGGTCGAGGCCCTGATCTGTTGGGCAGAGGACTCGTTGGGCAAGTTCTCAGGACGGAGTGGTGCCAGGGGTTGGAAGAACTGGAATTTGCAGATCTTTCCCTGCCTGAATCCCTGGGGACTTGAACGCAATATTCGCTTCGATGCCGAGGGGCGTGACTTAAACCGCTTCTACAACTCCAGGAAGGTTCCCCAAGTCAACGCGCAGCTCTCGCTGATGAAGGGACGGGAGTACGACCTGGCGATCACTCTGCACGAGGACTACGATGCCCGAGGATTCTATCTTTACGAGGTGTCGGCGGCACGACCGCACTGGGGTGAGTCCTTATGCAGTGAGATCTCCCCCATACTCCCAACTGATCCACGCAAGAAGATCGACGGGCATGCGGCAAGGAATGGACTGATCCGCCGTAAAGTGAATCAAAAGATAATGAAGGGTCATCCAGAGGCATTCCTGCTCCATTTTTTGCATGCCAAGCGCACCTTCACGCTGGAGACTCCTTCCGAGGAGGCCCTAGCAAGGCGTGTCCGTCTGCAGCGGAAGTTCCTTGAGGTTGCCCTCAAAAAGTTAAAACTCTCTATGGCTTCCCTCAAAAAAAACGATTAACCCTAGATTCCAAGCCAACGCAAGAGATCACACGAAATGAGCACACCCAAAGATTCCACACGATCCGCGACGATCGATCGAAAGACCAGTGAGACAGCCATTTCCCTGAAGCTAAATTTGGACGGGGAGGGAATTTCCCAGATCAATACGGGCATTCCTTTTTTCGATCACATGCTCACCCTCTTTGCCCGTCATGGCCTGGTGGACCTCAAGGTTGAGGCCAAGGGAGACATCGACGTGGACTACCACCACACCGTCGAGGATGTCGGACTGGCCCTCGGAGCAGCCCTCTCTCAAGCATTGGGTGACAAAGCGGGAATCCGCCGCTACGGCTCTGCCTACGTCCCGATGGATGAGGCACTGGCCCGCGTCGTCGTGGACTGCAGTGGCCGTCCCTTCCTGGCCTACGAGGCCCCCCGAGGGGTGGAGACGATCGGCCTCTTCCCCTTTCAACTCGTTGAGGAGTTCCTCCGCGCCCTGAGTGTCCAGGCTGGACTAACGCTTCATGTCTCGATCCTTGCCGGACGTGATGCCCATCATATGGCTGAGGCGGTCTTCAAGGCCCTCGGAAGGGCTCTTGATGTCGCCATCTCTCACGATGCCCGTGTGAAGGGAATCCCCAGCACCAAGGGGATTCTGTGAGTTCAGGGAAGTCTCCAGTCCTGGGACTTGTCGATTACGGCAGCGGAAATCTCCGCAGCGTCCGCCAAGCCATCGAGCAGGCCGGTGGACACTGTGTGATGGTGAACTCTCCTGATGATGCCGTGAATTGCTCGGCATTGATCGTCCCTGGTGTCGGATCCTTCGGTGATTGCGCACGACAACTTCGGGAAGCAGGCCTCTGGGGCGTCATCAAGGAGTGGATTTCCGCCGATCGTCCGTATCTAGGAATTTGCCTGGGTTACCAACTTCTCTTTGAATCGAGCGAGGAGTCACCCGGCGTCGAGGGCTTCGGTGCTTTGAAAGGACGGGTCGTTCATTTTTCCGGAGGGGGGGCAGGTAGTGAGGGCCTGAAAATTCCCCACATGGGCTGGAATCAACTTCATATCTGCAAGCCCTCCGATCCTCTCCTGAAGGGATTTGAAGAAAATCCGGATTTCTACTTTGTGCACTCCTACTATCCCGTTCCGGAGGATTCCTCGGTGGTCACCTCGACCTGTGCCTATGGTGTGGAGTTTTCCGCAAGTGTGACCAGAGGCAACTTGAGCGGCGTCCAGTTTCACCCTGAGAAGAGTCAGTCACTCGGTCTCGAAATGCTCCGGAATTTTATCTCGTCGCTCACTCCCAACCCCTAGCTCTTAGGTCTCTTTTCTCATGCTCCTCTATCCCGCAATTGACATCATGGGTGGTCAGGTCGTTCGTCTTGAACGAGGTGAAGCCGCCAAGAAGACCGTGTATGGCACGGATCCCGTGGCCATGGCTCTGAAATGGGAGGCCGCCGGTGCTGATTGGATCCATCTCGTCGATCTGGATGCCGCCTTCGAGGGAGTAAGCCGGAATCTTGAGGTGATCCGGGCGATCGTTTCTGCTGTCTCCGTCCCGTGCGAACTGGGTGGTGGCATGCGGGATGCCTCCTCGATCGAAGCAGGTCTTGCGACGGGTGTCCGCCGCGTGATCATCGGGACCAAGGCGGCAGAGCCGGGGTTTCTGGCAGAGGCGGCTGGAAAGTTTGGCCCTTCACGCTTGGCTGTCGGGATCGATGCCAAGGATGGGAGGGTTGCGGTCAAGGGATGGGTCGAGACCATGGAACTCAGTGCGCTTGATCTGGCCCGTGAGGCTCTCAATACGGGCATCCGGACGATCATCTATACAGACATCGCCACAGATGGGATGCTCCAGGGTCCGAACATCGCCGCGATGCGTGAGATGGCCACGGAGGTGCCTTGCGATCTGATCGCCAGCGGAGGAGTCTCCGGTCCGGAGGATGTGCGTCAGCTTGCCGGTGTATCGGGACTTCACGGTGTCATCATCGGTCGGGCCCTTTACGAACGAAGGATGCCTGAAGATCTGAGAACGATCCTAGGCTGAACCTCTCCAAGGTTTTCGGTTTATAAAACCCGATGTGGCTATTGATGGGGGGTTGTTTTAGCTTTTTAGTTTTCCATTTTCAGCATTTGCTTGTGACATGGCTCGCTCTTTTAACGAACTCAACGAGCAGGAGATTCTCTCGCTTGCCATCAACGCCGAGGAGGATGACTCACGCATCTATGGTCAGTTTGCTGAACGTCTGAAGGCGAACTATCCTGAAACCGCAAAGACGCTTCTTGTGATGAGGGATGAGGAGTTGGGGCATGCCCATCGGCTCATGGAGACCTTCAAGGCTTCCTATGGAGAGAATCTCCCCTTCATCCGCCGTCAGGATGTGAAGGGTTTCCTCTCGCGAAAACCCCTCTGGCTCTCCCTCATCCTGACTGTCGATCAAGTCCGCAAGGAGGTGGAGACCATGGAGTATGAGGCGAGGAACTTTTATGAGGCTGCTTCGAAGCGAACCACGAATCTCTCTGTCAGAAAATTATTGAACGAACTCGCTCTGGTTGAAGCCTCCCATGAGGAAATGGCTGCTGGCTTCCGCGAATCGATGGAGAAGAGAGGGGTGCTGGATGTCGAGCGTGAGACGGAGCGCAGGATGTTCATCCTACAGTATATCCAACCCGGATTGGCCGGACTCATGGACGGATCCGTCTCGACGCTTGCTCCGGTCTTTGCAGCCGCCTTCGCAACGCGAGACAGTCACGACGCCTTTCTGGTAGGTATGGCCGCCTCGATCGGAGCCGGAATCAGCATGGGGTTTGCAGAAGCTCTTTCCGACGATGGTGTGCTCAGTGGCCGTGGGCATCCCTACATCAGGGGAACGATCTGCGGTCTGATGACCACGCTGGGTGGTATCGGTCACACGCTCCCCTTCCTGATTTCCGGGTTTGCAGTCGCGATGGCTGTCGCTGTTGCTGTCGTGGTTGTGGAGTTGGCCGTGATTGCTTGGATCCGTCACCGCTACATGGATACGCCTCTGATGGCAGCAACCTTTCAGGTGGTTGTGGGAGGGGTTCTGGTCTTCATCACCGGCATCCTGATCGGATCGGCCTGAATTCAGGAGCGCAGAGTTCTGCTGTAGTGGGAGATTTAGTCCTGCTTGAACTTCTCGTGGCCCTCTCTCTTGATCGCATTCACCGAGGATAGGAGAGATTTCGCTTTAGCGTAATTACCGGCTTTGACTGCGTCTTCAATCTTGGTGAAGGCATCAGAGAGCATATCCATCTGGGCACGGTAGTCGGTTAAAAACTTTGCCTTATCCGCGGCAGGAATCGTCTCAACCATCCTTGGATCGATGGACTTTGAGTCTTGGACTGCCTTCTTGAGTTTCTCAATAAGGTCTATGGAGGACTGCTGTTGAGCGGTATCAGTGACCTGCTGGGAGAGTTGTCTGGTTCCCTTGGCCAGGATCTTCATCTGGCGCTCCAAGAGGGAATTTCCCTCTTCGGCTTTCATAATTTGAGTAGAGGCAACGAGGGTGAGGGCGAGGATAAGGGAGGATGTTTTCATGGAAGGATTGTGGGGAATTTAATGGATGCTCCAATGAAGTCTTTAACCTGCAACCACGAGATTCACAAGACGTCCGGGAACGACAATCACTTTTTTAACCTCTTTCCCATCGAGAATTTCCAGAATGGCGGGATCGCATAAAGCTGTCTTTTCAACGCTCTCCCTGTCCGCTGAGGTTGGCACGGTGAGGTGCCCGCGAACCTTTCCGTTGATCTGAACGGCGTAGGTGATCTCATCGACAACCAGATACTCCTCATTCCAGTTGGGCCAGGAGGACTGCGAGGCCAGCCCAGCAAAGCCTGAATCAGGAAACTTTGTCCCCAGTCTCCACCAGATCTCCTCGCAAAGGTGCGGGGCGAATGGGCTGAGTAATCGCAGGAGGATTCTGAGTGACTCGATCGGCCTGGGTTTTGCCCCGGTGAACTCGTTCGTGCAGATCATCATTTGGGATATCGCCGTATTGAAGGCGAGTGATTCGATGTCCTGAGTCACCTTCTTGATGGTCGCATGGAGCACGCGTCGCTGGGTGCTGGTTAACTCCTGCTCTGCGAGGTCCTCGGAGATTCCCCAGTTACCCTCCTGATCCTCGGTCATGGCAAGACGCCAGACACGGGCGAGGAAGCGGTAGACACCCTCCACGCCGGTCATGCTCCATGGTTTACCATGTTCTAGCGGTCCCATGAACATCTCGTAGAGACGGAGAGCGTCGGCACCGTATTCACTGACGACCTCATCGGGGTTGACGACATTCCCTCGACTCTTTGACATCTTCTGGCCGTCGTCACCCAGGATCATTCCCTGGTTGACGAGCTTCTGGAAGGGTTCCGGAGTGGTCAGATGACCGAGGTCAAAGAGAACCTTGTGCCAGAATCTCGCGTAGAGGAGATGAAGGACCGCGTGCTCCGTCCCTCCCACATAGAGATCAACCCCGCCGGGCTTGGCACCATCTCCCATCCAATAGGATTCGGCTTCACGACTGATGAAGCGATCTTTGTTACCAGGGTCGCAATAGCGTAGGTAATACCAGCAGGAGCCGGCCCACTGGGGCATAGTATTGAGTTCTCGGGTTGCAGTCTCCGAGTATCGGACCCAATCACTGGCCTTTGAAAGGGGAGGTTCAGATGTTCCGGTTGGCTTGAAGTCCTCCATCTCGGGAGGTTCAACGGGCAGTTCCTCATGGCTGAGTGATCGATGAGAACCGTCTTCCCAGATGATCGGGAAGGGTTCGCCCCAGTAGCGTTGGCGGGAGAAGAGCCAATCACGCAACTTGTAGGTAATGGTTCCCCGGCCATAGCCCTTCTCCTTAAGCCATCGGATGATTTTTTTCTTCGCCTCGGTTGTGACGAGTCCGTCAAGGATCGGCGAGTTGATAGCGATCCCTTCTCCGCTGAAACAAGCTTGTTGATCCGTCGGCAAGGCCTGATCCACTGCGTTGACAGCCCGGACAACCTCGATGATCGGAAGGTTGAATGTCATCGCAAACTCATGGTCTCTTTCGTCATGTGCCGGGACGGCCATGATCGCACCAGTGCCGTAGCCGGTGAGCACGTAGTCGGCGATCCAGACTGGGATCTTTTCTCCGTTAACCGGATTGATGGCCGAGGAGCCGAGTGGAACTCCAGTTTTTTCCTTGGCGAGATCCGTCCGCTCAAGGTCGCTCTTTGAGGAGCAGGCCTTTTTGTAGGCATCCACTGCTGCACGCTGTTCCGGCGACGTGAGGCTATCGACCAGCGGATGCTCCGGGGCCAGGACGATATAAGTTGCCCCGAAGAGTGTGTCCGGTCTTGTCGTGAAGATGGTGACTTCGGCTTGGGATCCCTCGATCGGGAAGCGAACCTCGGCTCCCTCGCTACGACCGATCCAGTTACGCTGGAGTTGCTTGATCGAATCCGGCCAGTCAAGTCCATCAAGATCCGAGATTAGTCGCTCCGTATAAGCAGTGATCCGAAGCATCCACTGACGCATGGGACGCCGCTCGACGGGGAATCCGCCCACCTCACTTTTCCCGTCGACCACCTCTTCATTGGCCAGGACCGTTCCCAGTTCAGGGCACCAGTTCACTGGTTTGTCCGAGACAAAGGCAAGGCGCACGCTGTCGGGATCATTTCCGAAATACAAGGAGATCGGTTCGGCTCGGTTGGTGGCCGGATTCACCCAAGAATTGTAAAGTTGCAGGAAAATCCACTGGGTCCAACGGAAGTATCCGGGATCCGTCGTGCTGATCTCCCGGGACCAGTCGTAGCTGAATCCAAGCGACTGGAGTTGTGTGCGGAAGCGATCGATGTTTTTTTGGGTCGTGATACGCGGATGCTGCCCCGTCTTGATTGCGTATTGCTCGGCAGGAAGACCGAAAGCATCCCAACCCATGGGGTGAAGGACATTATCACCACACAGGCGGCGATACCTGGCCAGGATATCCGTCGCCGTATAACCCTCGACATGGCCGACGTGGAGGCCATCCCCGCTGGGGTAGGGGAACATATCGAGGACGAAATACTTGCTGGCTTCAGGCCGGAAATCCGTATCGCCGGGGTTGGCAGCTCTGAAGGCATTTGTCTCCATCCAATGTTTCTGCCATCGGGCTTCGAATTCAGTAAAGGGATAGTGCTTGCGGGTAAGGGACATCTCGTTGGAACGTTGGATCACCATGAGACCCGAAAACCCCGCATCCGCCAAGCCGCTCTCTTCCGAAAAGCCCAAGATTCTTTTGGCCACCCGAAACCGCCATAAGACAGTCGAGATTCAAACCATGCTCGGAGAGGGGGTTCTTGTGAGCGATGTGACCGGAATGCCTCACCTGCCTGAGGTCGAGGAGACGGGTGTTACCTTCGAGGAGAACTCCAAGCTTAAGGCCGAGGGGATCTCCCGGCATGTGAGCGGGATTGTCTTGGCAGACGATTCGGGCCTTGAAGTCGATGCCTTGGGGCGCGAACCGGGAGTCTATTCGGCACGCTATGCCGGTCTTGATTGCAATGATGAGGCCAACACAGCGCTTGTTCTTAAAAAAATGCAGGGGTTTCCCGAGGAAGTGCGATCGGCTCGCTTTCGCTGTGTCTTGGCCGTGGCGGAGAATGGGATCACCCTTGCTCTCTTCGAGGGCACCATCGAGGGGATGCTGGCCCACGAGGTGCGGGGTGAGGGGGGGTTCGGCTACGATCCGATCTTCATGCCGGTTGGCCATGAGAAGACTTTCGGCGAGCTCTCTGCTGAAATAAAACACGGCATGAGTCACCGCAGTCGCGCCCTCAAACAGTTCCAGGAGTGGTGGATCGCCAGATCATCGTAAAAAAACCAAGGGGATTCTTCTGGTCAGGGTTGCCATGCCATGGTCGCCCTGATTTTTTCAGAATGAATTTTACGATGAAAAACTCTGGGAAGTCCCTCATTTAAGGAGGCCCGATCTTCTCGTCTTTCAGGCGGGAACTGGAGAAGCCAATCCCCCCGTCGGGTAATCAGGTTTGATCGGCTTGCTCACCTCGCTTGGAGTGTCGCTCGGCGGAGGGGGCAGTGGAGGAGGTTTTTGTGCGATCACAGGAGGATTGCGCATGTGTCCGAGATTGATGAGATCCTCAATCTGAGAGCCCTCGAGCGTCTCAAATTCAAGAAGTGCCTTGGCAATCAACTCCACCTTGTCCTGCTTGGACTTTAGAATTTCAGTGGCCTGATTGTAGGCATCGTCGATGAGGCGCTTGACCTCGGAGTCGATCTGCTGCGCGGTGGATTCGCTATACTCACGGGCCCTCGACATGTCACGCCCGAGAAAGACCATCTCGTTCTCCTCACTGAAGCGGATCATTCCCAGATTGCTCATTCCCCATTCGCAGACCATGCGACGGGCAAGTTTCGTGGCTTGGGCGATGTCTCCGGAGGCGCCGTTGGAGACGTCCCCAGTGAACATCTCCTCGGCAATGCGGCCTCCCATGGTCATGATGAGCATGGCAAGGGCCTCTTTTCGCTGGGTGGCGTATTTGTCTCCTTCGGGGAGATACATCGTCGCCCCGAGATATTGTCCTCGGGGTATGATCGTGACCTTGTGAAGGGGGTGGGTGTGGTCGATCACAACATTCAGCAATGCATGCCCCGCTTCGTGCCAGGCTGTGGATGTCTTTTCTTTCTCGCTCATTGCCATGCTGCGGCGTTCCTTGCCCCAGCGCACCTTGTCACGGGCTTCCTCCAGATCGCACTGCTCGATGGCCTTTTGTCCCTTTCTTGCGGCCATCAGGGCTGCTTCGTTCAAGACGTTGGAGAGTTCCGCCCCCGAGTAACCAGGCGTGCCCCGGGCGATGAGGCTGAGATCGACCTTCTCCGAGAGTTTCACCTTGCGGGCATGAACTGCGAGGATCTCTTCGCGTCCCTTGACATCCGGCAACGAGACGGTGACCTGACGGTCGAAGCGACCGGGGCGCAGGAGCGCCGGGTCCAGGACATCGGGGCGATTGGTCGCCGCAATGATGATGACTCCGTCCTGGGCGTCGAATCCATCCATCTCCACAAGAAGTTGGTTCAAGGTTTGCTCACGTTCGTCGTGACCACCCCCGACACCGTGACCGCGATGGCGTCCCACGGCATCAATTTCATCGATGAAAATAAGGCAGGGGGCGGACTTTCTGCCCTGCTCGAACATATCACGAACTCGGGAGGCTCCCACGCCTACAAACATCTCGACGAAGTCGGAACCGCTGATGTTGAAGAAGGGAACATCCGCTTCACCGGCAATCGCCCGAGCAAGGAGGGTCTTACCGGTGCCGGGGGCACCGATCATGAGGACACCTTTTGGAATCCGACCACCCAGTTTCTGGAACTTTTTCGGATCCCTGAGGAACTCCACCAACTCGACCACCTCTTCCTTGGCCTCTTCCACTCCGGCCACGTCCTTGAAAGTGATTTTATTCTTCTCACGGGCCAGCATCTTGGCCTTGCTCTTGCCGAAGTTCATGGCCCCGCGGCCAGCCATCTTGATTTGTGAGCGGAAGAAGAAGTAGAGGACGACAAGGAAGAGGAGAATGGGCAGGATGTTCAGGATGGTCGACGCAAGAACATTCGACTCGGGGCGGACATTGGGAGTGATGCCGGCCGCCGCCAAATCTTTTTCCAAGCTCGTTCCGTTAAAAGGCATGTAGACTGAGGTCTTGAACGGCGTGGGGATCTCTTCCGTGGCAGGAGGTATCTTTTTGCGGTAATAACCCGAGAGGTACTGGGTGTTCCTGCCCTCTTCAATCACAAGTTCGAGAGGTTTTTCGGCGGTGGAGATCACCTTCCCCTCCTTCAGCAAGGTATCGAATTTTGGAAGGGTGAGTTCCTCGGTGCTGGCGATCGTTGTTCCCCTGAAAAAGAGAGCCCCTCCGATCAAGGCCGTTGCGATAACGATCAGAACGAGTGATTTCCAGTTGAACTGTGGTTCCTGGGAACCCGGTTGGTTGGGATTGTTACGTTTGGGAGTGGGTGTGTCGTCTGGCATTGCTCTTAAGATCGGTCTCTGACTACATCAGATAACATAACCTACCGCCAATGCAAACTGCTCCCTCCATTTCCGGCGCTCTTCCCGGTGCCGGGATTACCCCGGAGAAGGCCCTTTTCAACCGGGGGGAGATGGAAAAATCCCTGGTCGTCTCGATCCACGATGTTTCCCCATCGACCCGCGGAGTCGTGATGCGGATGCTGAACGATTTGAAAGCTGTCGGCATACCGCTCACCTCACTGTTAGTGATCCCTGATCATCATCACCTTGGAAGAATCGATCTTGACCCTGATTTTTCCTCCTGGCTTGCCTCTCTTGTGGCAACTGGTCATGAGGCCGTCCTGCACGGATTTCATCATCTTAGGCGCAAGCATCAGGGCGAGGGGATGGTCACGCGTTTCGTCACACGCTCCTATACGGCCGGAGAGGGGGAGTTCTACGATCTGCCGTTCGCGGAGGCCTCTGAATTACTTAAGAGGGGAAAGGCAACCTTCGAGGCTTGCGGCCTCAATTCTCCTGGTTTTATTGCCCCGGCTTGGTTGCTGGGCCGAGAGGCCGAGCGAGCCGTGAAGGAGATGGGGTTCCGGTACACGACGGTGATCAACAGGGTCAAGGATTACGGGGAAGGAAGGGAGTTCCGTTCCCGAAGTCTGGTCTACAGTGTCAGGTCCCCTTGGCGGCGTTCCGTGAGTCTGCTCTGGAACGAAATGCTCCTGAGGGTTTTGAAAGATACCCCCTTGGTGCGTCTTGGCCTTCATCCTCCCGATTGGGAGCACCCCTCGATCCGCTCGCACATCCTTGGGCTTATCCGCAGGGCAATCACCGATCGACGGGTCACCACCTACAGGGATTGGCTCGACCTATGGCGTTCAAGCGTTCATGAAAGAGCGGACCTTCGATAGCCATGTCACGCGCCGATCTCCATCTTCATACCCGTCACAGCAGACGATCTTCCGAGTGGCTCCTTCGTCGACTCGACGTCCCGGCAAGTGTTTCCGACCCGAAGGTTCTATATCTCAAGTTAAGGGAGGCGGGGATGGATTTCATCACCTTTACGGACGACGACTCGTTGGGAGGCTGTTTGGAAGTGGCCGATCTTCCCGGGGTGTTCCTCAGCGAATCGGTGAGTGCCCTCTTTCCCGAGGATGGTTGTCGCATTTCCCTCTTGGTCTGGGGAATCACTGAGGTTCAGCACAGGGAAATTCAGCAACTCAGATCCAACATTTATGAACTTCAGCAGTATCTTGCACAGAAAGAGATTGCGCATGGGGTGGCAAGTCCATTGAGGGGGCTTGAGGACAGGTTGCGTCCCGTTCATCTCATGCGTTTGGCATTGCTCTTCCGCCACTTTGAGGGCGTGAACGGTCGGGACGGGACACTGATCACGAATGTTTCGCGATATCTTTTTGATTTGAGGCGGGAGGATATCGAACGCTTCTGCTCGGTGACCGGGCTTCAGCCGACGCACCGTGATCCTTGGGAAAAAGTCTGGTTCGGTGGCTCCGACGACCATGGTGGAAGGACACCCGGACATGCTTGGACAGAGACGCAACCGGTGCGCGATGTCGCGCAATTCCTGAAGCTCCTACGTGAAGGAAGTTGTGAGTCCCTCGGAAACTCCGGTTCCCCCCTCCGAACGGCTCTGGAGACGTATCAGGTTGCCTTCTCCCATGCGAAGGAGCGTCTGGCAGGTCATGCGGCCTCCCCGACACTACGCCTTGTCGAGAAGGCATTCGGCCGTTTCATGGAAGGCAGGGATCCGACGACATTCACTGCCGGTGAAAAGATCGCTTTTTTGGCACAGGGAATCGCCAGTGGAAAAATTTTCGAACTTGCCAATCCCGGCCCCCGGTCACTTTGGAAAGAGCTTTCCAATTCCATTCACGAACCGGCGATGAGAGCCGAATTGAACAAGGAACTCGAGGGGGTCGAGGAGCCTAGTCGAAGGGCCTTTCTCATGGCGAACATGATGGCAAGCCGTCTTGCCTACAGACTGACCCTTCAGTTCCTGCAGCAGCTTCTAGAGGGTCGTTTTCTGGAAAGCATCCAGATGATCGGCCCGGTTGTTCCGCTGGTTGCTCTCCTGAGCCCTTATCTCTACGCATTCAGGACACCCTCCCGATTCCGCCTCAGGGATGCAGCCACGGCTTTACGCAACGCTGTCCCGCAGGTCCTTCACAACACCAGACGGGCTTGGTTCACCGACACGCTGGATGATGTGAACGGTGTTTCGACGACGATCCAGCGCATGAGCGCGCAACTTGTGGCCAATGGAAAATTCGTTGAGGTCATGGTTTCGAGGAACGAGGTGTCGGTACCGGGAATACCCCTCAAGAACTTTCCTCCAATCGGTGAGTTCGAGCTTCCCGAGTATGAGTTGCAGAAGCTCAGCTTCCCTCCGCTTCTTCAGATCATTGATCACCTGCAGTCTGGAAATTTCACGGAAGTGATCATCAGCACCCCTGGTCCTGTCGGATTGGCGGCGTTTGCTGCGGCAAGGGTGCTGGGGCTTCCGATTGTCGGGATCTACCACACAGATTTCCCTGAATATGTCAGAATCTTGACGGAAGACGGGTTGATGGAGTCGCTCACTTGGAACTACATGCACTGGTTTTACTCCCAGATGGACATGATTTATGTGAATTCCGACCACTACCGCCGTTGCTGGGTGGAGAGGGGAATTGCTCCTGAAAAACTTAGAATTCTCCCCAGAGGGCTCGACACCGGCCTTTTTCATCCCTCAAAAAAGAATCCTGATTTTTGGAAAAAACGCGGTCTGCGTGACGGCGAGGTGGGGGCGCTCTATGTGGGGCGTGTTTCCCGGGAAAAGAACCTGGACCTTTTTGCCGCAGTCATGAGGCGTCTCCTTTCAGCCGGTGTGCCTGTCCGACCTCTGATCGTGGGTGACGGTCCCTACGCTGTGATGATGAGGGAACTTCTTCCGGAGGGGATTTATACCGGAAGCCTCCATGGAGAGGAACTTTCGGCGGCTTATGCCTCTGCCGATTTCTTTGTCTTCCCAAGCACCACGGACACCTTCGGAAATGTGGTGATCGAGGCACAGGCCAGCGGATTGCCCGTGATTGTCTCGGATGTGGGGGGACCCAGAGATCTGGTGAATGATGGTGAGGACGGCTTCATGACAAAGGGACTCGATCTGGATGCACTCACCGCCGCGGTGAAGCAACTCATTGATGATCCCGAACTCCGGCTCAAGATGGGAAGACTGGCGCGGGCACGGGTTGCCGTGCGGGATTGGTCACTTGCGGCGAGGCTCTTTTGGGAAGGGTCGCCCGAGTAGGCTTTCGATCAACTCGCAGTTGCGGATCGTCGCTCCCTCATTGGGACGAAGGATGGAGGCGGCTGAATGGATCATCCCTTCCCGTAAGGTTGCATTGTCCAAAAGCTTTTCCACAGCCACGGCGATCGAGACCGAGTCGTGAGCGCGGATCAGGGCACCGGCTGCGGAAAGTCTTCCGGCCAGCGGTTCAAAGTTGCCGGTGTGTGGACCCGTGATCACGGGGCACCCCGCTTGCAGGGGTTCGATCATATTTTGCCCTCCGTGATTGACAGAGCATGGTAGGCTCTTGCCGACAAAGACCACCTTGGCCAAGGGATACCATGCCGAGAGTTCTCCCGTTGTGTCGAGCAACAGGACCTCCGAGGAAGCATCGTTATTCCCGGTGCGGAGAGAGCAGGAGAGCCCGATTGTTCGGAGTTCGCCCAGAATTTCCTGACGTCTTTCCACGTGACGGGGGGCGATCATCAGACGCAGATTGGGTCTTTTCAAACGGAGGGCAAGGAAGGCTTTGGCAATTTCGGATTCCTCTCCGGCATGGGTGCTTGCGGCAAGAAACAGAGGATCCTCGGGACTCCAACCTGTCTCTTTTGGCAGGACTGACAGAGAAGTCTTCCCGTCGAGTTGGGGATCATGCTTCATGTTGCCGGTCCAGTGCAGGATTTCGGGGCGAATACCCAGGGAGATCCAACGTTCCCTATCCTCGATTTCCGAGAGCGTGATGAGTTGAAGATCATTAAAGAGTGGAGAGGTGATCCGTTGGAAGAAACGCATACGCGATTCGGAACGATTTGAAAGACGCGCATTGAGTAGGGCCGTTGGAATACCTAGAGCAGAGCATGCGGCGAGTCGGTTCGGCCAAATGTCCGCCTCCACCATCAAGAGCGCCGAGGGAGCCAACTTCTTCACGAGATGCGAGGTTAGGATGGGAACGTCGACCGGATTTGCCATGGGTTCGAGCCATTCCGATGACTCCTTCACAAGAATCTTCAAGCCGGTCGGTGTGGTGCTGCTGATCAGGAAGCGGGCATCGGGATTGCGTTCCCGGTATCGCCGGGCAAATCGAAGTCCGATGCCAATCTCTCCAACGCTCACCGCATGAAGCCAGATCCGCCCCTTGCCGATTCGATCAACAGTCTGCCGGTGGATGATTCCAAAGCGCTGAGCAAGCTTGATTCCGTATCCCCCGCGGCGTCGATTCCTGAGAAGATATCCGGGAAGCAGGATCAGCAATGCCGGAACAAAGAGGAGATTGTAGATGAACAGGGAGATTCTCTTCATGCTGGTCTCCTCAGGATAAGGATACGGGACTCACCGTAATTTCTGTCCGATAGAATATCCCACAAACCCAGTGAGGGAAGGGGTTGGCGTCGCTCACACTCTAGGACAAGCAGGCCTTCTATTCCGAGTGATTTGGTAACGGATGCATGGCCAAGAAGAGCGTCCGCTGGATTCTCCTCGCCTCCCTTGAAATGCTTCAGATACGGCGGATCCGCCAGGATCACATCGAGGCTGTCCGCTCCAAGATAGAGATCCATGTAGCGAAAAGCATCCATCTGCTGGACGTTCCCCTCCAGTCGTGTCGCCTTGAGATTTCGACGGATAAGGGCGACTGTCGGCCCGTGGTGCTCGACAAAAATTGCGGATGAGGCACCCCGGCTAAGTGCCTCGATGCCTAGGGCTCCGCTCCCGGCAAAAAGATCCAGGATCCTGGCCCGGGGAATCCGATCGCCCAAGGAGGAGAAGATGGCCCCCTTGACCCGGTCCATGGTGGGCCTTGTTCCCTTGCCTGGGGGGATAAGGTTGAGTCCGCCCGCAGATCCCGCAATCACTCTCATGAGCCAATCAGTGTGACGAACTTCCTGCCGTTGGAGTTGATTGAACACGCGGGGATGGATGCCCGAAAAGCCCTTGAAGAAGGCCTCCCAGGTCACCGCCGATACGAAGGCCTGTGATGCGTTCAAGAAGATCTGTCTTGGGGTTCATTGCAGTTCCCGAAACATGGAAGGCAAGCTGGGAGTAACCTGTTTCCGGGGCAGGTGAAAGTTGAGCACCCAGGAGTCCCTTCAAACGGCCTGTGAGTTTTTCATTGAAGAGCAGTCTGGAATCAAGGTCGAGTTCCCCCGAGGGTTGAAGCGGTCCCCTCGCGGACAGGATGAGGTTTTCGGAACGAAGCATCAGGTTATCGATCACGATCCGACCGTCATCAATCCGGAAGAGGCATTTTCCTTCGGCCACCTTCAAGAGTTGCAGTTCCTCGACCTGGAGGAGTTGACCGATTTGCCTCAAAAAACCTACCGGCTGAATAACGGCACCCGTGCAGGCTAGATTCCCTTTTCCAGACATGGTCGCACCCTGACCGATAAGGCCCGAGAGATCCAGTGAACCGGACACAGTTCCTGCCGTGTGGGAGCCGTCCATGGATACACCGGCAAGCAAGTCTCCGAGAGTTGCTCCGGTGAGCTTTAATGATAAGGAGTAAGCCGGAGATGCGGAGGTAAAATCAAAGAGGGCCTTTCCAACAAGCTTGCCTCCTCCAAAAATTGACTCTAGGGGATCCAGGGAAAGGGAGCCCCGTGCCGCCGAGAAACTGAATGGGGAGCAGAGGTTGTGGAAGATGAAACGATTTTCGTAGATCACACGTGAAGCCTTAATGATTCCTTTCCACGTCTCTCCGGGAATCATGGTGTGAAGTTCGATTCCCTCCACGTTCAGTGAGGGGATCCCCTGGGCATCAAGCAGTGAAAACTTACCATCCGAGATGGTAAGTATTTTTAGTGATGAGGGCAGTTTAAGAGAATGGTCCGTGAGAGGGATGGATCCTGAAAGAGGAGTATTGAAGGAAGAGGATGGAGAGGTGAAAGTCGTTGAAGAGGAGGGAGTGGGGGAATTGATTTGATTCGGTTGTGTCGCTGCCAATCCTGTTGAGATCGGAGTTGGGTTCCTCACAGATTTCATCATTCCCATCATGCGGCTTCGCAGTTGGAGAGAGGGTTTGTTCAATGTGATTGATGCGATCAAGAATTGACCCCGAAGGAGCGCCATGAGTTCGGGCTTTAACGAGATGGAATCCCCTGTAAAGAGAGGGGGCTCTCCGGGAAGTCCCACTGTAACACCACAGAGTCTTATGGTGTTGGGTGGAAGTGCATAGGAACTCCTGACCGAAACGGGTAGGTTGCAGATTCCAGACAGGGTCTTCTCAAGACGTTCCCTTCCGGCCTGAGACTGTAAAACGATGCTTCCGGCAAGGGAGGCCAACACGGCCAGAACGAAAAGAAAAGCCACCACGGAAAAAATGGACTTGGCAATCAAACGCACAGGTAGAAGTTAGATGGACTGCAGAATTTGTGAAGTGTGAAGAAATCCTTAATCATCCTTAATCCGGCGGCTCACAGTGACCGGGCCTCCTCCCTGGAGGAGGAGATTCATTCCCTGAGCGATGGCGTGGAGGTCCGTCTGAGCAGGATGCCCGGCGATGCGGAGCAGATAGCCCGCAATGCCTTGAAGGAGAATTTCTCGACGATCATAGCTGCTGGTGGGGATGGAACGATCAATGAGGTGGTGAACGGCATTGTTTCTTCGGGCATCTCGGGCGTCTCGCTAGGAATTCTGCCGGTCGGAACCATGAATGTCTTTGCCTTGGAGTTGGGAATCCCGCTGAACTCCATCAGCAAGGCCTGGGAGATTATCCAGAATGGTAATCTTCGTCATATTGACCTGCCTCGTTGCGAATCGGGTGATGGATTGCGGTATTTTGTGCAGTTGGCCGGTGTCGGTTTGGATGCGGAAGTTGTCCGTCGCACATCGCGGCAGTCCAAGAAAGCATTCGGGCCCGTCAGTTACCTTCTCTCTTTGACCCAGGTGGCGCTTAGGAAGCCTTCAAGGATCACGATGGAAAGTCATGATGGAAAACTCCGGGAGGGATCGTTTGTCCTGCTGGGGAATGGTCGCTTTTACGGAGGGCCCTTTACGATGTTTCGAAGAGGTTCCTCCAGTGACGGACTCCTGGATGTCCTTGTCTTCCAGAATCAAAGCCCTTGGGATCTTCTTCGTTACATGCATGCCATCCTGATGGGCCATCACGCCGAACTCGGCGATGTGGAATATTTTCAGACATCCTCGCTCCGGCTTCACTCTAATGGAATCGTTCCGTATGAGTTGGATGGGGAGATGGTCGGTTATCTCCCTCTCGCCTTTACGCTTCAGCAGGGGGCTCTACCCGTGATTGTGCCTGCCGCACGTTAACCGCAATTCAGAACTTTAAACGAATGAACAAGCTTCATTCCGCTCCGTGCACCTTTGTTTTGATAGGGGTGAATCTTGCTTTTTTCCTGGTGGAGGAAATCTTTCGATTCTTCTTTGACGAATCCCTTTTCCCTGCGCTAGCGCTCAGCAGGGATACGCTTGTCGGTGGTGCCTGGTGGCAGTTGGTCTCGCATGCTTTTCTTCATGGCAATCTTTTGCATCTGTTGGTGAATATGGTGGCTCTTTGGTTCACCGGTCCCATGCTGGAGGAGATCCTCGGCGGATTGCGTTACTTGTCTCTTTATTTCGTTGGGATCGTGGCCGGCGGACTGCTTCAGACATTCACTTCCTCCACAAGCATTGATCTGGTCGGGGCATCAGGAGCCGTCTGCGCATTGCTTGTGGGTTTTGCCACGCTCTTCCCTCAACTTGAAATCACAGCATTGATCTTTTTTGTGATTCCGGTCCGGATGAAGGCGCGCACCTTGGGATGGATTGTCATCCTGGCCTCCCTCCTTTGCTCTCTCTTGGGTCTTGAGAAGGGGATCGGACATATGGCTCACCTCGGGGGAGGAATCGCAGGATTTCTGATCTGTGTTTACTATAAGTGGAGCGGAGTGCTCAGGAATATCTCCGTGGTGCCTCCACCGATCCCCTGAACTTCCCGGGTCCAAATTCTCAGAAATCATTGCTCCACCATGGAGAAGGAGAATTTTGGGAGGGGTTGTTTTTTCTAAAGTCCCTTCAATCCCTGTAGCAGGAGCTCTGCATTTGTTTTTGTGGTCTCGAGATTCAAGGCAAGGATCTGCATGGCCTCCACTGCAGGAATTTCCGAAAGCTGTTTGCGCAGAAGGGTTACACGCTGGTATTCGTCCGGGTGATAGAGAAGTTCCTCGCGGCGGGTGCCTGATTTCGTGATGTGGATCGCAGGGAAGATCCTCTGTTCCATAATGGAACGGTCTAGGTGGATCTCCATGTTGCCCGTTCCTTTGTATTCCTCAAAGATCAGATCATCCATCCGGCTGTGCGTCTCGATTAGTGCGGTGGCCAGGATGGTGAGGCTCCCGCCCTCCTCGACATTGCGGGCTGATCCGAAGAAGCGTTTTGGACGTGCCAAAGCGGTTGCATCGACACCACCACTCATCGTGCGTCCCTTCCCTTTGATACCGTTATTGTAGCCCCTTGAGAGCCTTGTGACACTGTCGACAAGCACGACAACATCCTTTCCAAGTTCCACCAAACGCTTGGATCTCTCAGAGACCATCTCCGCAACCTGGACATGCCGGCTGGTTGGTTCATCAAAAGTTGAACTGAAAATATCGCAATCCAGGGCACGTCTTAGATCCGTGACCTCCTCGGGACGCTCGTCAACGAGAAGGAGCATTAATCGGATGTCTGGGTGGTTCGCCCGGATTGCCAGGGCAAGACTTTTGAGCATCATGGTCTTTCCCACACGGGGGGGGGCGACGATGAGGCCTCGCTGTCCCATTCCGAGTGGGGAGATCAGATCGATGGCCCTGGCCGTCGGGTTATGTTTACCGGGTTGTTCAAGGTGAATCCTTCTGTTGGGAAACATAGCGGTCAACTTCTCGAATTCTGGGGGAGTCTTCCACTCCGCCACCGGGATCCCTTCAATGGAATGAAGGGTGTCCAGCATAAGACGCCGGTCTCCTTCCAGACGTACGGTTCCAGAGATTTTCAAACCTGGTCGTAATTCATATTGCCTGAGCAAAGGGATAGGGAGCGCAAGATCACAAGGGGTCGGCTTGAAGTTCACGAGAGGCCAACGGATCATCGGAGCCTCGGGTGCAAATTCGAGAATACCCTCGGCGGTGACAATGCCCCCGCGCTTTAAAAGGTCGCGGACCAGATCGAGTATAAGATGGTGGCGGGTTGAGTCATGGAAAACCGAAAGGTTTCGTGAGGATGCCAAGGAGAGTAATTCCGCATGGCTCAACTTTTGCAGCGTGGAGATATCGGTAGGTTCGGGAACCGATGCAGAAGAAGCGGCCTCCTCTCCTGTTTGTTCCGAAAGTTCACTCTGTTCAGAAGGGGGTGTCATGTGTTCAGAAGCTGGGATGCCATCAAATCAATTTGTTTTTTCAAGACTTCGTGTGAACCATCATTCCAGATCACGTGATCGGATTTCGTGATTTTATCCTGCTGGGACAATTGTAGGTTCATCCATCCCACGGCTTTCTCTGTGGATAAGGAGCGTCGGTTTAGTCTTTCCTTACGCACAGAGTCCGAACACGCCACCACGATGGTCGTGGTGAAGAGAGATTCCAATCCTTTTTCAAAAAGCAGCGGAATTTCAGCAATAAAAAACGAACTTTCAGATTTTGCATGTTTTTTCGCTTCAGGTCTCCATAGGAGTTCGATCCTAGGGTGCATGATTTGTTCTAGAGTTTTCAGGGCCTCGGGGTTCGAGCTGATGATCGAGAAGAGGAATTCCTTATCTGGACATCCGTCTGCCAGATAACACCTTGCTCCAAGTTTTGTGATGATAGCCTGCCTGACGGCGAGATCCGAGTTCAATAATTTCCTGTTTTCATCGTCTGCCGAGAAGAGGGAAGTGATCTTGAAGGCTGCAAGGGTTTTTCCCAGGAGATGGAGGGATTCTGACTTGCCGCTGCCGATGGTTCCTGTGATTGCTATTGAGGGCATGTCATTGAACTTGGGTTACTATGCTCATCCTGACTCGTTCACCCGTTGGTGAAGGCGAAAAACTATTTTGTCTGTCCAGCCGTCGAATGATCCGAAGGGAGGGGAAGATTTTTCGGAAGTCCCAATGGTTGCACCTGCTCGAGTTCCTCGTCGTTTCCTCGTCGTGGCTGGCCCTGAGAATCCAAAATGGTCGGCTTCACGAAGATAACCAGATTCTTCTTAAGTTTCTGATCCACGTCGGATCGGAAGAGGCGACCGGCCACGGGCACATCACCCAGAATAGGTACCTTGTCCTGGACTTTCTGGACATTTTCCGTGATGAGACCTCCAAGAGCAACGGTCTGACCATCCCAGACCGTTACGAAGGTATTCACCTCACGGACAGAGAAGACAGGCTGATTAATCGTATTGGTAGTCACTGTTTGAGCGACAGGGACCGCGAAGCCACTTTGAATCGTGTAACCAACCTCGTTAATGGGAGAGCCGTAATTGATGAATCCGTCGAAGTCGGTCACTTTCGGATTGAGCGCCATATCGATCGTATAGCCATCGGGTCCGATAGTAGGAAGAACATCAAGGATGACACCCAGTGGTTCCATGACGAAATTCCTTGGGAAGGATGGGGTTACCGTAGGAGGAACTGAGAATCCCGCGACAGCGTTCGAGGTTGTTTGGGGAATGGTCGGAGGATCGTATTGGGTCGGATAGATGAACTCGTTGACAATCTGAATCGTGGCCTTTATGCCGCTTTTGGTGGTCACTTTGGGCGCTGCCATGAGATCAATCCCTTTTTTCTGGTTTAAGGCATGAATCACCATTTGGAACTGAGGGTCCGAAAAGACTCCTGCAATGCTGAAAATCCCTGGCGCTGCTCCCACAGCATCGCCATTGCCTCCGGCTGCGAAACTACCCGCATTTTGTGCGGCCAAGAGAGAATCGACAGAATTTCCTGAAATTGCCCGATCACCAGAGCGTAAGGATCCCACCTGACTCATCGGGTATCCACCGGGATAAGGATTTCCAAACGGGTAATTGGCGGGATTGCCCGGTCCGCCACCACCACTCCCATAGACACCGCCTCCAATACTGAAGGGCCCGAGCAGCCAGTCAAATCCGAGTTCCTGAAGGTTGTTTTGGTTGATTTCCAGAAACTTTGTCTGAATATCGACCTGAGTAGGACTCGACTCCATGGAGGCATCGACGAGAGCGTCGATCTGGTCGATGTTATCGCGGGTGTTTCGTACAATCAGTTTGCTTGAGGAGGGAATATAGTTCGCGCTGGCGCCGGTGGGGAAATCGACACCCTGGGAAGAAAGATACTCTTGGGCATTGTAACGAGATCCGATTCTGGAAACGACATTCGTGTCCTCACCGCCTGGCTTTGTTTTTGGAATAGCGGAACCATTGGCGGGGTCCAATTGCTTGGCGGGAATAAAATTTGGAGGAACTTTGTATTCCTTGGTGATCAGGACATCCGTTGGTTCCGTAAGTGGAACGATCGACACAGCATATGGATCGACCTTCAACTTCATGTTGGCCAATTTGCTCACGTATTCGAGAGCCACATAAAGGGGCACATGATTGAGGGAGAGATTGATGGTCGGTTCTGCGGCACTCCCAGTATTTTTGGATTCCGATTTGCTCCCCCCATCAGCTGTCGGGGCAAGTTTCAGGAAGATGTTCACCCCTTTCTTTTCAGGATCCTGATCGCGACCTTTCTGTTTCAGGTATTCCACCGCCTCACTCATGGGTGAATCGTTCAGTTCGATTTTAGGGATGATGATTGAATTGAGTTTGGCGACGATCTGATCCGTTCCCTTGGTTTCCTGTTGGTGACCCATCGCCTCGCTGGAACGTCCATGCCTTGGTTTTACAACAGGCCGCTCCCAGGCCTTCTCCACCTGCCAGAGCAGCCGGCTCCTGGTCTCGTTGTAGGCCTCGTCTGCGTATTTGATTTTGCTGTTGTTAATGGTATCCATCCCATTGCGGGCGGCCTTGTTATAGGGATCAATGGTGAGGACCTCATTGTATTTGGAGAGGGCCAGTGCATTGCGTCCACTCTCAGCAAGTCCCTGGGCCTCCTGAAGGAGTTGGATCACATGATCTCTCCGCTCGGCGGATTTTGGAGTGACTGTCTTGTTAAAGACTTCCGGTTGCTCCAAATCAGAGAGCAGTTGAACGGCCTCCCTGCTGGAGGGGTTTACAGAGGGTTGCAGCACAGTCTTGGCAACAGTTTCCGCCTCCGTGTAGCGTCCTCCCGCGATCAGTTGCCTGGCATAGACGAGGGAGATTCTTGTATAATCCGCGACGATTACGGATCTGGAGGATCCTGCCGCAACACTCGGGGCTGGGGCCAGTTGGATGGCCTGTACCGCGAGGCTATAGGCTTCCTCAAAGGAATCTCCATTGTTCTTAGCAAGCAATTGTTTTTTGGAAGCTTCACGCATGAGTGACTGAGCCTGCTGAAGGTCCGCCTGACTCCTGACAATTGTTTTTTCTGTCTGATCGGCCAGACTCTGGGCTTGAAGGGCGGGCATCACGAAGCATCCCATCACGGCGAGAATACTCCTCAAGGCCGTTGAGATCTGAGGGGTCCTTTTCATGCCATTATTACGTGTTGGACTCATGGTGAAAGTTCGGGAGCAAATGAAATGAAAAGAGGGTAAGACCTGTTTCATCGGGATTTTTGCGTCGCGGTTGATGCATCCCCCGGAACGGCTTCGGATCGGATTGCCATTGCGTCTGGAACCAGTTGGGAGGACTCGTCGTCCTGCTTAATCAGTGGTTGTCCCGCAGGGTCCAAAAGGCCGGCGGTGACAAAGATCAGGAGATTCCGTTTGATGCGCTGATTGTCAGAGCTTCTGAAGAGTGCACCAACCAAGGGAAGATCTCCGACAATGGGTGTCTTGTCCTGAACTTTCTGAACATCCTCCCTCATGAGACCTCCCAGAACGACGGTCTGATTATCCTGAACCGTCACCTGTGTATCGACTTGGCGGACGCTGAAGACGGGTTGAAGAATGGGATTCTGCGAGAGAACAACTTTCGTAGTCTGGCCCAAGCTAACACCGCCAATGGTCTTGATTGGGGCCACTGCGTTGATCGGAGTGCCGTAGTTCACCATACCCTCAAACTCAACGATTTGGGGAGAGAGACTCAGTTCAATGGTGTAGCCGTCTGGACCGATGGTCGGCTCAACCTCCAATTGCACCCCGACCTTTCTTACTTCAAAGGAGGTGGGAGTCGAAGGCGTGGCCACGCCGCCGCCGCCAAATTGTGTCTGGGGAATTTGTGGTGGAGCGTAATCTTTAGGGTAAGGAAACTTTCTACTGATGTTGATTGTTGCCTTGCGACCGCTGGTGACGGTGATCTTGGGGGCCGAGACGAGGTCGACCCCTTTTTGCTGGTTGATCGCCCTGAGAACGACCTGGAATTGAGGATTTGTGAAGATACCCGCCAGGGCGAGAACCCCGGGAGCCGGACCAACTGGACTCCCGAAGAGCAACCCATCAAGGGCATTGGCGGAAATGCCTGCGGCCCCGGTGCGATTTCCCGCGGTTACATTTCCTGCGGTTACATTTCCACCCGCAGTATTCATGGCTCCTGTGGGAACCCCTCCATTCACAAAAGGAAAGCTTGTCACCGGCTGGGCAGCCTGGTTCCCAACGGTGCCTCCTCCGCCATAAGCTCCCGTCCCACCGGGAAGCTGGAAGGATCCCATCAGCCAATCAAATCCTAGTTCCTCGAGGTTATTCTGCGTGATTTCGAGGAATCTCGCCTGGATCTCAACCTGACTCGGAGGGGTTGCCTGGGCGACTTCCACTAGGGAATCGATCAAGTCGAGATTGGACTGGGTGTTCTTGACGAGCAACCTGCTGCTGGATGCAAGGTAGGTGGCGCTGGCTCCCGAAGGGAAGGTCACCCCTTGGGCTTCCAAGAACTCCTTGGCTCCGGTCTTACCGACCTTACCGGGATCCCCGCCCTTGGCCGCAGGTGTGGGTGCGGAAGAAATGAAACCAGGTGGAACCTTGTATTCCTTGGAGATCAAGACCTCCGAAGGTTCGGAAAGAGGAACCAGAGCCGCAGCATAGGGCTCGACCTTGACCTTGAGGTTTGCTGCAGAAGCGACATATTTCAGGGCCTCGGATAAGGGGAGATCATTGAGCGCAAGGGAAATTCTGGTGCCTCCATCCGCGGACTCCTTGGCCGGATCGAGTTTAAGCACGATGTTCACTCCCTTTTTGGCCGGATCGCTTTCACTCACATCAAGGTCCTTGGATTTTTTCTGAAGCTTTGCAATGGCCTCACGAACGCTGTCATCCTGAAGCAGAAGTTTGTCGATCCTGATTTCCTGAAGTTTGCGGGTGATGGAGCTGGTCCCCATGACGTCGATGGGATTCTGCTCGATGATGGTTGATGCTCCCGTGTCGAATTTGGCAACCGGCAATTCCCACGCCCTGGACACATCCTCGACCATTTTGCTGCGCTGCTCATTGTAAGCAGTCTCAGCATAAGTGGTTCGCTGCTTGTTGACCTCCTCCATTCCGAGACGTGCAGAGGTGTTTTCCGGATCAAGATTCAGGACCTTCTCATAGGTTCTGAAGGCTTTGTCAAAACTTCCACGATCATAACATCCTTTAGCCTGACTGAGGAGCTGTTTGACCTCCTCAACTTTGGCGACGAAGCCCGGAGTCACCGTCTTATTGAATTCCTTCGGGTCATGCAGTTTTTTTTCCAGCGAAAGCAGGGGTCCGTAGGTTGAATCATAAGGACTGCCTGCGACCGACGAGACGACGAGTTGGGCATCCTCGAAGCGACCTTCTGAGATCCTTTGCTGAGCCAGCATCACTGCGGATTTTGAGAAGGTCTCAAGGGCAAGCGGACGAAGTCCCTTCAGTGCATCACCACCGGAAGGAAGGGCATCCACCGCGCTCTTGGAGAGTGCATAGGCCGTCTCGTAATCGTTCATTGCGAGAGCGGATTGAGCTTTGGAGATCTGGGTGCGGGACCAGTTGCTGCGTTCCTGAAGGATACGGATTTCCCTTTCCGTCTGTCCCACTACCGAGGATTGCTGGGCGACGACAGAAGAGACTCCCATCGGAGAGAGTGACAGGATCATCACAAACAGTGAGAACTCAAGAATCCGGGATGCGTGAGGCAGGGGCATGGATTTGTTCTCTTTTTGCGAATCGGCCGGCAATGTGTTCAGTGTCTTCTTTGTCACGATGGTGAAGGGAGATAATCTACCCATGTCAGAGTTATGTGGCACGGGAATAAAAGAGTGGGGGAATAAGAAATTGGGTAGGGGATCATCTACTCTGCGGGGGCCTTCACGAGGAGAGTGGCCCCATCTTTTTCCAAAAGGATCCCTTCATCGGAAAAGTCCTTGAGTTTGTAAATTTCTGAAAAACTCTTGTCAAGGCTCGCCAAGGGGATTTCATCGCCCCTTTTCAGGGGGAACGTCTGATCAGGAGCCCCTGTGAGTTGATAATGAAGGGTGACTCCCTCAATGGTGGTAATCGTTGTCGTGTGATACTCTTTGGAGATATTTTTTTGAGTCAGGTTGATCCTTTTTCCGGTCAGGGTGTTTTCCAGCACTAATTCGCTGAAATCATACTCGGTATCATTGATAGTTTTTTTCTTTTCGAGATAATCAACGACTTTCAGGGTTGGAGCTCCCGGAATGGCCTCCCCAATCGCAACAGACCTGCTTGTTGTATCCGCTTTTGACTCTTTTCGAGTAGGATTTGGAAGAGGGGTCAAGGGGCGGAGCTGATATTTTTTTACCCCTTCGGAATCATCAACTCCAAGGAAATCAAAGCGATAGGTGTTTTTGCTAAGATCTGAATCGGCATACGTGAGCTTTTTATAGAGCGGGGGGAATTGATGGGGGTTGTTCGGGTCGGTGCCAGCATTGAATTCTTCCAAGAGTGTGAATCCCTTGCCTTTGGGATCTTTTGTCAGGATGTCGACATCGGCATAATCCAGTTGATGTTCAACGAACCATTGGTTGGGCACCGGTGGGTGAAGGGGTTCGCTTCCGTTCAGAGGATCGAAGAGTTTCCCCTCCTTGAGAATATATGGTCGGGAGACAAAGGGTGAGGCTCCGTCGGTGCGTGCGTTCCAAGAGGCAACTTTTCCGAGACGATCCAGAGCGGAGGCCCCTTTTGAAGCGGGAATGGTGAGGGAGGCGTTGCCTTTAGCCTGAAAAGAAGAGGTTCCGGAGGGGGGTGTTATGAAGCAAAAATACATCACAACCAGTAAGGAGATCAGCAACAGGGAACCACCAATCCAAAGAAGCAACCGATCGTAATTTTGGGTAAGATAGGATTTCATGGCGCCTTTACTTGGCTGTCGCTTTGTCTTTTTGACTGGGGGAAGTTGTTTTGGCTGAAGTTCCCGTTCCGGATGTCGGATCGTTTTTAGAGACTGTGGTTTTTGGAAATTCAAGAATTCGTATCTTCATGGCGATATTCAGCAATTCCTCCGGACCACCGACCACAAAATGAAGGCGGCTTGCGACCAGAGGTTTTCCGGATGCTGATTTGGGAGCTTGTTGCTGGAGATCGCTTCTTTTCGGTGCATCCTTGGAAGTGTTTTGAATCTGAAGATTTTCAATGACCAGGAAATAGGGTGCCACACTCATGGCGTTCAAAAAGTTCCTGAATGATTCCTGGGAGGATCGAAAGGTCAATTGGAGGTTGCCCACGGTCGTGTAAGGGGACTCGGGAAGAGTCGTCGGTGATGTGCTGGAAGTCACATTCTGAGGATGCTGGGCGCTGGTTTTTATCTTGCTCTGTGAGGGAGCGATCTTTTTGGCACCCTGAGTCCCGGTGTTAGCCGTCGAGGTGTCGGTTTTTGGAACCGACTCGGTCTCGAGTCGTGAGAAGTTATCAACCTGCACTCCACCCTGCTTCACGAGAGTTTCCATGATCCAATCAAGCACAGTCAGGCGTTTGGCAAGCAGGATGGTGTCGTCGCTTTTTGGGACACTGTTTTCATATTCCCCCAAACCGAGATAAAAATTAGTCGGCAGAGCGGACGCGGAGTCCTTGGACAATGCTTTGATTTTCGTCACTTCGCTTCTCAGCTCATCCTGGAAAAGTTGCGAGCGATCCTGTGGTTTGGCATTTTCCAAATCCCCGAATACCGGCACTTGATACTTTTGAAGGTTGGTCTGGAGTTTTTTCAAATCCGATTGATACCCTG
>CAIKFI010000055.1 GCA_903826635.1 uncultured Spartobacteria bacterium | reverse complement strand
CGGCAACCTTGGCACCGGCCTCCACAAAGTATCGAGCGATAGACTCACCGATGCCTCGTCCGGATCCTGTGACAATGGCGACCTGATCCTGCAATGTTTGGATGGTGTTACTCATAAGTAAGAAAAAGAAAAGGTGTTGGTACTATGTTGACTGAAACTTACTAACGGCTATCCCAGCAATGGTAATGCGGCAATGTGATTCTACTCATTGCCATCGTGCAGGATAGGTCCGGTTTTAAGACTTGTCGGACAATCAATGCGGCTCTGTAAATCGTGAGGCATTGTTTAGGAGCAACGAAGCAAACTTCTCCTGCGACACCGGCGAGCTGAATAAATATCCCTGAAACAGTTTGCAGCCACAGGACTTTAGAAAGTCCAATTGAGCTTCGGTTTCCACACCTTCAGCAAGGATCTCCAAACCTAGGGAATTTGCCATACCGATGATCATTAAGATAATGGAATTAACTGCTTTTAGATTGCCAATCTTGGCAACAAAGGATCTCTCGATCTTTAACTGATTCAATGGAAGTTGCGAGAGGAGGGAAAGCGAGGAGTATCCGGTTCCAAAGTCATCCAGGGAGAGTTTCACTCCAAGATTACGAAGCGGTATGATTGTTTTTCTGATCTGATCTGTGGTGATGATAAGGCTTTCGGTCAATTCGATCGTTAGCAGCGCCGGATTAATGGCATGCTGCACAATAATTTCCCGGGTAGTTTCTACAAAATTACCAAGAACAAACTCGCGAGCGCTGGCATTGATGGCAAGTTGCAGATTGCTCGTCCACGGGTCAGCTTCCCATAGCTTCAACTGCCGACATGCAGTCTGCATCACCCACTTACCGATCGGGCCGATCAATCCGTTTTTTTCAGCAAGATGGATGAATTCTGAAGGGGAAAGTATACCCTGCTGCGGATGGTTCCAACGCAGGAGAGCCTCGGCTCCAACGATTTGGCGGGAGAGATTAAAAATTGGCTGTAAATCCAGCTGAAATTGGTTGAGCTTGATGGCATTTATCAGATCAGGCTCAATATCTGTTCTGGAGACTCTCAATTCCTTGATGCCGAAGTTGAAAAACATGATCCCTCCGTGCTCCCCTCTCTTGGCATGATACATCGCCAAATCCGCTTGTACGATGAGGTCACTCGGCGACTCGCTTCCATCGAAGGTCCTGATACCAATGCATGGCTTACAGACATGCTCCAAGTTGTTGATTTTGTATGGTTGGGAAAGAAGATCGAACATTTCCTGACCTAGAACCTGGGCGCGGGTTGCGGCACTCGTCAAATCCGGGGCGAGATCGTTTAAAATCACAACAAATTCATCGCCGCTAAACCGGGCTGCGATATCCCCTTCATGTATAAAGGGAGTCAGTCGTGCCGCCACCTCCCTCAGCAGCATATCTCCAACGGAGTGTCCCCACGAATCGTTAATAGCTTTGAAGTCTTCCAGATTGAGAAACAGCAGAGCACCACAGAGTCCTTTTTCTTGCGCCAAACCAAGATAATATTTCAGGCGATTTAGAAGAAGGCGTTGGGTTGGCAAATTGGTCAAATCATCATAATTCGCAAGCCAGTCTAACTTATCAATCAGGCCGTTGCTGCTGCTGATTTCCATAAAACAACCGACATAGAAGACGACGTTCTTTTTTTCCGACTTAACTACTGAAAAAATCGTCCAGACCGAATAGACACTTCTATCCTTACGGGAGTGAAATAACTCTCCTTGCCAGGTGCCCTTTTCGGAGAGGGACAATAGGATGGATTCATACAAGGAATTGGATTGGTAGCCGGAGTTCAGAAAAGCCAAAGGCTTTCCGCGGAGCTCGTTACAATTGTAACCACTGAGCTGCGTGAATGCTGTGTTACTGGCTTGAATGAGCCCTTCTGGATTGATAATTGCTACGGCGGCTGATGGGTCAAGGGCGCGCATTGCAACCCAATTCCACTCTTCTGCTTGCTTCTTCGCTGATATGTCGAAACAGATTGCCCTGTAGGAGGGCATATCCTCTCCCCCATGCGAAAGGAGGTTGCTGACGCCCATTGAGATTGGCCGGGGTTCGCCATGGATGCCGACAAGATCAAGTTCAAGATCGCGGAATCCAAGAAAATCTGAATGGCGAAGCCGCTCTTCGAGTCTGATTCGACTTTCAGGGGTGAGAAAATCAGTCGGCTTTTTCAGTCCGATGAGCTCGTCGCGGCGGCATCCGAGCCAGGAAAGCTCGACGGTATTAATGTCAGAATAAAATCCTTTACTGTCTACCGTATGAGTTGCAAAGGGGGCCTGTTGATAAAGCGCGTTAATCTGCTCCTGCAGAGTTGAAAACTTTGCCTCAATACTTGTAGGCACGGCCTTATAGCATCTTGGCTCTGTTTATCCCGAGGGAGATTAAACGACGACTCATATTGGGCTTATTTCTTAACGTTTTCTATCGCTTCCGAAGCATGCTTGGACATCTGACTGGCTAACGCAGCTGCCGTTGTGGCACGGAATGTAGCCTTGGAAGCCTCGGCTGAGGCTTGGGCCGATGTTTCATCAGCCTGGATCAGCGCCGCATCCGCAGCAGCTGAAGCTGCTGCCGAAGAGGCTGCCGCCGCTTCTGCCGCAGCAATCGCCGATAAAGACGCAGATTCTGCTGCTGCCATTGCAGCGTTCAACACTTTTTCATTCGCTGCACCAATGGCAGCATCCGCGGAATTGCGTGCTGCTTGAGCCGACTTCTCGGCCGCAACTGCAGCACGAGATGCCGCCTCCAAGGAGCTAGACGTGAGCTGCTTCATGGAGATAAGCGTTTCGGCATAGCGTTTATTAACGACCAGATAGCCTTCCTTTAAGGTTTGGAGTTCGGCTTCCAACTGCTCAAACCTTTCCATGGTTTTCTTTTCAAAAGAGAGTTCCATACTTAACAAATAATTATGCGAAAAATTAAAACAAACTTTAATTTCCGGCATAGAGAAAGCATCTAATCAAAATCCCTGCTAATGGTCGATATAATGGGCTTGGGGGAATGCCGAGAACCCATTCCACTACGATTTTTGCTTATCGATATGGGGGAAGCTCTTGGCAACGTCTTCTCTACCACTAACAATCACTGAAAGGAGTGCTTTTCTGCGTGACCAATTGGTGACGGTAAGGCATTCGTGGAACTTACTCCCATGGAAAACTTTACCGCCTTTGAAAAGAAGATGCAGAACGCCGGCATGGGTCCAGCCGTCATCCGATCCTTTCGTCGAAATTACGAGGCGCTTTTAAGAGAAGAGACAGGATTAATTCCCGAGTCTTCAATAGCTCCCGCCGAGGGATTGAAATCCTTGGAGGAAATTTCAAAAAGTATCCCCTCGGATCCAGCTTTGTTATCCCAAACCGTGGTGATCAAACTCAATGGAGGTCTTGGGACAGGAATGGGGTTGCTGGGACCGAAAAGCCTTCTATCAGTCCGTAAGGGAGTGAACTTCCTGGACCTCATTGTCAAACAGATCATGGATTTGCGGAACAGGAGCAGCACAAAGATACGTCTTCTGTTGATGAATAGCTTCAGCACCAGCGTGGAGACGCTCGGCTATTTGGAAAAATACGCATCCCATGGTTTTTCCAATCCTCTCGACGTTCAATTGATGCAGAATCAGATTCCAAAAATCGATGCCTCAACATTGACTCCTGTCAACTGGCCGTCGGATCCGGATCTGGAGTGGTGCCCGCCCGGTCACGGGGATATTTATCCGGCCTTGGTGGCCAGCGGTTGGCTGGATCGTCTGTTGGCAGAGGGGGTGAAATTTGCTTTTGTTTCCAACTCAGACAACCTTGGAGCCATTCTTTCGCCCTCAATCCTTCAATATTTTGCCGACTCAGGCGCACCGTTTTTAATGGAGGTCACGCGGCGAACCCAGGCAGATCGAAAGGGGGGGCATCTTGCGATCCGGAAATCGGACGGGAGGTTGCTCCTGCGCGAGGTCGCCCAATGTCCCGATGAGGATATCTCTTCCTTTCAGGACATCGAGCGCCACCGATATTTCAATACCAACAGCCTATGGATCCGTCTGGATCTTCTGAAGAAACAACTTGAGAAAGATGACGGAGCTCTCCCTCTTCCCATGATCAAGAACAGCAAAACGGTCGATCCCCGTGATAGGTCATCGACACCTGTGATCCAGTTGGAGACAGCAATGGGGGCTGCGATCGAGTGTTTCGAAGGGGCATCTGCGATCGACGTGCCAAGGGACCGATTCGCACCCGTGAAGACGACTTCCGATCTCCTGGCCCTTCGTTCAGACGCTTATGAAGTGCTCGAGGAGGGGCAGGTTCGTCTCGCGGACTCGCGGCACGGCGTGCCCCCAGTCATCCGTCTTTCGGACGATTACAAACTGGTGGACCAGATCGAATCCTTGGGGGTGCCAAGCCTCATCGGTTGTCGTAGTCTGACAATTCATGGACCGTTTCATTTCGAGCAGGGAGTTATCCTTGAGGGGGATGTCAGCTTCGAGAACCCCGGAAGCGAAACGAGGATTGTGAAGCCTGGAATCTACAAGGACCTAATGGTTCCTTTCTGAAAGGCGGAGGTCCAAAAAGCCTCCTCTTGTTCAGGCTTCCTTAGGGTTTTCCTTGCCCAATCCGGGAATGTATTTCGCCAAAACCAACTGTCCCAAGCCAAGGATTCCGAGAACGCCCCCCACGACTGCAAAGGCTCCGTAGGTACTCAGGCCAATGGCGAAGGCAGTTCCTACCAATGTCTTGATTAACACGGAAACAGCATTGACCCCGAATTGCGATGCAGAGGTGACGCCACCCGCGTGCGCCAAAGGGGTCAGTTCCTGACGCTTTCTAGTGAGCATTAGTCTGGCACAAACATTGGCCACGGCAAAAAGGAAAACCGCAACGGTCATGATCCAAAGGTTTGATGGCAACCATCCTATGGCCAAAAGAAAGGTTCCAACCGATCCGATAACCACCCACTTGAATCCGGAGTCCAAATGCTTGGTGCGCGCGTAAATTAGGGCTCCAACAACCCCACCAAGAGCAAAGGCTGATCCGATCTGTCCGACCGATGCAGATTTATGCAGCAATCCTTTGGCAAAAAATGCACTGAGCAGTTTGCGCAAGGGGTAAATATTGAACGACATCAGGCCCAGGCAGGTGATCAGGAGCGGAGGGTTGGTGAAGACATGTTTCACCCCATTCCATGTTCCTCCGTGAGACTTAGCCAGCTTGGCATCAGAAAATCCCGCTCGAGCTTTAGGTATGAAGAAGTAAGCAACGGCCGAAAGTGCGAATCCGATGGGGATGATAATATGGGGTATGATTTTATCCGACCAAATCATCAGACCTCCCAGCATGAGGGGACCCACCACCCCTCCCAAGTCGAAGATGAATTCATAGCGTGAGTTGATGCGATCCAACTCCGTTGAACGATGCCGGGCAAGTTCCAGGGGAACAGTGTGCACCGAGGCGTCCACAAATCCGCGGATCAAAGCCTCGATCGTATAGCACCCCATCGCCCACCAGAGGCTCAAAAATCCGCAGATCATAGCGATTGGCAACCCGGCTAGAGCGACACCTCGTAAAAAAGTCGCCGCAACCAAGACACGCCGCGCTCCAAAACGCTCTGTCGGCCAACCTCCCAGAAAAGTTCCGAGCATGTGCACCCCGGTATCGAATGCGGAAAAAAACGCGGCACCGCCAAGGGAACCGGAGATTTTGGCCATGAGAAGCGGCTGTGCAAGGTGCAGGGCGCTGTCCACGCATTGCGTCAACCAAACACCGGTCAGAAAGCCCCCCAGACGCGCGGAAGGAGGAGCATCCGCCTCTTTTTCAGAGCTTATTCCCATGATGTTTTTTTAGGTATTTGCGGCAGGCCGGGACACTCACCAGGCGACGTTCAGGTAGTATCAGAGCCGTGAGAGAGCCACCATACACGCACCCCGTGTCAAGCCCGATTGCGTTGCTGCGAACCACAGGTTTCTGCTTCGCCCAGTGCCCGAAGACGACAAGTCTTTGAGCCGTGTAGGCCTCATACCAGGGAATCGTCATTCCGTGAGGGTATCTCATGGTAACAAGATCACGACGAGATTGTCCTTCCAGAGTTGCTATCCTTGGATCAAGACCTCCGTGAACGACCAGAAAATCATCCCCATCCATGTAAAGTGGCCATGAATTGATGAACTTCATGCTCTGCTCATAACTGTCGCCCAACTGCCGGAAAGTCTCCTCATCCACGGAGTTAGGATCCGGGGTTTTTCCGGCAAGCCAGCGGTCAAGAAAACGAGTTTCATGGTTTCCCAAGACGCAGCGAAGGTTCGGAGTTGCCATAGCCCACTGCATGACGGAATGACTGTCAGGGCCTTTGCAGATGAGGTCACCGAGGCTGATAATCTGGTCAGATTCCGTAACCTCGGCGACTTCAAGTAGTCGCATTAACTCCGAGGGGCATCCATGCACATCGCCGATAATGATGGTCCGCTTCGACTTTCCAAGATCCAGAACGGAGGATTCTGGAGATGGATGAGTCATTTTTTTATGGAATGGTGGAAGGTTCGGGTAATACCTGCGCCCACGCTGAAAGTCAACGAACGGAGGGCGAAGCCGGAGTTTCCGCCGAGACGCGCCGGCGGAGTTGTCCACAGGCAGCATCGATATCATGTCCTTTCTCCCTGCGGATGGTTGCGGCGACCCCTCTGTCGCGCAGAATGCTCAGGAACTCCTCCTGAGAGGACTCCGAGGGACGCCTCCAAGGAAGGCCTTCGACCGAGTTATAGGGAATCAGGTTGATCTTGGCACGGAGACCTTTGGCTCGTTCCGCAAGCAACCGGGCTTCTGACAAATCATCATTGACTCCTTCGATCAGGATATACTCGAAAGTGATCATCTGCTTCTTGCGATCACCATAATACGCGCAGGCCTCCATGAGTTCGGAAACAGGGTGCTTCTTGTTCACCGGCATGATCTGACTGCGGACCTCGTCGCTTGCTCCGTGCAGCGAAATGGCAAGACGGATCTGGAGAGATTGATCAGCAAGATCTCGGATGCGATCAACCAGACCGCTTGTCGATACGGTCATTTTTCGGGCTCCGAGACCTACTCCCCAAGGGGCATTAAGAATCGTTACCGCTTGAAGCCAGTTTTTATAATTGGCCATCGGTTCGCCCATCCCCATGAACACGAGATTATTGATTCGCTCACCGGCAATCTTCTCGGCCAGCAGAATCTGACTGACAATCTCATCGGCAGTCAGGTGGCGCTTCCAACCGTCAAGACCACTGGCGCAGAATTTACACCCGTAGGCGCAACCGACCTGAGAGGAGACACAAAGGGTCCGTCTGTCTGATTCCTCTCCGTAAAGAGCGGGAGACGCAGGGATCAATACCGTCTCGATGAGTTCTCCGTCCTGAAGACGAAGCAGCAGCTTCCTCGTCGTGTCCTTGGATCCGCTTACAGTAACAACTTCGGGTAATCGTATCGGATGATACTCTGCAAGCTTTGTCCGAAGCGTCGAAGGCAAATTACTCATCGACTCCCAAGACTCCACGCGCTTTTCCCGGGAATAAACCCACTCCATGATCTGTCTTGCCCGATAGGGAGGTTGTTTCAATTCAGCCAAACTGTTCTCAAGATCCCCAAGTGTTAGGGAGAGAAGGGAACGGGAAAGAACAGGTTCGGCCATGACAAATGAGAGAAGTCAAATTGTGAGAGAAATTCATTGCCCTGCAAGCAGGGATTGTTATTCTTTTTTGCTCTTCTGCCGTCGCTGAAAAGGAGCCACGTCAAGACGGGTTGGCAACAATCTCTCTGCGGAAGTTATTAATAAACGTTATGACAACATCAATGGCTGAACTTCAGCAACTCATCGCCGCCTCGGTAAAGAACTACCGTGAAGGCAGCATCGTCAAAGGGCACATCCTCGAGAAGCGCCCAAAGGAATTCCTGATCGACATCGGGTATAAGTCAGAAGGCGTCGTCTCCGCCTCGGAGTTTGAAAATCCCGAGGAAATTCAGGTGGGCGACGAGGTGGAGGTGCTGCTAGAGCGCCTCGAGAACGACCTCGGCATGGTCATTCTTTCCAAACAAAAGGCTTCCCAGCGCCAGAACTGGTCGAAGATCGTTAAACTCTTCGAGGCTGAGGGAATTATCAAAGGACGTGTCAAATCTGTCGTCAAGGGCGGTCTCATTGTCAATGTGGGCGTCGAGGCATTCCTTCCCGCTTCCCAGGTGGACATTAATCCCCCGAAAGATCTCACCCAGTTTGTCGGCAACACCTACGACTTCAAGATCGTTAAGATCAACGAAGACCGGAAGAACGTGGTCCTCAGCCGCCGCGAACTCATCGAGGCAGAGCGTAGTGATCGCCGTCAGAATTTCCTCGGCACCATGAGTGCTGGAGACAAGGTGGAAGGCACCGTGAAGAACATCACAGATTTCGGCGCATTCCTTGATCTAGATGGAATCGATGGTCTTCTCCATATCACCGATATGTCCTGGGCCCGTCTCACTCACCCAAGTGAGGCCGTCAAACCGGGCGACCGCCTCACGGTTGTCGTTTTGGAGATCAACAAGGACAAGGAAAGGATCTCGCTGGGTCTCAAGCAACTTCAGTCCAATCCTTGGGATCGCATCGAAGAGCGCTTCCCGATCGGCCAAAGACTCAGCGGCAAGGTCACGAACCTCATGCCTTACGGTGCCTTCATCCAGATTGAGGAAGGAATCGAGGGGCTCATTCATGTCTCGGAACTCTCCTGGACAAAACGTATCGTCCGTCCTTCCGACGTCCTCACTCTCGGTCAAGACATCGAGGCGATCGTCCTGGGTGTTAACAAGGCGGATCAAAAGATTTCCCTAGGCGTCCGCCAACTCGAGCCCAATCCTTGGGATGAGATCGAACAGCGCTATGTCATCGGCAAGCAGGTTCGTGGTCAGGTCCGCAACATGACCGCCTACGGAGCCTTTGTGGAACTTGAGGAAGGAATCGACGGCATGGTGCATGTCTCCGATCTTAGCTGGACCAAGAAGATCAATCATCCTAGCGAAATCCTTAAGAAAGGGGATGAACTCGATGCAGTTGTCATCGATATCGATAAGGCCAACCAGCGCATCAGCCTTGGAGTCAAACAGCTCGAAATCGACCCATGGAAGGAAATCGAAGGAAAATACAAGGTGGGTGATATCGTTAAGGGAACCATCTCCAAGATCGCCAACTTCGGTGCCTTCGTGGAACTTCCCGGAGACATCGACGGACTGGTTCACATCTCTCAGATCAGCGAAGACCGCGTCGAGAAGGTCAAGGATTTCCTCAAGCCAGGACAGGAAGTCGAGGCACGGGTCATCAAGATCGACAAGACAGAGCGTCGTCTCGGTCTTTCCATCAAGGCTACGGGTTACAGCGAGGATGCACTCCGCAAGGAGAGCGAGGCGCTCGAATCCGTTCGTAGCGGAGAGGACATGGTCAGCTTCGGTGCAGCCCTTCAGGCCGCCGAGGAAGAGTATCGTCCCGGAGAAGGAAAGAAATAATCCCTGCCATTCACTGCAATGTCACAACCTGAAATCACCGCTTACCTGAAAACCACCTGCGGGTGGAGCAATGGAGTGCGTGCCATCATGGCAAAATACTCCCTCCCCTACACCGAGAAGGATATCATTCAGAATCCTTCCTACCGGTTTGAGATGGAGCAGCGTAGCGGTCAACCCCTCTCCCCTTGCGTTGAGATCAACGGGGTCATGCTCGCTGACATCAGCGGTGAGGAAGTGGAGCGCTACATGCTCGAGAAAGGAGTCGTCACGGAGAACGAGGTGAATACCAACGTACCCTTGAACGCCCCTTGCACCGACGCACAACACGCCGCCATGGCTGCAGGGTTGCCTGCGAACCTGTAAAGTTTAAACCACTCATAAGAAGGCCGCATCTCCCGATCAACGGGGATGCGGCCTTTCTTTTTTTACAATAATATTTAATCAGGAAGACAGGAAAGATGCATGTAGAGGCTCAATAAAAAACGGGAAGCCATTACCTCGTAGTCAGACCTGATCTCTCAAGCTATTCAAAAGACACTCATTATTATGATCGTCAACGTCCTTACACCCCCCATGCCCGGAGTTGTGAAGATTGGTCGCACTGACAATCAGGATGCCAATAACCGCATCGGCCAACATTACACCACGGGCGTTCCGGTTCCCTTCACCCTCGAGTATGCGTGCAAGGTGAAGAACCCGGACGAAGTCGAGCGAGCTCTTCACATCGCCTTTGCACCGCAACGGATCAATCCGAAGAGGGAGTTTTTCCAGATCGACCCCTAGCAGGCCATTGCGATTCTCCGCCTCCTCAAGACGGAAGATGCCACACAGGAGGTCTCAGGTCAGAAATCCGATATTGATCCCGAGTCGGCTCAAGCCGCTATTGCCTTCAAAGCCAAACGGCCCAATATGAATTTCAGCGAAATGGGATTCCTTTGGGATCACTCCTGCACTCGGTGGAGGATAACTCTACGGCCACCGTCGTAGCCCCCAAGAAAGTCTGCTTCCGGGATGAAGAGATGTCCCTTACCGCCGCCACCCGCATCGTCCTGGACATCGAGCACAGCGTCTAACCATCTCCATACTGGACCTTCAACGGTCGCTCCCTTCGCGACAACTACAATGAGACTTATACAACAGAGCAGCCTCTCTATGTCGATCTCATTCAAGGGCAGTAGGACATTGGATAAATAGCTAGGCGCCAATACCGCCAACCTCCACAGCCTTGGGCTCAACCCATCGGGCAAGGATGATGCAAAACTCGTAGAGGACAACCATCGGTCCCCCCATCAGGAGATAGGTTACTAGATCAGGAGAGGGAGTGATGAAGGCGGCCACGGTGAAGATGGTCACGATGGCAGCAGCCCTGGTCTTCCTGAGTTTTTGTGTGGTCAGGAACCCAAGCTTTACCAAGGCAAGAACCACCATCGGCATCTCGAAAGCGACACCAAAGGCTATCAGGAACTGGGTTGTGAAGGAGTAATACTCTCGAACAGTCCAGGTAGGAGTCCAATGCATCGACTTGGCATCCTTGAAGAAGAAATCGAGCGTCCCCGGAAGAACCACAAAATAGGAAAAGGAGACTCCGCCAAGAAAGAGGAGGAGGCCGAAAGCCGATACAGGCAGGAGGATCTGACGCTCGGAAGGGTTCAAGGCCGGAAAAAGAAATTGAGCCAGCAGGAAGATCAGAATGGGAAAGGAGATGATCAGACCTGTGTAAAATGAGAGCTCCAAGGAGATCGTCATGGAGTCGGCGACACCGAGAGACTGAAGGGAACTCGCCCTGACTGGATCCACGGCAATCAACGGTCTCTGGATCACGGCAGCCAGAATATCCCGGAAGAAAAAAGCTCCCACCATCGCGACAACAAGAACCACAGCCATGCGGATGATCATCACCCTGAGATCTCCAAGGTGATCCATAAAAGGTCGTGCTTCGTCTTCCTGCTCGCGAAATGAGAATAGCCTGCTTAGTTCCATGGATCTCCCCTCACCTGCAACAGCTAGCCGAGAAGCTTCTTCCAATGGGCCAGTCTCTCAGAAACATTAGCCGGCGATGGGGCGCCGATGGCAGCCCGCGCTTTGAGGGAACGGATCGGATCGAAGATTGATTTCCAATCGTTCAAGAGCTGGGGGCAATATTCGCGGATCACTTCGACGGGCAACTGGTCAAGGGGGATGCCGGTCTTGGAGGACTCAGCAGCAAGCTTTCCGATAAGATCGTGGGCGGCACGGAAGGGAACATTCTTGCGAACCAACTCATCGGCCAGATCCGTGGCTAGAAGAGCGGGATCACTGGCAGCTGTGGTGGCTACTTCCTTCTTAATGACCAGGGCTCCCATCATCTCCGCGGTGACTGCGAGAGCCATCCGCGCCGTATCCACGGAGTCGAAGACCGCTTCCTTATCTTCCTGTAGGTCCCGATTGTAGGCCATCGGGAGCCCCTTCAGTACCGTCAATAGGCGAAAGAGATTGCCGTAAAGCCTTCCGGTCTTGCCGCGGGTCAGTTCGGCAATGTCGGGATTTTTCTTCTGAGGCATCAGGCTGGATCCCGTCGAATGACGATCGCTAAGAGAGGCAAAGGCAAATTCAGCCGTTGTCCAGAGAACCACGTCCTCGGAAAGCCGGGAGAGATGCATTCCGACGATGGCAAGAGCTGAAAGAAGCTCCAGTGCAAAATCGCGGTCACTCACCCCATCGAGGCTATTCTGAGTGACGCGCGAGAATCCGAGCTCCTTGGCGATGGCTCCGCGATCAAGGACTAAAGTGGATCCGGCAAGGGCACCTGATCCCAGGGGGAGTTCATCCATCCTGAGTGCGACATCCCCCAGTCGACCGTGGTCACGGTCAAACATCTCAATATACGCCAGCAGGTGATGGGCCAGGGGGATTGGCTGCGCTCTTTGGAGATGGGTGTATCCGGGAATGAGGACCTCTTCGTTGTCTCGGGCAAGGCCTACCAAGGAAGACTGAAGCGCCCTCACTCCAGACTGAAGCGCGGAGATTTCATCCCGGAGATAAAGGCGGAGATCGGTGGCCACCTGATCATTGCGACTGCGGGCTGTATGAAGTTTTGCCCCAGCATCACCGATCCTGTTGGTTAACTCCTTCTCGATATTCATGTGAATGTCCTCCAGATCCACCGAGAACACAAACTTGCCGGCTTCTATCTCATCGCCGATGGATTTCAAACCTTCCTCGATCAGCTCAAAGTCCCCCTGCGACAGAAATCCGGCGATCTGAAGCGCCCTGGCATGGGCAATGCTCCCCCTGATATCATGACGATAAAGCCTCCAGTCAAAGGAGACAGATTCACCGTAATCCCTCAAAAGGGTGGACATGGATTCCTCAAAACGACCGTGGCGCATCCACTATCTCTAGCGATTTTTTCACCTATCGGAAGCAAGAATGAACCAAAGGGAAAAAGTGTCAGAGGACTACGGCAAGAGAGAGCTGGCTGCCGTTGCTGCATTCCTGCCCTGGCGGGGTCCACCGGTCTTTCATCCATAGCCCCTGACACTTCAAATAGTAGTCCGGAATTTTTCAAAAACAATCCCTTAACTGATATTTTGAAGCTTGAGCCATGAATCTGAAATTTGTAATGATAATGATCTTTTCCCCAAATCTCCTGATGCAAAAACCCCTCATCATTCTTTCCTTGGTTCTCTCGCTAGCGTCAGCAGGTGTTGGTTATATCAATCTGAATAAGCTCAAGGATGCGAAACAAACAGCTACAGAATGTCAAAAGTCCAAGGATGATCTTCTCAAGAAGTTGGCTAGTAGCTCAGCTGAAATAAAGTCTCTTCACGATCAACTGGCCAATACTGGTAGTGATTCAAACAAAGTATCCGCTCAAATTTCTGATCTCCAGTCTCAGAAGGATAAGG
>CAIKFI010000054.1 GCA_903826635.1 uncultured Spartobacteria bacterium | reverse complement strand
CTGGTGGTGGAACGGCACCCAGGTCACAACACTTGAAAATTTCTCTGTCGACGGCACGCAAGTCGGATCCCTTGAGATCATCCGCGGCGAGCAGTTGCATGCTGCTAGGTTTGCCGGTGACAAGGCTTACGTGGTGACGGCCAGACAGGTTGACCCCCTCTTTGTAATCGACCTCTCGGAGGCCACCAATCCGGTGATAGCTGGTCAGGTTGAGGTTCCCGGATGGTCCACGCATATCGAGCCGGTAGGTCAGGACAAGCTTTTCACGATCGGGTATGACAGCAACTGGAAGGTTGCGGCTTCCCTCTTTGACGTCTCCACCGCTAGCAATCCAGCGTTGCTCAGTCGCGTTACGATGGATGGCTCGTGGGGTTACAGTGCCGCGACCTACGACGATAAGGCGCTGAAGTTACTTCCCGAGGCCGGTTTGGCCCTGATTCCCTATTCGAGTTACAACTCAACCAACGGTAACAGCGATCACTATGTGCAGTTGCTGAATCTTGACGCTGCTGCCGGAACTCTTAGCTTGGCGGGGACCATCACCCACAGCTTTGATCCCCTCCGGGCCTCTGTGGTAGGCTCGGTTATTGCCTCGATTTCCCAGCGTGAACTGGTGACCGCCGACATCACAAATCCCGCTCAGCCCATCGTACTTGCCGATCTTCTGCTGGCGTGGACGGTGAACCGAATTGTTGCCTCAGACAACTACCTCATCCAGATCAACGACGGGGGAGGGTGGACGGGTGAGGCTCCCACCGCGCGCGTTTCCTCGCGTGACGATCCCGACTCGGGACTTAACGAGATCGCGCTGGGCGACGGCAGCGTGAAGGATGCAGTGCTGAATGGAACCACGCTCTATGTATTGAGACAGAACCCCGTGAACACGGGCGGAGGTTGGTGGGGCGGATATTATCCCATGGTGAGATATGCTGGGGGATATGGTGTGTCGGGGGGAGAAGGTAGCACCCCATCCCTCTTTCTGGATGTCTATGACGCTTCAAATCTGCCGCAGTTGAGCCTTGTGGGAAGCGCGGTTTCGCAGCTTCCTGGCTGCGATACCGCATGGGATGTCAGCGGCTTGCTCTTTCCATCAACCAACTCCGTTGCCGTCGTTGCCCAACCAACGGTCCGCAACTACTGGCGGTGGCATGGTCCGATCGTCTACGAAGCTCCTGTTATGATGGCGGACACTGCACCTGCTCTCACCTTGGTTGCAAAAACAGGAAAGGTTTCCCCTTCCTGCATGATCCCTTGGTATGGTGGCTTCGCCCAGAGCACAAATCCCGCGACGGCAATTCTTTTCCAGGTGAGCGACCCGACGGCACCGGTTGCCGAGGCTCCCTTCCCTTTGACCGAGCAGGCCTCTTCTCCCGTCAAATGCACCGTGGCAGGTTCTGGATTGCTGGTGTTCGGCTACGGGGACAATGAGATTCCCTGCCAGAATAATTTAGGGGTGAGTCTGAGTACTAGCCAGCATCATGTACGAATTCTTGACCTAACGGATCCTGCCAACCCTTTTCTTGGACCCGCCATGGATCTCCCGGGACGCCTCATAGGAATCAGCGACCTCTCCTCCAGCGGTTTCCTTGCCTGGACCGAGGCCCATGCTTCGGGAACCCAGATTCAGGTCAGTGCCTGCGATGGGGTGAATATCTCGTTGGTTAATTCTCTTGCTCTTGCCCAAGACGGTGCTCTCGCCACCTCGGGATACGACCTTTTTGCCGTTCAGGGCAACGCGATCAATAGGTATACCCTGGATCTGTCAGGAAATCTCAACGCGAATGGTAGTATCAGCTTGGACTGGTCTCCCTCATCACTCTATGTGGCATCCTTAGGTGCCAACACGGCACTGCTCGGAAATGACTGGAGTCATCTGATGAACAGCTCTTGGACCGCATCCGGAGGAAGCATTCTCGGAAATTGGAATAGCGACACCTACTCCACTCCCGATGTCGGTCTCGATATCATGCTACCCGACAACTCTATTCTGGTTCCCGAAAATGATTACGGGGTCGGCCAGTATCTGTCCCAGTAAGAGATAAGTCCCCGGAGAGACTTGCCGACACCTTCCACAACTCCTTTCAGGGTTGTGTCACGTTCTCATCGCTTTTTCGACGAGTCTGGTTGCAAGTCCCTGGGTGGCCTCATCAAGGCTTATGAGAGCCTGTTTGAGGCGTTTGGTCTCCTTGGACCCGAGCGCTGAAGTAACCTCCTCCGTAAGACGGAGTATCGACGCAACCTCGTCCTCGGGGATTTCGCTTTCCAATTGTGCCAAGGCATCATGGACAGAGGGAGTCATCTCCTCAGCTTTCAGGCGGGCCTCGGTGAAGATCCGTGCATCCATGTCCTCAAAGGCGTGTTCCAGTGATCCCGCCAGCATTGCCTCGACCGCTTCGTCGGAGACCTCCACGGCGCTCTTGATCTCGAGGATCTTCTCGGCTCCTGTTGAGGTGTCGCGCACCAACACCTGAAGGATGCCGTCGGCATCGATGGAAAACTGAACTCCGACCCGGGCCGTCCCCTTTGGTGAGGGGGAAAAGGGAATCTCAAAGGAACCAAGAATCCAGTTGTCGGATGCCAATTCACGCTCTCCCTGCAAAATCACAATTTTCATGCCGCCCTGACCGGCAATTGCATTCGTAAACATCTCACCGGCCTTTGCCGGGATGGTCGTATTTCTTGGAATGATGACATTCATCAACCCTCCGAAGGTCTCGATGCCGAGGGAGAGAGGAGTGACATCCAAGAGTGCCACATTCTGAAGGTTTCCCTCGAGGATAGCTCCCTGCAGGATAGCACCCAATGCCACGGACTCATCCGGATGTTGGGAGAGATTTGGCTCCCGGCCGAAAATCTCTTTCACAAAACTCCTGACAAGAGGCATCCGTGTGGACCCTCCAACCAGAATCACCTGATCAAGGTCTGCGGATTCCAATCCGGCATCCTGCAGGGCTCTCAGACAAAGAGAGCGTGTTCGCCGGATGATCGGTGCGCTGGCCTCATCGATCTCAGCTCGGGTGAGGGGAATCTCCAAACTCTTGTTTTCTTCCAGAAAGGGCAATCTGACAACAGTCATCTCGGCGGTGGAAAGGATCTCCTTGGCTGTGCGGGCAGCCTCTTTAAGGCGAGAGGTGACGGTAATGGATGGCTCCTTGATACCGGCCTTCCTCCTTATCAGTACCGCGATTGCCTCATCGATGTCATCCCCTCCGAGTTGTGTGTCGCCATGGGTAGAGAGAACCTGAAAAACCCCGTTGTCGAGTTGAAGAACAGAGAGATCGAAGGTCCCCCCCCCGAGGTCATAGACCGCCACTTTCGATCGATCCGCCAGGCGATCGAGTCCATAGGCGAGGGCTGCTGCGGTCGGTTCGCTAACAATCCTCTCCACGGTGAATCCGGCCAACTCTCCGGCCCGGCGTGTGGCACCCCGTTGTGCGTCGTTAAAGTAGGCAGGAACGGTAATGACCGCCCGATTGATGGTGGTGCCGAGGCGGCTTTCCGCAAGGGATTTTAATTTCTTAAGGATCTCCGAGGAGACCTCTTCCGGTGTTATCACACGATCGCCGATTGTGATCACGGCGGGTGCTCCCTTGCGACCTGAGATCTGTTCCGTGCCGTTCTCGCCGATCCGACGACCGATCAGGCGCTTGACGGACGTGATTGAACGCTCTGGCTGAAGTGAACGAAATCTCACCGCTTCGCGGCCAACAAGCGGTTCCCCCTCTTCTGGATAAAAAACAACCGACGGGGTGATCCGGTTCCCGTCGTTATCAGCGAGAAGTGAGGGGAAACCGCCCTCGTAGACTCCGATGAGGGAGTTAGTGGTTCCGAGGTCGATTCCGGCGATCATTGGGGAGTGATCTTAACCACGGGGATGTAGGGGATCAAAGGGATGAAAAAAAGAACTGGGGATCCTTTTTGTGAACATCGTGTTCTTTTGAGAAAATCCATCCGGTCATTGCTCATCTGATCACTCTGAATTCGAATCAAAGGGAGTCCAAGGCGAGTTTTCTTTCCCGGAGCTGATTCTGCCATCGGCTTGCGTAGGAGAAGGAATCGGCCAACAGGTTCAGAGTAACTGGATCGTGCCGGGGCCACTGAGAGTCCAGCAAGACAAGCTCCTGATTCAATTGGGCCAGCCAATCATCAAGCTGGCTGCATATTGCTTCCAAGTCTCTTGCCAACATTTTCAGAGGCGCGGCCAAGAGAGCCCTCCCCAGATCATTCGAGGCTAAGCTTCTTTTTTCGAGAAGAGAGTCCGCTTGTTGGATGAGAGTGGCAATCGCCGGGAAATAAGCGGCTGCTGCCGGTGGGAGTGACCCCGAGGACGCGATCCCGGAGAGTGCCCTCAGGCGTTTGGCAGGATCAAGGAGAATCATTTGGGCTTCGCCCAATTCCTTGAACTGAAAGGCCTCTCCCCCGTTCTGGTCGGGATGATGCTCTCCCGCGAGCTTACGATAAGCAGTGCCGATCTCCTCATTGTAGAGGAGGGGGCGGCGGGGTAGGCCAAGACGATCAAAGGGATCCATAAGAAAAGCGGATTGGGATCATTCCTGATTGCTGATTATTGATTCGGGGCAATCACAGGAAGTGCTCGTAGTCCCAGTGACTCATCAGCAATAAAGAATCAATCGTTGGTCATGCTCCTCTAGGCAGAGAAACTTTCTCCGCAGGAGCAGTGAGCCACTGCATTGGGATTGGTCACCTTGAATCCTCCTTTTTGAAGGTCGTCGCTGTAATCGAGTTCGGATCCACTGACGAAGAGGGCGCTTTTTGGATCGATGACGATCTTGACCCCCTTGGAGGGGACAAGGATGTCGCGTGGCACCGGCCCGTCGACAAGGTCCATCTTATATTGAAGACCGGAGCAACCTCCTCCGATCACCGCCACACGGAGGGCTCCTTGGGGGCGTCCTTGTTTTGTCAGCAGGGAGGTGAGACGAGTCGATGCCGCATCCGTGACGCGGCAGAGTTTTTCGTTTCCGATCTTCCAGGGCGTTGGAGATGTTTGAGGGGAGGTCGTCTCGCTCATGGATGGAGTTTATGACTGACAGAACCTCCCGTAAAGAGTGCTCCGGGAAGAAATCCCGGATTTCTCATTCGGACTCGATGTTCCGGAGTTCGTAGAGATCAAAGTGACCGATCGATTGATTCACGGAGGGGGGGAGGAGGTGATCCAAGCCAAAGGGGAAAAACGTATAAACCCGCTTCAGGTTAGGTTTTACAACCTTGCTCTTGGCGTCGATGGCAATCAATGCATTGTATCCGGAGGGAACAGGTGTCGGGTCTCCGGGTTTGCAGACGATGATGCTTAAGTTGGGCCTCCTGTAATAAAGGAGTTTTTGGTGGGGGCTTCCCTCGTAATAGAGCAGGGTTTGTTTCCTGTAATGATCATGGAGATACCACCATGCTCCGATTTCCGTGGCTGCCGGAATGAGCATGCTGAAGCAGGCGATCAAGTTCACCGTCCACAGAACCCTGATGAAAACTGGAAGATGTTTCCGAAGGGATTGAAATCGGCTTTCCAGATCATCAAGCGTGACCATCATGATGACAGGCATGAATCCCAGCAAAGGAAGCATGAAGCGGACCTCCTTGTGACCGATCAGGCAATGGATGATGATGAACGGGGCGATGATGCTGGTCAGGATCTCACGGGGAAACCTGATGGTCTGGGTGATGGATGAGAGGACGTAGAAAGGTCCGAAGGGAAGGTAGATTGAGACCATGAAGAGATAGGCAAACCAGGGAGAGACCCCCGAGGCGCGGTTCATCGTTCCGGTCACGATATTCTCATGGAAGTAATTGTAGGGACTTAGCACCCATCGGCCGTAAAAGAAGTAATCCGCCAGGATCGTGAAGAGAGCAATTGACAGCAGGATGCTGAATGAAAACAGAACCCATTGGAGGAAAGTTTTCTCCCTCAAGGAAGTGATGAAATACCAGACGATGAGTCCTAAGATCGAAAATCCTATTTGGAAGCGGCAGGAGAAGGAGAGTCCCAATAGAATCCCGGCGGAGACGAGTTGCCCAAACTTCCCGTTTTTTCCAAGGGTTCCGTAAAACAGACCCACCGAGAGGAGCAACAGGTGGCCGCTGATGTTTTCCGAATTGAAATGGGTGCTGGAGTAGAGAGAGAGCCAGGTGAAGAGACTGAGAGCAATAAATGAGTCACGATATTTCTCCCTCACCCTGTGGAGAAATGCATTCGAGAAGACCAGGATTGAAGCAATGGCCAGAATGCCGCTTGCAAGGTAGATGAGGTAATTAACGGCAAAGGGGTTGACCTCGTGCGTGAAGAGAGAGAACAACCTATTCACGCCGACGACCATCCAGACTTGGATCGAAGGTCGCATCTGACTATCGAACTCCCAAAGTCTCAGATCGGCATGGTTGACAGAACCAAGCTTCCAGGCGGCAAACTCAAAGATCTGGGAATATTCATCCCCGCAGAGGTGCCCAAAATTCGTCCAGCTTGAAATGACGGCAAGGACGCATGCCAGAAAAGCATAACGCCGGTAGGTCTGATTTTTTAAAAGTGCGATCAACAGGAGAGGGGGAGTGTTTCTCCCTGGGGTTTAGGGTTCAAGGGAGAAACGAAGGGATTCTTCTTAAGATCACTGCGATATTCCGTAGAGGGCTAGCATCAGTTTCTGTGTTCTAGGTCCGGGCAATGCCCCGGGATTCATGGCGCTGGGAATGAAAGAAAATCCAAGGCCAAGTTCCGGATCCGCAAAGCCGACGGCACCGCCCGCTCCCGGATGTCCGAAAGAGCGCCTGCCCGCTCCATACACGCCAAAATCATTGGTCATGAATCCCGATGAAAAGGAGGTCTCCTGAAGGAGTGTCAGATCAAGGCCACGGGAGACTGTGGTCTCCATGAGAAGGCGGCTTTCCGGTGTGAAAAAATCGCTGGGCCCCGCAAGGAGTGAATAGAAACGGGCGAGGGCACCCGATGTGGAGATCGCTCCAAGCGAGGGGATCGAGGCCATCCGCATTTCGGGAGAGTTCATCACCGATGGGGTGAGAGCTCTTCCTTTGTCATTTGGTTCGCTTAGGGCTCGTCGGGTCAGGGAAGCGGGATTGCCGAAGGCCTTGGTGAAGGGGCTGGATTCAGGAGGAGATTTCGGGGCGATGACTGTCGCCGCAGTCATCACCCTTTCGGGGGGTAATCCGAACCAAAGATCGAGTGAGAGGGAATCCCTAAAGACCCTGTTCCAGTAAGAAGCGATCGATTCACCTGTCATGCGACGGATGATTTCATCCAGAAGAATCCCGAAGGTTCTGGCGCCATATCCGTGACTCCCGTCGATCTCCCAGTTGAGGGGCTGTGCAGCCAGAGCCAACGCAACGGCATCGTGATCCGTGATGGAGAGTCCCTTCTTATCAAGTGCCGCGAGGCCGGCCTGATGTGCAAGCACTTGGGAGAGAGTCACTGTTCCTTTGCCGCAAGCAGCAAATTCGGGCCAGAAATCGGAGACAGGCGAAGCTATTGAAATCCCTTTCTGCTGCAGCGCATGAAGAACGCAGGCCGAGGCAATCCCCTTGCTTGCAGACCAGATCAAGCACGGGGTCGTCGATGTCCAGGGAATTTTCCGAGATGAGTCTCCTCCATGGAGGGAAATCAACGATTGATTCCCCCTCCAGATGGAAAGGGAGGCCCCTCCCTCGGGCGTTTCGGAGATGAGTTCCTCAAAAGCCCGCGTGACGCTTCCGATCATCGCACCCTCGTTGAGGTCTTTCATTCTAGCGAGAGTTCAGAGTAGATCGTCTTTAGATCGGGATCCTGAAGGGCGTAGTCACGGTAGGTTTCATCGAGGGCAAAACTCTCGCCCAGGCTCCTCATTGCGGATTCCCTGTTACCAAGCACGGCCTCGTAACATCCGATGTTGTAATGAAACGTGGGATCCTTGCGAAGCACGGGGGGGCCTTTGAGCAGAAGATCACGGGCTTCGAGGGTCCGACCAAGTTCGTGCAGGGCAAAGGCTCCGTGAATGTAAGCGGGTACGGCGTCGGGGGTCACCTGCAAGAGTTCCTGGGCAGTGGTCAGGGCGGCATCCCAGCGTTGTCCCTGCATCAGGATATGAAGTCGGAGTTCCACGATCTCCGGATCGGAGATTTCAAACCCTTTCAAAAAGGAGAGCTCGTCAAGGGCCTCGTCGACCATGCCCAGCTCAAGATATCCTTGGGCGGCAAGGAGCGCCCGATCACTCATCGGTTTTGGATTGCTCGCAGGGGGATTCCATCATGCGTTGGTCACCTCGGGATGGGTGTCGCGATCCTCTCTTTCGAGGTGGTTCGATAAGTCCTTGTTCATGGAGGATAGAGTTCGAAGAAAAAGAAAAGGGGCGTCCAGAAGATTTCTCCCGAACGCCCCCGATTTTAAGAGTCTTTGTTAGTAAGAGGCCTGAGCACCTTTGATATTCTTCTTCTTAACCCAGGACATGCGGGAACGGAGTTGCTCTCCCACCTTCTCGATGGGATGTTTCTCTCCAGCCTTGAGCAGGGCGTTGTATTTCTTCTTGCCGGTCTTGGCTTCGGCGATCCAGTCCTTGGCGAACTTGCCGTTCTGGATCTCCTTGAGGGCTGTCTTCATCCGCTTCTTGACCGAGGCGTCCACAACCTTCGGGCCGACAACGATGTCACCGTATTTGGCAGTCTCGGAGATCGAGAAGCGCATGCCGCTGATGCCCGATTCGTTAATCATGTCGACGATCAATTTGAGCTCGTGGAGAACTTCAAAGTAAGCCATCTCGGGTTGGTACCCGGCCTCGACAAGTGTTTCGAACCCGGCCTGGATAAGCGCAGAAGTGCCGCCGCAAAGAACGGCCTGCTCTCCGAAAAGATCGGTCTCTGTCTCCTCCTTGAAGGTGGTCTCAAAAACGCCGGCGCGCGTGCCACCGATGCCCTTGGCCCAGGTGAGGGCTGTCTTCTTCGCCGCACCGCTCTTGTTCTGGAAGATGGCGATCAGTGTGGGGACACCCTTGCCCTCCTGATATTGACGGCGGACGGTGTGACCGGGACCCTTCGGAGCGACCATGATGATGTCGACATGCTTCGGGGGAACAATTGTCTTGTAGTGGATTGCGAAGCCGTGGCTGAAGAGCAGGGTCTTGCCGACGGTGAGGTTGGGGGCGATATCCTTCTCGTAAACTTCGGGGATGGTGAGATCAGGAACGGCGACCATGATCACATCGGCCTTCTTCACCGCCTCAGCCGTGTCAAAAACCTCGAAGCCAAGCTTCTTTGCAACGGCGCGGCTCTTGCTCTTGGGGTAGAGTCCGATGATCACCTTGACGCCGCTCTCCTTCAGATTGAGGGCATGGGCGTGCCCCTGGGAACCAAAGCCGATCACGGCGCAGGTTTTTCCTTTGAAGAACTTCAGGTCGGCATCTTTCTCTGTGTAGATTTTGGCGGGCATGGTTGGTTGTGGTGGTTGTTTATTGGGGCTGGTTTTATTGGTGATCGGATGACTATTTCTTCGAGCGGGCGAGTGCGATCTTGCCGGTACGGGTGAGTTCGGAAATGCCGAAGGAATCCATCAGGGCGAGGAACTTTTCGATCTTACTTCCGGAACCGGAGATCTCGATGGCAAGTGCCTTGGGTTGGACATCGATGATCTTTGCCCGGAAAATGTCACAGATCTGCATGATCTCCGAACGGGCCTTGGCATCGGCTTTGACTCGGATGAGCACGAGTTCCCTGTCGATGTAATCCGATTCCCCGAAGTCTTCGACGCTGATGACGTTCACCAACTTGTCGAGTTGCTTGTTCACCTGGTCGAGCACCTTGTCGTCACCGTGGACAACGATGGTCATGCGGGAAGTTTCAGGATCTAGGGTCGGGGCGACATTCAGCGTATCGATATTGAAGCCGCGTCCGCTGAACATGCCCGCGATGCGGGTCAGGACACCGAACTTGTTTTCGACGAGGATGGAGATGGTGTGGAGCATGGGTGCCGTGCGTTCTGGTTATTCACGGCCTCATGAAACAAGGATCGGGATCAAGGATCGGGATCAAGGATCGAAAGCCGAACAACAACAATGCGGGGAGCGTTTTTTTTCGTCAAACCGAAAGAGTCCGATTACCAAGGGATCATGCAACTTCTTGAAATTCCAAACAGGTCCTTCGACGCCTATATCTTCGACTGCGATGGCACGTTGGCAGATACCATGGGGCTTCATTATGAAGCCTGGCAGATGGTTCTGGAGCCACACGGAGCAGATCTCCCCGAAGACCTTTACTATGGTTGGGGAGGTCGTCCCACTCGCCAGATCGTCGAGGCCCTCAATGAAAGGCAGGGACTCCTCATGGATCCCGACGCCATTATCACCCTCAAAGAGGGGCTCTACCATGCTCTTCTGCCCAAGGTGAAACCGATTGAATCCGTGGTCTCCTTTGCCCGTTCCCTGCATGGAAAAAAACCGATGGCGGTTGCCTCCGGAGGGGGGCGCATGTCCGTTCACGCCACGCTGAACTCGCTGGGTCTCCTGAGTCTCTTCGACACCGTTGTCACCTCCGAGGATTACAAACGGGGCAAGCCTTTCCCGGATCCCTACCTTGAGGCGGCACGACGACTCGGGGTGGATCCTGCGGGGTGCCTTGTTTTTGAGGATACGGAAATCGGCAGGGAGTCTGCGATGGCCGCCGGGATGGAATGCGTGTTGGTGGACTCGCGTATAAGGGCCTGAGCCAGCCCCTTCCTAACACTTCCTGGGGATTTTAAAAGCAGGCAAGGATCACGGCTCCCCCGACAATCAATGATCCGCCGACCCACTGCGGCCAGCCCACCGGTTCGTGAAGGAAGAGAGCGGAGAAGGCGATCACAAAGATCACGCTGAGCTTGTCAACGGGGGCCACTTTGGAGGCAAGGCCAAGTTGAAGGGCCCGGAAATAACAGACCCACGAGAGGCCGGTGGCGATTCCGGACAGGGTGAGGAAGATCCAGGTTTTTTTTGAAATTGCGGCAAACGTGACAGGGTTCTTTGATGCGGCGACGATGAACCAGGTGCAGAGCAGGACGACGGTCGTGCGGATCGCTGTTGCCAGATTCGAGTTGATGCCATCGACCCCCACCTTCGCCAGGATCGCCGTGGCCGCAGCGAAGAGAGCCGAGAGAACCGACCAGAGCAGCCAGTTAGTGGAAAAGGCACCCATGGAAACGATCTCGTATTAATGCCGAGCTATTGAGGTCCGGCCTCGGAAGCCTTGGTTGCAACTTTTTCGAGCAGCGGTCCGAACTCAGCGTTCCAGAGACCGATGAGGGGACGCTTGCTCTCAAAGCCGGACTCTCCCTGATTGCTGATCGTGAAGACTTTGGGGCTGATCCGGTAGTCGTTGGTTCCAGCGATCTGAGAAATCTTTACCTTCACCCTGATGGTTTGAGGGGAGCCATAGCTCCCCCACATGATGTTGGCGAGTTTGTTGGAATTTTTGTCGAACGAGATGGAGTTGATCCCGTTTCCAAAAGCAGGTGTGTATCCGTAGTCCGGAAAGACGGACTGCGCGGCGGAGATGATCGCCCCGGGGTTTGAGTTGGTGACGGTGACTGTTCCGAGCCCTCCGGATTTCTCGACAGGAACGGTCAGACAGCCCGAAAAGACCAATGGAAGGAAAATGATCGCAAGTCGCGGAAAAATCGGGCGTCGAGGTGTGGTTGACATGGGTTTTTTTATAAAGCCGAACCCCTCTTTGTGCAATTGGAACGATTCTTGCTAGTTTTAATGGAAACTCTTTGGCACAACCAATTGTTGATCCGTCCTTCACGGGACGGATTCGTGCCAGGCCGTCCATTTATCAACCAACCATCAATCACACAATGAGCAAAAAATTTCGTGCCGGAGTCCTTTTCGGTGAAGAAGTCAGGGAACTACTGAACCACGCCAAAGCCACCGAGTTTGCCTTGCCCGCGGTGAATTGCATCGGCACCAGTTCCGTCAATGCGACACTGGCAGCAGCCCGGCAAGTCAATTCCCCGGTGATGGTCCAGTTCTCCAATGGCGGGGCTCATTTCTTTATCGGCAAGGGAATCAGCAAGGAAAACCAAACTGCTTCCATCCTGGGGGGGATCGCAGGTGCCCATTATGTGGATGCGGCGGCCAAGGCCTACGGAGTTCCCGTGATTCTCAACACCGACCATTGCGCCAAGAAACTGCTTCCCTGGGTGGACGGGATGCTCGCGGCCAGTGAGGAGCAGTTTGCGAAGACCGGCCGCCCTCTCTACAGTTCCCATATGCTCGACCTCTCGGAGGAACCTCTTCATGAGAATCTGGAAATCTGTGCAAAGTATCTCGAGCGGATGAGTAAAATGGGAATGACCCTCGAGATTGAACTCGGGGTCACTGGTGGAGAGGAGGATGGCGTTGATAACTCCGGCGTTGAGGAGTCCAAACTCTATACCCAGCCCGAAGAGGTCGCCCAGGCCTTCACCACGCTCGGGAAAATTAGCCCTGATTTCACCGTTGCTGCCGCCTTTGGAAACGTGCACGGCGTCTACAAGCCCGGCAACGTGAAGCTGAAACCGACCATCCTCAAAGACTCGCAGGATTACATCGAGAAGACACTCGGCACCGGCCCCAAGCCCGTGAACTTCGTCTTCCACGGGGGGTCGGGTTCCACGCGTGAGGAGATCCGGGAGGCGATCGGTTACGGCGCCATCAAGATGAACCTCGACACCGACCTGCAGTGGGCCTTCTGGGACGGAATTCGTGCCTACGAGGCTAAGAATCACGATTATCTCCAGGGACAAATCGGCAACCCGACGGGTGCCGATTCACCCAACAAGAAATACTATGACCCTCGGGTCTGGGTCGGAGCGGCTGAAGACGCCTTCACAAAACGTCTTCTCTCTTCCTTCGAGGATCTCAACTGCATCGATCGTCTCGCCTGAAAATCTACCAGTAAGGTTTTCTTAGGGATCTCAGGTATTCATCCGGACGGGAGAACCTCCCGCCGGTTGAAGGGTGCGCAGTTTGGCCACGATACGGGGAATGATTTCCAGTGCCCGATCGATCTCCGCATCAGTCGTTGTGCGTCCGAATGAGAAGCGGAGGCTCGAGCGGGCCTCCTCGCGAGTGACTCCCATCGCCGTGAGCACGTGGGAGGGATTGATCGATCCGCTACTGCAGGCCGAGCCTGCAGAGCAGCACAGCCCTTCCTTGTCGAAAAGCAGCAGGGCCGTCTCCGCTTCGATGCCGGAGAAAGTGAGGTTGCAGGTGTTGGGGAGTCGTGGTTCGTCGGTTCCGTTCCGACGGACACCACCGACCATCGAGAGGAGAGACAACTCGAACCGGTCACGTAGTCCTGCGATCCTCTCGGCACCGGAGAGGAGATGGTTCCGTGCCAGTTCTGAGGCTTTTCCGAAGGCCACGATCGAGGCGATATTCTGGGTGCCTCCGCGTTTTCCTGACTCCTGACTTCCCCTGAGAAGCGGGGTAAATCTTGCGCGACGGTTCACGTAGAGAGCTCCGACTCCTTTGGGCGCATAGAGTTTGTGAGCGGAGAGGGAGGCATACTGCACGCCCAGTTCCTCAAGATTAATCGGTACTTTTCCCGCGGCTTGGACAGCATCAAGGTGAAGAGGAACTTTTTTGCGCGCCGTGATCGCGGAGATCTCCTCCAACGGGAAGAGGACACCGGTTTCGTTATTTGCCCAAAGAAGGGTGACCAGGGCTGTCTCCGATGTGATGGCCTCTTCCAAGGCGGTCGGGTCAAGAAGACCCTCCTTGTTCACCGGTAGCCAGGTGATCTCGTATCCGCGCGTGGCAAGGTGTTCGCAAAGCTTCACCGTGGCACTGTGCTCCACGGTAGAGGTGATGATGTGGCGCTTATCCGGATCGATCGCCAGTGCGGCGTGAATGGCCGTGTTAGTTGCCTCGGTGCCACAACTGTTAAAGACGATTTCATCGGTCTTGGCCCCGACCAGAAGGGCGACCTGCTCCCGCGCTTTTTCAATGGCCGCCGCAGCCCGACGACCCAGCGAGTAGACACTCGAAGGATTGCCAAAATCATTCTCAAGCCACGGCATCATCGCCTCCCTCACTTCGGGGGCAATCGGGGTGGTGGCGTTGTGGTCGAGGTAGAGGAGTTCGGACATGGTATCGTGGGAAGGGAGGATACTAGAAAAAGCAAACCATAACTTGCAACTCGCTCTTCAGCCTATGACATAGAGTCAGGGAGAGGGAGGTTTCGCAAGTTCGGGGATCAACGGTTGGCAAGTTCGGGCTCCGTGACAAACGGTTTGCCCGGTCCTCCCGAATCGCCGGTCGGAGAGACCGATTTGGGAAGATTTCCCCCATCGTCGCCAGAGTCTTTTTCATGAGGGTCTGAGAAATGATCGAGTGCAATGAACAGCGCCTTCGAGTGACGGGCAAAGAGGAGATTGAACAGGATGATCGGCGAGAGCACAGCCGCAAGGAGTTCACCGATTGGAAGATGCGTCGTGAAGTCCAGGACCACATAGATGATGATGCCAAGAACACTGCCGGCACCGTAATTAATGATCCAGGTGGAGGCCAGGAAGTAGCCGGGTTCCCGCTCGTAGGCATAACCGCATCGGGGACATCCATCAAGGGGCATGAACCAATATTTCAAGGATCGTGTCGAGAGGGCCGGAGCGAAGATCGGGGACTTGCCGCAGACAGGACAGCGAAGCATCATGGCGCGCCCGAGATAGCGGAGAGCAAGCCTGCAGGAGCGTGGTTCAGGTTGGTGGGTCACGGTGTTCTTTCCGGAGGCTGGAGGGACGCCCCTCGTTACTGAACCCAGCGTCCGTTGCTGCTTCCCAGTGTTGGATGCCATCCGGGAGCGTCGCTCCCGGAGTAATCGGTCGATCCGATCGCTCCGATCATGCGCTGGCCGGTGGCCCTTCTCCAGAGGGCACTCATGCTCTCACCGGTGTGACATCCCCAGCTTTTGATGAAGGCATGCGGGATGAAATCGGCACGATTGATCCGCCCCAGTTCCGTTTCGTGAAGCCAGACCTTGGAGCCGCTGTCGATCTCGTTGCTGTAATCAAACATGAAACAGCATTTGTTCGAATGGCCGAAGTATTCAAGATCAGCGATCTTGATGCTCTCCCGGGGCTTTCCGGCGTTCAGGTAGTCGATCAACTCTTTCTGGGTGCTGAAAAAGACCAGATGAACATTGAACTTCTGCTGGATCGACTTGAGATCATTGAGTAAATCGCGTTTTTCCTGTCTTGTGCCGCGGCGAACATAGGAGGGCTTGTAGACCAACCAAGTGATCACGGCGTTGGGCCCGTATTGGGCTCGTAGTTCCTCGAGACGGATCCGCGAGGCGTGTGCGAAATTCGCCCACCAATGATCATGGGGCACTTTTTTCAGCTTCTCCCACTCGATTAGCGAGGGGCCGCCGGTGATGACGATGTATTCCTTGTTGGGGGTATCCTTCGAAACTTGGGTTGGTTGTGCCTGCAGGGCAGTGAGGGATGAGAGAAGGAGCAGGATTCCCATTAAGAAAAACGAGATTTTCATGGCAAGGAAAGGACGCCGTAAATTAGACGGCCACCACACATTCGATCTCCACATCGAACTCTCCGGGAAGCGCCGCCCCCACGGTTGCGCGGGCCGGAGGGTGATCTCCTCCGAAATATTCGGCATAGACCGCATTCATTTCGCCAAAGGTATCCTTGTCCATTTTGCTGAGATAGACGCGGCAGGAGACGGTATTTTCAAGTTTGGCACCGGACCCTTCCACGACCCGTCGGATATTCTCCAGCACGAGGCGGGTTTGGTCGGTGATGCTGCCGCGTTCGATTTTTCCAGTGGCAGGATCCCAGGGAGTCATACCGGAGACGAAAAGAAGAGGTGATGCTGTTTGGACCGCCAGGGAATAGGGTCCGAGAGCCGGGGGGCAACCGGGGATGGTTCGATGGGTTGACTTCATTTTTTCGTGAGAAAATAAAACTGTTTGAAAGTTAAATCAAAAAAGTAATTCTCACTGAGGAGTTCGTGCGGATGTCGGTGAGGTCTTGCGCGGGCGCTTTGCTCCGCTCTTACCCAGGAATGACTTTTTGGGCATCTTGCGAAGGGTTGGGCGTCCTGCAACCCGACTCGTCTTTTGTTTGTTGAGAGGCTCGGACGAAGAATCCGAGAATAGTTCAATATCTCGCTGGGTCTGCGCGTCGACATCCAAGGGAACCTTGGGGGATCCTTTAACGGATAATTTTTTCTTGATCGTCGGCCCGCTTGACCTGCTGATTTTCGGTGCAGAGAGCGCTTTACGAAGGATCTCAAGATCCTCTTTCCGCAGATCCCGATAACTACCGGGTTTGACGCCGCGCAGAGTGAGAGGTCCGAGGCGGGTTCGGTTCAGTCGCTTCACTTTGTATCCCAGTTGTCCAAGCATGATGCGGATCTGTCGCTTGAGCCCCTGATGGAGAATGATTTGGATCTTGTTGGGGGCAAGTTGTCGGACCGCCTCAACGCGGGCGATGGAACCCTCGATCCTGGTGCCTTTTTTTAAGAGGGCGGCATCCTGCGAGGTAAAGGTTTTGTCCAGCACCACCTCATATTCCTTCTCCACTCCCTTGGAAGGATGCATCAACTCCTGGGCGAGCATGCCGTCATTCGTGAGGAGGAGGAGACCTTCGCTCTCTTTGTCGAGACGTCCCACATGGAAGAGGTGCCCGGTATCCGACGGGAGAAGTTCGAAAATGGTCCGCTCGGCGTGCCGATCACTACGGGTGGTCGTGTAACCGGCCGGTTTATTCAGTAAAATCGTCCTGGGTGCAATGGCGTGGATGACGCGTCCATTCACCCGGATATCATCTTCTGGTAGGACACGCGTCGAAAGATCCTTGCGGATGGACCCGTTGATAGAAACGCGTCCCCTGAGGATATGATCCTCGCAGGAACGTCGGGAACCAAGTCCCGCCGCGGCTAAAAAACGATTGAGTCTCAACCCCTTCTCCTTGGGTATGGAACTCCCCGAGAGGCGTGAATCCCGACTTGGACCCCCGGCCGTCTGATCCGTAGGAGGAATCAGGCTTCTGGCTTGGTTTTGGGGAGGCCGATGACGCGCTGCCCCGGCTTGAACTGACTACGCTTCTTGAGCAATTCAACGCGCTCAAAGCGCTTCAGCACGCTGCGTTTGGCAGCGATGGTGCTGCTTCCTTTAAGGCTGGGATGTTGGCTCATGGGGTGTGGACAATGAATCGAGTTAGTGCAAATTGCAACTGAAAACAGAAATTATACCAGACCGAGTTTCATCCGGCCGGCCTCGCTGATCATGCTTTGGTTCCAGGCAGGATCCCAGACGAGTTCCACCTCGGCTTCATCGATCCCTTCAAGGGTCAGGATCTTGCCTCGAGCATCGGCGGCGATGGTTGGTCCCATGCCGCAACCAGGGGCGGTCAAGGTCATCTTGACATGGGCTTTGGTCACTCCCTCTTCGGGGTGCATGAGCTGACACTCGTAAATCAGGCCAAGATCGACCACATTGACCGGAATCTCGGGATCAAAGACGGTCTTGAGTTGCCCCCAGACAGCCTCTTCAAGGGATCCCTCGACAGGGGTCTTTGCCGCTTCGGGGGATGAGTTTGATTCCATTCCGAGCGCGTCCGCATCTTTTTCGTCGATCCGTGCAAGACCTCCGGGTGTGGCCACGGTGTAGGTGCCCCCGAGGGATTGGGTGACCATGACCTTGGTCCCTGCTGGGAGAAGCAAGGGATTGCCGCTGGGGATCTGAATGGCGTTGGTATCGCGCTTTAGGGTGATTTCTTGTTGGGAGTTCATGGAAAAATAGAGCGTAATTCTAAACGGTATCCTTCTTGGGTAGAAGGGTGATTTTCACCTTCCCTTCGGGAGTGATCTGATCGGCCAGCGTCGGTCCGGATTTTAGGCTCCCGTTTTGAGGTCTTGCTGCGGAAGGATTGAGGGCTGATTTGAGAGCATCTTCGACCAATTGAGCGCAGTGGATTTTCATCGGAGGAAGGGCCCCCAGGGGAGAGGAGAGTTGATCCCCTTTGAGGGCAAGGGCCTCCTCGCTGGTCTTTCCCCGGATCATTTCGGTCGCGACGCTGGCAACGGCGATGGCGGTTTGGCATCCGAAGGTCTGGAAAGTCGCCCGATCGATGACACGACGACCATTCTCTTCCTTGAACTTCACCCACATCCGAAGCATGTCACCGCAGTCACTGCGTCCCACCGTTCCCACAGCATCCGCAGACTCCATTTCGCCGAGATTTTTTGGATTTTTTGCCGCCTCCTCGATGGATTGGGTCAAGGGCTCGGTCCTGTTCGATTTCTCATTCATTATTTAAAGAGACTCCGTGGTATAGCGGGGAAGGTTTGGATCCATGGTCTCCGAATAGGCATCAATGCCACCCTGGAGTCCCTTCACCCTGGTGAAGCCGTGACCGGCAAAGTAGGCGGCTGCATCAAGGACGCGGGTGCCTGTATGATCGACAAGGACAAGTTCCGTATCTTTGGGCCAGTTCATGGATTCCTGCATCCTCTCCTGAGTCATGATTCTGCTGCCCGGAATGGAGACTGCTTCAAACTCCTCCCGCGTCCGGATATCCAGAATTTTCACGGAGTCATGACCGATCCGTGCGTGGAGATCTTCGGGGGAGAGGAGTAACTCTCCGTCGCTGAGGTGACCCGAAACAATCTCAGCGAGAACCAAGAACGGGTCGAGAGCGCCGTTTCGCTCGCAAATCTGTGAGAGCGTCTCCGTCTCTGAAAAACCACAACTGCTGCATCCACCGATATGGTGGAGTTGAAAAAGAGTTCGCCGTGCCCCCGGATAGATCTTCAGGAGTTCACGAATCTCGAGTTCGGGAGTGGGTTCCGTGGTGGCGTTGCTCATGACGGTTTCTAGTATGCAACATCCCGGCATGGAAATCCACCAGTGATCATCTGAGGGGCCTTGGGTTAGGAGAATGAAATTCAAAACGGTGTGGGGATTCCCGAGGACTCCCTCAGGTTCTTGGGACAAGATTCGGACTTTACCTTGATTTATCGTCTCGCTGAAGGGGGCTTGTCCGTTCTAAAGTCTTCGACCAATGAAGAAACCGAGGCCGGCAAGGGCACTCTATGAAGGGAGATGGATTTTCATGATCCTTGGGGTCGTGTGGGTCATGGGCTTTCTGCTGCACTCCGCAATCCTGATGATTGCGGTCTCCCTTCTGATCCTCTTCTCATTGTGGTTTTTTCGTGATCCGGAGCGCGTTCCTCCCGTGGATCCGCAACTAGCCGTCTCTCCGGCGGACGGTATCGTGACCCATGTCGATGAGATCGAGGAAGAGCAGTATTTCAAATGCCGAATGAAACGGATCTCGATCTTTCTCTCAGTCTTTGATGTCCATGTGAACCGCACACCGGTTGCCGGTGAGATTCTCTTCACCGAGGGGCGCGGCGGCCTTTATCTCGATGCCCGTCACCCTGAGGCATCCCTCCTCAACGAAAGCCTCTTTTGGGTCTTCGGATCCAAGGAGGTCCCGCAAGGCACCGTGGGGGTCAAGCAGATCACTGGTGCCATTGCTCGACGGATCGTTCCCTGGGCTATTCCGGGAGAAATCATGAAGCGCGGGGAGCGCTTCGGAATGATCCGGTTCGGATCCCGCACAGATCTCTTCCTCCCCCTCGATGCCGAGGTGCTCGTCTCCGTCGGTCAACAGGTGAAAGGGGGGGGATCTCCCGTTGCCAGAATGCCATCCTGATCCCATGAGCGTAAACAAGCACGAACCCCGCATTTACCTCCTGCCGAACCTGATGACGGCCGGAAATCTTTTTTGCGGCTTTGCCGCCGTTCTGAAGATCATCGAGGCCGCCCTCCTCAACATCGGGGGCGAACCGGTGACACACTGCTACCATGAGGCGCTTGCTTTCATCCTGGGTGCCTGCGTCTTCGATCTGCTGGACGGGCGTGTTGCCAGGCTCGGCGGAGTCGAGAGTCCCTTTGGTCGCGAATTCGATTCGCTTGCCGACGTGGTCTCCTTCGGCCTTGCCCCTGCTCTTCTGGTTTACCAGATCGTTCTCAAGGACTTCCACAGGACGGGTTGGGTCATCGCCTTCATCTATCTGCTTTGCGGCACCCTCCGTCTGGCTCGCTTCAACTGCATTGCGGCATCGGTCAAGGAATCCGACGAGGTGAAGGAGTATTCCAACGAATTCATGGGCTTCCCGATCCCAGCTGCGGCAGGACTCATTGCCTCGCTCACGCTCTTCATGCTCTGGTTGGAGGAGGGGGAACGGACGATCGGCAACTGGAAGTTCATCCTCCCCGTTCTCCTGCTGTTTCTCTCGTTCATGATGTTCAGCCATGTCCGCTACCCGAGTTTCAAGGAATTGAACTGGAAGGCCCAGCGCTCACTCCCTCGATTCCTTCTGATCATCGTCATTCTGGTGTTTGCAGGACTGAACTACGAGTGGATGCCTGCCCTTCTCTTTGTGATCTTCCTGCTCTACGGATTCATCCGCCCGCTTCTTTCACTGCACCTCCGAAAAGAGATCGAGCAGGAGGATCCGACGGGTGGATCAAGGGAGTAAGACTACCGGCTGACTTGAAAACCAGCGCGCAAGGGGGGTGTCCCTTGTTGGACCAACAAGTTTTCCTACGATTGGAGAAGTCGCCGGTTTTTCCAGAGATACGCCAGACCTGAGTAAATCGTCAGGACAATGGTGATTCCGATGAGCACCGGTCCAAGGTGGGTTGCCAGATAGAGAAGCCACCGCGAGTCATCCCCAAAACAATCGCCAGCCGCAAGCAGGATCAGGAAAAAGAGGATGGTGATGAGTTGCCAAGCCGTCTTGTGTTTTCCCAATTGATCCGCGGGAAGGATAACGCCCTCGCCGGCAGCAAGTTGGCGGAGTCCCGTGATCAAAAATTCCCTCGAGATGATAATAATAACGGCCCAGGCCGGAATCCCCACATGATGAAGCCTTGACGGGATAAGGCAGACAAGTGCCGCGGCCACCAGGATCTTGTCTGCCAAAGGATCCATGAGACGTCCGAAATTGGTGATCTGGTTGAGCCGGCGGGCGAGGTAGCCGTCGAGCCAATCGGTCACGGATGCGATGATAAAAAGAAGCAGGGCCAACGTGTCTCCCCAATGGGTGCTGGTGGAGAGGAAGATTACAAAAAAAACGGTCAGCACAAGCCTTCCCAGCGTGAGTCTGTTGGGAAGGTTCATCATGAAAGTTCTGTTGGGAGTCGGGGAACGAGCTTTTCAAATAGAGATTCCAAGCGGTTCGAACAATCCGATTCTTGAGTGATAAGAGCGAAATCTCATAAAAAATCATCCTTCTTTCCCTCGTTCACGGTTGAATGATTCTCGAGGAGGAGAGTGTTCGGCTGTTTTTCCCCCTTGCCCCGCCTTCATCGTGCTCTAACCTTAAAAGGTTCATGTTTGCTTCTGCAAAAAAGCCGATTCTACTCCTCCTGATACTGGTGCCTGCCCTCTCGCAGGCCTCCGTTTCGGATTCCATAAAGTCCTGGATCAAAGGGGACTCCGGAAGCATGTCCCAAGCTGACTTTGAAAGAATGGCGATGCAGATCAGGGAAAAAGCGATCCAGCAGACGAGGCCACCCACCGTCACGGTACCGACCGCACCGGTCTTGGGATTCGGAAAATACCCTTGGCACCGCAATATTATGACAACAATTTTCTGGATTGGTGAGAGGCCGACCGCCAGAAATCCTGTTCCCAACAACCGAAGTGCCTGGGATCCGAATTGGTATCGCAACTACGGCGGCTATGACAACCCCGACCCCGCGCGGCGCAGGAATTTCGTTCCGATCGGCCTGACGCCACGGCAGAACCCCTTTTATTGTGCGCTTCCTTATTGTGACGTCACGCACGGGCACATGAAACCGGAGGCTTCCAAGGTGATTCCGTGGTATCGGGACTGCTTCGAAAAGCCCGGCAAGTCCGTCCTCAAGGGGCGCTGGATCGCCATCAATCACAACGGTCGAACCTGCTTTGCCCAGTGGGAGGATTGTGGACCGTTCCGGACCGACCACTGGCAATATGTTTTCGGGAACGAGCGCCCACGACCCAATCTGAACAGGGGGGCCGGACTCGATATCTCCCCGGCTACTCGCGATTACCTCAAGATGGATAAAAACGACATCTGCAGTTGGAAGTTTGTCGACTCGGCAAGCGTTCCCGATGGTCCCTGGAAATATTACGGCGATAACAATACTTTCTCCCTCATCCGCAAGGGGGCCAATCTTTACCAGTATGACCGCAACAACGCCAAGCGCTCTCCCACGGTTAGCACGGCGACACGGCCAAGCCTCTCCCAGATACCTTTGGGCGCGCTTCCCGTGGGTGTCAGGGCCAATCCCTTCGTGGGATCGCCCGATCAGTAGGCCTTAGTCCTCCTGTGCCGCAGGAAGGCCACCAGCAGGAAGAGGAGTTCGAGTCCCACAAAAACCGCGACGAGTGGGAATCCTCCTGTTCCAAAGCCATAACTGTGAAGTCCGGCACCGAGCACGAAGTTCACCCCATACCAGGCCATCAGGACACTCATGAAGGCGATGATGGAGCCGACAGCCAGACCGAAACCGCCCCATAAACCGCTGATCCTTCCGTGCAGGAGGAAGAGATAGCCGAGCAAGGCCGTGAGGGCCCAAGTCTCCTTGGGGTCCCAATCCCAGAAACGTCCCCAAGAGTAGTTGGCCCAGACGCCCCCGAGGATGGTGCCGGTTGCCAGAAGGAGAACCCCGACCTGTAGGGTCTTATAAAGGTAGTTATAAATGGTCTCCGAGGATTTCTTTCCGGCAATCACCCGACCGAGGGCCACATGGGCCACGCCGAGGGCCAAGGCGAAAGCGGCATAGCTGAGCGTGATGGAGAGAACGTGGGTGGTCAGCCAGAAATTATCGCGCAGCACCGGGGTGAGGGGGTGGATGGAACGGTCCAGAATCACGGGTTGACTGTCCGCGATGATGAGTGAGGCGACGGCGACGGGAACAGCACCCAGTAGAAAGGAGCCTGCGCGATAAATCGCCTCGAAGATCAGAGCAAAGAGAATCGTCCCGAAGGCGACCCAGATTACCGACTCATACATGTTGGTGACCGGTGGTCGCCCCGCAATCAGGACGCGAGAGAGTAGTCCTGCGGCCTGGAGGGCAAATCCGCCGCCGGCACAGATCCATGCAAGGCGGTATCCCGCGCGGGTCCATCCTCCGGAGAACGTAAGAAGAACAACCCCCGCCAAGGCGTAGAGAATCCAAGCCCATCGGAAGGGATGGGATTTCTGATAGAGAACCTCCAGCGAGAGCTTCCAAGAGGGAGGCATCCCCACCGACCCACCAAGGAATTGTTGGAGATGGATCAGTCCTCCGGAGGTCTCGGTGAACCCTTTATGGTCTTTCTCGACCCAGGTTTCCCTCATTTTTTGAAGAATCAACGAAGGCTCTCCCTGCTCCGCTGACAGCCACTCGTGTCCCGATGGGGGAGGAACGACCCTGTAGGCATCACCGCTCAGCAGACTCTCAAGAAGGCCCAGGCGCATCGCGACATCGGAGGCCTCTTTCTGAATTCCGACCAATCGCACTTTGGGGTCCCTCCGGCGTGATTCGGCAGCCTCTGCGATTTTTTTAGCAAGAACCTCACTGGCCGTCAGTTCATTGTAGGAGAAGAGCTTCCGGGTCGGATCAAGACCCAGCAACTCTTTGAGCGGCTTGTTGGAAACAAGGATCAACTCCTGCTCCCTCCATGAGGGCAGGGTGGCGGCGGGATCCAACCAGAGACCGGTCACAATCGACAGTGAATCCCGGCGGGATCCCTCCAGGGTCAGGGTGGTTTTTCCGGAGAGGGAGCGGAGGGTTTCCTCGGAGAAGACGAGATAAGGCTTTTTGCGTCCACCTTCCTGGATGGTCAGCGTTTCCAGTCCGGAAGCGGAGATTGGCAGGGCTTCCGAAAGTCCCGTTGAGATGGAAGAACTCGTAGGGTTGGCAGGCGTTGGCCGGTTGGAGTTTGATTCACCGAAAGACCAAGCAGGGGCCGATTGCATCATCAGCAACCCTACCAATGGAAGGAAAAGGTAGGATGGTCTGCGGTTCATGAGCGGGGCTTTAAGTAAAACATGGTGGCAATCCCGAGGCAGATGGCAAGCGATCCTATCCATTTGAAGAACCAGCCCGGATCATAGAGCACCTGTAGGGTCGTCTCCTTGAGATCCCTTGGATTCCACTCCGCTTGGGAAAACTTGTAATTAATGCCGGTCATGTTGGCGATCAACCCGCCGGGGTAGGAAGCCGGGTGGTTCATCCTGATCAGGCCGCTGGACTCGGATCCCGTGGCAAGGTTTTTGAATTGAACCGTGGCCCGGAAATCCGAGGGAGTCTCGGTCCCCTCATCGCGGGGTACTTGAAAGTCTGTCAAGGCAATCGAGAAAGGAATTGGTCTGAGTTCCAGTCCGTAGCCGACACGAACCAGATTGTCTCCAAGCAGAAGTGGTGTCACCTCTCCCGAGGCGACCCATGAGGACTCACCACTCAGGGGTGGTTTTGCAGTGGGATCGGTCAGATGGGCGCGGAAACCGGGGACGCCCCCCTGTTCCCGAGGGGTACCCGGTTCCATCACGGAGGCAATGCTCTTGCCAGGAGCCGCCTCCCGAAGCGTCAACCGCCAGTCGGCCCAACCAAGAGGGATTGAGTCTCCCGATTTCAGAAGGCCCGATGAGATCACTGCTCCGGATCGGCCAAGCTGCCAGGCAATCTGAGCACCATTTCCGCCCTCGGTGACAACTGGGGAGAGTTCCAGCCATGGCTTGGAATCCGGAGTCAACTGCGCATCCTCTCCGGATAGAAACTCCACCCGGATCGAGGGAGTTCGAGATGAGAGGGCGGGTGAAGAGCTGGTTGTGGAGGATGGTTGATTTTTCAGATCACCGGAAACTCCTTCGGGAAGATATTCCCTCACAACGATCCGATGTGTGCCCAAGACCACCATGCGGTCCATGATCTCCGAGCGATTGTAACTCGCAGAGAGATCGGCATCGGCGTGGATCGTCACGAGTCGTCCGTCTCGGGAGAGTGAAACCCCTTGGAGTGGAGGATTGCCGGCGGTCACGATGAGGCGCTCCGCTCGCTTTGCTCCATGCTTGGGAAGAGTCTCGTGGAAGGTGATCGAGGCGAGACCAAAGAAATCATATCTGTCCGGCGCCTCGGTTGTGGTTGCGTTTCCTGTTGAGGGATCCAATTTTGCGTTCAGACCGAGTCCCACGCTGAGTTCCTGTTTCAGGTTCTGGCTGGAAAAATCCAGTAGGATGGCTTCGCTTCCTGCAGCGCCCGCGTGGAGTTGCGGGTGGCGCATCAGGTGTTCGGAGGAGTCATTGATGATCATCTCCAGCCGTGTCCCGGGAATGGTGAGCCGTGTTGGATGTTTCTCCGTGGGGTGGGTCAACTTGGCATCATAGGGAAGAAGATACAGGAAGCTGTCTGCCGGACTCTCGATTTGGAGCGTGCTCCTGTCCGTGATGATTCGCCGTTGGGGTTGCCCGTCGGTGCGCAGGGTAACATTCCCCTCGAAGCCGAGCTTCGATCCCATGACCGCACCGATCAGAAGCGTGATGATCCCATAATGAGTGATGATGAATCCTGTGTGTTTTTTTTGCCAGGGCCACCGGGTCAGTGTGACGGCAAAGAGATTGATACAAAGAACCCCTAGCCATGCGATGAACCAAGGCGCCTTGTAAATCCAGGCCTTGGCCACCGAGGCATCAAAATGGGCCTCCGTGAAGGTTGCCGTGGCGATGGCGATGGCGATCGTGGCAAGAAGGACGAGCGCAAGCTTCAGGGAACCGAGAAGATGAATCAGGCGCCACAGGGGGTATCTTCTCTGACGATCCGCGATCAAGCCCGCCCTGGAGAGGGGGCGTTTGGTCGGAGTGCCGTCGGAGGACATCCTTCACAGGTTAGGGAGAGAGACGATTCCTGACAATCAGCGAGCAAGCCGAAAAATTTATCAGGAAATCAAGAAATCAGGCGCTAGTAGGGATATCCTCACAGAAGGGACTTTTAAGGTTTGCCCCATGATTTGGCAGAAAAGGATCTCAAGCTACAAGGTACGGATTTTCTTCAAGTTCTCCGTTCTTGATTTTCTGAGTTGCTGATTAAAGCTGATTTTTAATTCTTCATTTTTGATTTTGCCTTGCAGAATCTCCCATATGGACCAGCAACTGCAGATCCTCATCAACCGGGTATGGGTGGCACCCTGGTCCGATCGCCTCCTTTCCTTCATCTCGAACTACTCGGCGTGGGCTCCGATCCTCTTGCTTTTCCTGGTTCTGGGGCTGCTCTTCGGGAGTTTCAAATTCCGTGCGATGATCCTGACAGCTGGTCTTGCCGTTGGGATCAGCGACGGGATCTTCGTGAATGGTCTCAAGCATCTGGTGGCCAGACCGCGTCCAATTCAGGTCGAGCCGGGAGTGAGGGTGGTCGAGATGGGTGGAGTCTCCAGATCCTTGCCTCGCATTCTGGGGCTGAGTTCGCCGCCCCGTGTGACCTATCCTCTGGGAAAAGAGATTCCCAAGGTGTGGGGAATCATCGGGAAAGAGGTGACGGGGAAATCTTTCCCATCAGGTCATGCCGCCAACAACATGGCCGTGGCCACCGTCCTCCTGCTCTTTTATCCCCGACGGGGATGGATCTACCTGCCGATTGCCCTCCTGATCGCCTACTCGCGGATCTATACGGGAGCCCACTGGCCGCTTGATGTCCTTGCGGGAATGCTCTTGGGAGTGGCTGGAGGGTGGCTGGCCGTGAGGGGGATCCGCACCTGTTGGCGCAACTTCGGGAGCCGGATCTTCCCCCGACACGCAATGCTCTATCCTGAGCTCCTGGGTTAGGAGATAATGAGGAGAGCCCGGTGAATCCATGAGTGCACGCAAATCGAGAAAATCGCCCAAAGCATCCGGCCATGCGGCCCTTCCGGTGCTCCCTTTCATGCTCCTCTGTGCCCTCGTGGCATTGACCCTGCTCCGACTCTCCGTGGCTCTTTCCGGCAGTCTCAACCAGTCCGAGGCCCTGCTCTACGTCTGTGCCGCCCATCCTGAGGGAGGGTATATTGAAGGGCCTTCCGGAGTCCCTCTGCTGATTGCCTTCGAGAGGATCTTCACAGGCCCAGGGATGGGAATGAGGGGAGGGATGGGGATCGGCCCCCTTCGCTGGATCTCTTCTCTGGCGCTCTTGATCCTCTCCTGGTGTGTGTGGTGGATCAGTCGCCGCATCTCTCCACGAAGGCAGGGATTGGCGCTGTGGGCCGTACTGGCCTTCAATCTTCTCCCTCAGGTCACGGTGGGCTCTCTGGTTATGGACGGCGCCATCGTGAAGGCCACGGCGATCCTCCTTGCGCTCGTTACGGGATGGCAGGCCGCAAAATGCTCCGGCAAGGGAGCACTCCGCTCGTGGAGCCTTTTCGGGATCCTGCTGGGGGTGGCCACGTTCTTCTACTACCCGGTTGGGTGGTTGCTCCCGGTCGCACTGGCAGCGCGATTCTACCTGCAGGGGGCGACTTCCTTCCCTTGGAAAGGGAGTCTGCTTGCCCTTGGCTTCCTGATGCTCGGATGGGTCGTTCCCCTCTCCTGGAACGCCCGTCACGATTGGATCCAGTGGAGTAGTGTGGCGCCGGCCTTTGATGCGCTCCATGTGGGGAATTTCACCATGTCTTTGGGCCTTGTGTTGGCCTTGAGTGCCCTGCTGACACCCCTGGTGGTTCTCCTTGCGTATTCTGCAGTCTGGTTGAGGTGGATCATTTCGGCTACTGGCCTGACCGCCGCCGGCCTGAGCGGGCTTCTCCTGCTCAGCCCTTCGCTGATCCCGGATGGATTTCCCTCCCCACTGGGTGTCGGAGGAGTCCAATCTCTGGCTACTACCGTGTCATCGCTTCGTGACGGGAGACTCGATGCGAATGGTGGGAAGCCCATACTCATCGCCTCCACTCCCGGACTGGCTGCACTGATGGGGAGCATGATTTCCATCGACTATCCGGAGCGTCCCGGAGCT
>CAIKFI010000053.1 GCA_903826635.1 uncultured Spartobacteria bacterium | reverse complement strand
TGCTTACTGGTTAAAAAAAATCGCAGGAATCAGGAGTCGTGTAAATGCTTTCATGCACCCTCAGGTGGCTTGAACAGAGTGTAATGGGGTGAAAATCGGGGCGACAGGATTCGAACCTGAGACTTCTTGGTCCCAAACCAAGCGCTCTACCAAGCTGAGCTACGCCCCGGAGATTTGTAACTTTACCCCCAATGACGAGACTTGTGCAAGAAGCGTCTCGGAATTTCACTCGCCGGACTTCAGCGACGCGATCAGATGATCCAACGGAACGCTGACCACGGCGGAGGCCCGGTCACTGACGGCAAAGGGTAGGATGAGTTCCCGACCATGAAGGAGAGACCCGCAACTATAGACAACGTTGGGGACATATCCCTCGCGCTCCGCACCGACAGGAGAGAGAAGTGGCTCCCGGAGGCGTCCGATCACCCGAGTGGGATCGTGGAGATCCAGAAGAGCCGCTCCGATGCAGTATTTTCTCATGGGCCCAACCCCATGGGTGATGACCAACCATCCCTCGTCCGTTTCGATGGGAGATCCGCAATTGCCGATCTTGACCGACTCCCACATTTCCGAGGGGCGCAGGATCACCTGAGGATCGCTCCAATAATGGGGGCTGTCCGAGAACATGATGAAGAGATTCTCGTCGTCCTGACGGGAGAGCATCGCGTAGCGGCCGTTGATACGACGGGGAAATAGCGCCATCCCCTTGTTCTGAACCGCACTCCCGTTCAGCGTCAGGATCCTGAAATGCAGGAAGTCTTCGGTCTCGATGAGTTGGGGAAGAATGGACCGGCCATTATAAGCGGTGTAGGTGGCATAATACATGACCGATCCATCCTCCTCGGTAAATTGCACGAACCGGGCATCCTCAATGCCGGAGGACTCGCTTGAGGAGACCGGAAAGATGATCCGCTCGCTCATGGCCAACTTTTCTGAAAAGCGAAGTTCGTAATTGGAATCGGCCAACCACTGGATGCATTCCAGCGTGCGATCAAGATCGAGAGTCGGAGGACGAGTCTGACGGCGCACGACATCAACCCTGGCATTCAGATCGTGACGCGTGAAACGATCCGTCAGTTGCTCCATCACCGCGAAGGCATAACTTTTCCCGCGCCCGACGCCTTCCTGCCATTCTCCAAAGCCCATCTCAGCCAATTTTATGATGAAGCGTTTTTTATCATACGTGGGATTCGGGAGAATCTCGGGAACGGTGACGAAACGGGAAACGGGATCGAGGGAGACGCCTCCATCGCCCGCGATCATTCCCGTGCGAAATTCGATGGAGGAGATATGCCCTTCACCGGTGGCCCGAAGGCTCATGATAAAACGAAGACTTCCCTCGGAGACTCCTCCCTGATCGGGATGCGGAACGATGGAGGGATTGAAGATGGCCGCCGATTCCAAGGCGTATTCACCCGAGAAGAGGGCCCCGATGAGCAGTTCGCGAGCCCGGGAGAGATAGCGTTGGGTGAAGATGTGAGACCTGATTTTTGCGAAATGATTGAGGAGCAGGGACTCGATGTCAAAGTGGCGGGAGTCAAACTCCTTCCAGACGGATGCCAGTTGGCATTCCACCTCCTCCTCGGTCAATGCGAGTGCCCTGCCAATAATCGTGGTGATCCGATTGGGATCGGAGGGAATAAACGGACGAATGATAACCCGGGCACTCTCCGGGAGCAAAATCAGTTCGTGACGCCGAAGGGTGATGGAGGTCATGCGGAGGGAAGGGATTGAGCCGGGGTATGCGGAACGGACGGCAGGAGGAGATCGGCGCTCTTCATCCCGGCAAGGGCCAGGAGGAAGGCCAGCGAGGATTCCGCCCCTTGGTTCTCACTCACCCTGTCGTGATGGAGTCCGTCACTGCAACCACCCGTGGTGAAATCATAGAGGGGAACACCCAGATCATTGCGTCCCAGGAACCATTCAAAAGCGCGCCTTGCCTCAAGGGACCAGATGGGGTCACCCGTCGCTCGGAGAGCAGCATGGGAAGCGGAGATCATGGCAAGTGCCTCCAGCGGTTGCTGGTCAAAATCCGCCCGACGGCCGTCCCGAGGGTAGAATCCATTGCTCCCGATGGGGCGGAAGCATCCCCGAGGTGTTGTCTGGACCGAGGCAAGCCAGCGCAGTGATTCCAGTCCCATGGCAAGGACTTCCCCATTATTCATGGACTCTCCGCTAAGAATCATCACTTCGGAAAAACGGGCATTGTCATAGGTCAGGCTCCGCTCGAACCAGGGCCAGTCCTCCGAGGAGCATTGCTTCCAGAGTCGAGTGAGTCTCCCCACGAGCAAATCGCGCAGGAGACTGGTCTTCTCATCCTTGGGGAAATGGAGCTGGTATTCATGAATCCCGAGCAGGGTGAAATTCCAGGCCCTGGGGGAGGTGAATTTTTCAACGGCGGCAAGTCCAAGGATGAAGATCTGAGAGGCGAGTTTCCGGTGCCCTTCATTTCTGGAACGTCCGACTCCGGACCCCAAGGCCCAAAGGGCCCGTCCATGGCTGTCCTCGCTTCCGGCCTCCTCGAGCCATTGCCTCCCGTGACTCATGAAGTTGCGGAAAAGTCCTGTCCTGCGATCAAGGGCCGCCGCCAGAAATGCCAGGTAAGCGGTCGACTGGGTGGTCAGGTTCTCACCGCCGGGTCGGGGACCGATCTCGTCGAGCAAGTTGCAAAGGATATAGGCCCGCGCATTGTCATCGGTGCAGTATCCCTCGTGAAAATTGGGAACGTTGAAAATGGCGTGCTGGAAGATTCCCGTTCCATCGCTCATGCGGATGATATGGTCCAACTTCAAGGGGGGAAGTTCTAGGTGGCGACTCGCAAGCGTCCACCCCCCGAATGCCGCACGCGGTGCAACTCTCTGATCAATGGCGACCGCCACCTGGGGATCGTGCCTGCGATCACGCCGAGCCTCTTCAAAGGTCTGAAGATAACGCTTGGCGACACTGGGCCAAATCATTTCACGGCCCATGGTATATGCGGATCGGCGGATCTTTTCCATACGCTCGGGATCATCAAGCAAACCGCACACCTCATTCGCAATGGCATGAGGATCCTGAAAAGGGACAAGGATCCCCCGTCCACCTTCACAAAGCTCCTTGGCATGCCAGTAAGGCGTGGAAATCACGGCCTTTCCCGCTCCGATGACATAGGAGAGGGTTCCTGAGGTCACCTGCGCTTCGCTTAAATAGGGAGTCAGATAAATATCGCTCGCCCCGACAAATTCCTTCAGGTCCTCGGAAGACACAAACCGGTTGTAAAAGATCACGTGTTCCTTGACCCCCCTCTCCTGGGCCAAACGCTCAAGACTGAGACGGTAACTCTCCCCTTCGGTTGCCAAGAGATTCGGATGCGTGGCGCCAAGAACCAGATAGACAACTTTCGGATGCCGTTTCACGATTTTAGGAAGGGCCTCGATGGCATATTCAATCCCCTTGCCGGGACCGATGAGTCCAAAGGTGAGCAAAACCTGTTTTCCTTCCACCCCGAACTGGCTCTTGCAGACCCTTGATTCCACAAATTCAAGGTCGGGTATGCCGTGGGGAATCACGTCCAGCTTCCCGTCTGAGAGATCGTAGGTTTCGTTCAGGATTTCACGGCCTTTCTCGGACATCACCACGAGGCGGCTGCTACGCGCTATCAAGGCATCCATGACACTCCGTTGCGAGGCATCGGGGTCGCGAAGGACCGTATGGAGGGTCGTCACGACCGGCATCCGGACCTCTTTCAGAAGGGCCAGCAAATAACTTCCCGCTGCTCCTCCGTAAATCCCGAATTCGTGCTGGACGCAGAGCAGGTCGGTATTGTTGAAGTTGAGGAGATCGGCGGTCCGCCTGTAGGAATCCAGGTCTTTTTCCAGGATTTCAAAGCGCACGCGTGGCGGGTAGCTGTATCCCTCGAGACGGTCATTGATCGCAACGACAAAACAATCGGACCCCGGGGAGATTGCAGCAATCGACTCGCACAGATCATGGGTGAATGTCGCGATCCCGCAGAGTCTTGGGACATAATTCCCCAGAAAAGCGATCCGCTGGGGTCGGGTGACAAGACTCTCCACGCATCAATCTACTTTTTCAAAACCCTTCTTGCAAGGATGCAGATCTCCTCAGAGGAAATCTAAGCAAAAGTGGTAAATGAGTGACCAGCTCCGTTCAACTCAAACGGGCTCCACGGTCACTGCCGTGCCGTAGCAGAGGACCTCGGTTGCCGCAAGATTCGCCCCAAGATCAGAGGCATCATAGCGGACACCAATGATCGCATTGGCACCGAGTTCACCCGCATGCGCCACCATGGCCTCATAGGCGTTCCGGCGACCCTGCTCGCACATGTCTGTATACGCTCCAATGCGACCTCCAATGATGCTCTTGAGTCCTCCGAGAAGGCCCTGCGCAATGGTTGGCGAGCGGACAATGATACCACGAACCATCCCCATGTGGGCGGTGACCCGATAGCCGGGAATGTCAAAGGTGGTAGAGGCGAGCATGGGATTTCGGGGTGCCAAGGAATCGGTGTCCGGGAATGATTTTTTTGGGAGGTGGAGAGGTCCCGTTCGGTTATTTGTTCGCTGATTACTCCCGCTTCCCCTGGACCTATCACCGATGCCCAATCAGGCAGCCCTCTTCGCATCATCGGCCCTTAGCTGGGCATCACTTTTTAGCCATTGCCAGAGTTTCTCCAATCCCTCGGCAACGCGCACCTTGGTCGATGCCAGTTGCTCGGGGGTAAAGGTACCGGAGGCCGGCTTCTCGGTGGCATACAGGTAGTATTTGATCTTGGGTTCGGTACCCGAAGGACGCACGGCGACTTTCCATCCCCCGGCGATCTCAAAGACAATCATGGCCTCTTTGGGCAGAAGCTCCCCCTCAGAGTCATGGATGTCCTGGGTCGCATAATTGAGGATGGAGAGCACCTTGGCTCCTTCGATCTCTTTGGGCGGGTTGTCAGCATAGGAATCCACGAGTTTCCTGATCTTTGAGGCTCCCTCCGCACCCTCGAAAGTCAGCGACTCCCCGCGCTCAAGATAGAAGCCGTATTCGGAGTAAATCCGGTCCAGCAGCGTAACAACAGAGATCCCTAGACTTGCAGCGTATGCGGCCACCTCGGCAAAGCAGATGACCGCCGCATTACCGTCCTTGTCGCGGACAAAATCCCCAGTGTTGTATCCGTAACTCTCCTCCCCCCCGAAGACAAAGTAGAGGGAATCCTTAAGACGGGCCTCCCGGGTCTCTTCCTCGGTGAGTGACCGGTAGTTCGCCTGGATATCGGCAGGAAGCTTCTCCTCGTAGGCACGCTGCTTGGCCCCGATATACTTGAACCCCGTGAGCGTCTCGACACACTTGACCCCGAATCCAAGGGCGATTTCTTTCTGCAGGTCCGTGGTGACAAGACTCTTCACGACGACAGCACGCTCCCGATTGGCCTCGGTGAGGATTCCCTTTTCAAAGAGTCTCTTGAGGCGATACCAGGCCATGAGCGACCCGATCTGGTTACCAGTCAGCAGAACAAGTCTCCCGGAATCGTCCCGGGCAGCCACCCCCATCCGGTCGTCATCAGGATCCGTGGCCTGGACAAGATCCGCCTTCTCAATTTCGGCAAGTTCCATTCCCAGTTTGAGGGCTTCCGGATACTCTGGGTTGGGAGACTTGACCGTTGGGAAGAGTCCGTCAGGAACCATCTGCGAGGGAACCGGAATACAGGTGACCCCGAGACGATGGAGCATCGGGACGATGATGACACCACCGACCCCGTGCAGCGGGGTGAAAACGGTCTTCAAAGCAGGCTTACGGAGGAAGAGTTCCGGATCGATGATGAGCTTTTCGAGTCGCTCCATGTAGGCCTCGTCCACCTCTTTCCCCAGGTGGATCACCCGACCCCGATCGGCTTCCGGAAGCGCCTCGTAGGTGTGATCACCGGCATTGACTAGGTCGATGATCCCTTTGTCATGGGGAGCGATGACCTGACCTCCATCGTCAAAGTAAACCTTGTAGCCATTGTAGCCGGGGGGATTGTGGCTGGCGGTGATATTGATCCCCGCGGCCGCATTCCTGAGGCGCACGGCAAAGGAAAGTTCCGGCGTGGAGCGGGGACCTTCGAAAAGAAGCGCGTCGCAACCCAGGTCGGTCATGACCTTTGCCGAGAGATCGGCAAATTCTCGCGAAAAGAAACGTGTGTCGTAGCTGATGGCGATGGAGGGACGACCCGGTTTTCCCTCCCTGCGATGCCACTCCCGGACATAGGTGGCGAGTCCGCGTGTGGCTCTTGAGATATTATATTCGTTCATCGCGTTGGTCCCGATACAGGCATACTCGGGGCGACCGTCGGGACGACCCGGACCGGCCTCCGCCTTGGTCACAACCTGACCAATAGTTTTGCCACGAAGACCTCCGGTTCCGAAGGCCAGTGTCCTGAAGAAGCGGTTGTTGAGCTCCTCCCACTGCTCGGATTCAACCAGTTCCGTAATCACGGTTACCGCCAGAGAGGAACCTCGTGCGAGCATGTTTTGGATGTTCTCCGAAGAGGAGGAAAGCAGGGCACCAGAGGCTTGTGCAGAGGCGATGGATTCAAGGAGCGTGGACATATGGGAAGGTTTAGTCGTGAATACGGATGATTCAAGGAAATCAGATGCCACTCTACAAGATCTTCGACAAATACCGTGCCATCTTCTCGATCGGCCTGCAGAACACCTTCGTCTACCGGTGGAACTTTCTATTAAGGTCTCTCTTTGCCTTGGTACCGCTCTTCGGCACGGTCTTTGTCTGGAAATCCATCTATGCGGACACGACCGGTGAAATCGCCGGCTATTCCTTCGGCGAAATGGTCTTTTACTTCCTGATCGTGTTGCTGGTCGACAATCTCATCACCCCGACCGAGGACGAATGGCAGATCGCCGCGGAAATCAGGGAGGGGCAACTCAGCTCTTTTCTGCTAAAGCCCTTTGATTTTCTTGCCTACCGCTCCTGCATCTTCGTGGGTTCGCGGCTTCTCTACACAGCAGTTACGCTCCTGCCGGTGCTCGCGGTTTTCTGGTGGTTCCGGCAATACCTGCAATGGCCTTCGCAGGCTTCAACGTGGGGATTGTTTCTTCTCAGTCTTGTGATGGCGGGGGCGATTCAGTTCCTGATTGCGTATGCTCTTGCGATGCTTGCCTTCTGGATCCTAGAGATTTCGACCGTGGTCTTCATCCTCTACTCTTTTGAATACTTCCTGAGTGGGAAGCTTTTCCCCCTCGATACGGTTCCGGGAGTCGCGGGAACGATCCTGAGACTTCTTCCCTTCCCTTATGAGGTTTATTTCCCCGTCGCCATCCTGATGGGAAAAGTGCAGGACTCCAGGCTCTGGGAGGGCCTGGCCATTCAGGCTCTGTGGGTTGTATTGACCTTCCTACTCGCTAGCGGACTCTGGCGATCCGGAGTGAGACGCTATGAAGCCGTGGGAATATGAAATTCCGAAATCCCTCAAGAGGGGGTTCACGGAGGGCAGGTGATCGGGAATGATTCGTACCGTTGTGCCGGTCACCACCCGGTCAAAAAGTGCGGCGACATCGGATGAACGCATCCTGATGCACCCGTAACTTGCGGGTCGTCCAAGGAGTTTTTCCTGCGGAGTTCCGTGGATATAGATCCCGCGGTTAAAGGCATTCCTGTTTCCGGGTTCAGCGCCCTCAAGCCAGAGGATCCGGGTTACGATCGGATCCCTTCCGGGGGCATTCGGCTTCAAGACCTCCCCGGTGGGCGTCCGGGCGTGAAAAACCTCCCCAAGCGGTTGCCCCGATCCGATCTTCATGCGGACAAAAAATTTCCCCAGCGGAGTCGCATAACTCCCGAATCGGTCTCCAATTCCGAAACGCGAGGTCGAGACAGGGAAGCGAAATTCCGTTTTCCCATCCTTTTTGAACATCAATTGCTGATCCTTTACACTCACGATAATCTCCGAATGACACTGACCAGATGAGGAGTGAACACTAGGAGGAATGACCTCGGCGCGAAGAACGCCTGGAAAAACAGCCAGGCCGAGGAGAATGAGGAGGGAGTTTGAGAGAAATTGTATCAACCCTATAAGAATAACTTATAATATCATCCCGTCAACCCCACCATGTCAGATCATAGAGGTTGCTCCCCGGGTGCGCCAACCCCGGCCAGATGCGCCGTGGTGATCTCGACCCGTGCCCCCCTCCCGATCTGTTGATAAAGCTCGATGATATCGGCGGAGCTCATCCGGATACACCCGTAGCTTGAGGGAGTTCCGAGCAGGGCCTCCTGCGGTGTTCCATGGATGTAGATGTAACGGGAAAAAGCGTGGCGGTTTTCCGGATCCAGACCCTCCAACCAAAGGATCCTGGTGACAATGGGATCGCGGCCCGGAGCATTGGGCAGGAGAACCTCACCGGTTGGCTTGCGGGATTTGAAGACTTCTCCAAGAGGAGCACCTCCGCCGATTTTTTCCCTCACGCAAAGATGCCCGAGCGGCGTGGCATAACTCCCCTTGTCATCCCCGGTTCCGAACTTCGAAGTCGAGACCTTATACATTGCAACCGGCTTTCCATCGGTAATCAGCAGCATTTTCTGATCCGGAAGGCTCACCACGAGTCGGTGCCGGGTATCTCCTGCACATCCTGAAAAAACCAATGCCGAAAAGCAGGCAAACGCCGCGCAGCGGATTGCCAGCCATCCCCCTTGACTCATTGCGGAAGGGAGTCGGCTACCTCGGAGGCAAAATAGGTGAAAATCATGTCGGCCCCCGCCCTCTTGATTGCAAGCAGGGACTCATCACGCGTTGTGGCGTAATCAAGCCAACCAAGCCGTGCGGCGGCATGTATCTGGGCATACTCACCGGAGACCTGATAGGCGGCAAGAGGGAGCAGTGTTGTTTCCCGAACAGCTCGGATGACATCCAGATACGGACCAGCGGGCTTTACCATGACCATGTCGGCACCCTCTTCCTCATCGAGTTTCACCTCAAGGAGGGCCTCGCGAACATTCGAGGGATCCATCTGGTAAGTCCGTTTGTCAAGCGGGGCAGCGTGGGCACCACTCTTCACCGCATCCCTGAAAGGGCCATAGTATCCGGATGCATATTTTGCAGCATAGGCAAGAATGGAGGTCTGGGACAGGCCCTCGCCGTCAAGGCATTCGCGAATCGCCCGGACCCTTCCGTCCATCATGTCGGAGGGGGCCACCACATCGGCTCCCGCCTGGGCCTGGGCCAACGCCAGTTTTCGAAGGGCCACGACGGTTGAGTCGTTGTCAACATCACCCTTGTCGTTCAACAGACCGTCGTGGCCATGACTGGTGTAGGGATCCAATGCGACATCGGTGATCAACAGGAGGGATGGGCATGCGGACTTCACGGCGCGGATGGCCTTGAAGAGGATGTTGTCCCGGGAGGTCGCATGCGTCCCCAAAGGATCCTTTTTTGAGGCCTCAATGCTGGGAAAAAGGGCAACTGCAGTTATCCCACGCCCCTCAAGTCCCCGGCATTCCTCTGTCAGGGAACCAAGCGTATGCCTCAACACCCCGGGCATCGACTCGACCGGATCAGGCCCACCACCACCGCCCCTGACGAACAATGGTTGGACAAGGTTTCCCTTGGAAAGTCTGTTCTCCCTGACCAGAGAACGGACGGAGGAAGAGGCGCGATTGCGTCTCATTCTTCTTAAGAGAGATAACCCGTCATACTTGGCACTCATGGTCTTAACGTTTACCAATCACCCATCGGGTCAAGGAACTCAAAACAAATTATCGGAATGTCTCCCCAGCCAATTTTTCAGGAAGAACCGATCAATCAAGGATATCAAGGGAGGCCCGAAGACCCTTTTTTTCGGCCGCCATATTGAGGAGTGTCCTCACGGCTTGGACTGTGCCCCCCCCTTTTCCAATCAAGCGACCCACATCGCTCTCTGCCAGGGAAAGTTGAAAAAACAGACGCCCGCCCTCATGCCTTGATTTCAAGGCAACTTGGTCGGGATACTCCACGAGCTCCCGCACCACATAGCGCAGAAACTCCTCCATAACGGTTCAGTTTATCAGGCAGCGGGGGTTTCCGCAGCGGAATCAACGGCAACCGCGATCTTACGGGCCTTGTTGATGAAACTCATCACCGTCTGGGAAGGACGGGCCCCAACGCTCAGCCAATATTCAGCTCTGGGGAGATTGATCTTGTAATTGTCACCGGCCTGCTTGGGATCGTAATGACCGATCAGTTCGATGAACTTGCCATCCCTGGGGCAACGCTGGTCGGCCACCGTGATGCGGTAAAAGGGGTGATTGCGTGCGCCTTCGCGCCTGAGTCGGATTGCTACTGCCATGGGAGTCGGTTCGTTGTGGGTTGGTTCGGGACAAAGCTCCGTATTCCGCCTGAGGCGGAACGGGATTGCATTTGAGACATCATTTTTTTCATTTTTCCAGTGTTCTTGGCCAGTTTTTTCATCTGGCCAAACTTCAGAAGGAGGTTGTTCACCTCTGTCACTGAGTTTCCACTGCCCCGAGCGATTCGTTGGCGACGGCGTGCGTTGAGGATTTCCGGACGCTTCCGTTCACCGGGCGTCATCGATAAGATGATCGCCTCGACCCGCTGCAGTTCTTTTCCGTGGACCGCTGGACTGGGTAGGTTAGCGGCTCCGGGCAGCATGCCAAGCAGATTTTCCAAAGGCCCCATCCGCTTGATCATCCGGAGTTGATCCAAAAAGTCGCCGAGATCGAACGAGGCATTCTTCATTTTTGCCTCAAGCCGCGTCATTTCCCCGATCTCCACAGCCTCAGCGGCGCGCTCGACAAGGCTGACGATATCTCCCATACCGAGGATGCGACTGGCAAGCCGTCCGGGATGGAAAGGCTCGAACTGATCCACTTTCTCTCCGACACCCGCAAATTTGATCGGCTGACCCGTGACAGAACGGAGTGAGAGGGCGGCTCCACCACGGGCATCACCGTCCAGTTTGGTGAGGATCAATCCCGTGAGACCCAGCGCGGCATGAAATTTCTCAGCCACACTCACGGCCTGCTGGCCTGTGGCGGCATCACAGACAAGCAGGATCTCCTGGGGACGGATCAAGGCCTTGAGGCGTATCAACTCCCCGACCAAGTCGTCATCGATTTCACGTCGTCCGGCCGTATCGTAAATCTCCACATTGCCGCCCTGTTGTTCACTCCATTCAAGGGCCCGTCGGGCCGCCGCCAACACATCCTTTTCCTCCGGTGATGGACGGAAGACGGGCACCTCAATCTGGGCTCCGAGTGTTGCAAGCTGCTCGATAGCCGCGGGACGGACCAGATCGAGGGCGATCAGCATCGGGGAGCGTGCCGTGGTGCCCTGCATGCTCTCAAAGAGGGCCGGCTTCATCAGGAGGCGAGCCAGCTTTGCCGAGGATGTTGTCTTCCCGGCACCGTTGAGTCCCACGATCATAATGCGCGTGGGCTTTCCGAAGTTTAGGGGAACATTGTCGCCGCCCAGCAGTGAAGTCAGCTCGTCCTGAAAGATTTTTACGATCTGCTGGCCTGGGGAGACGCTTGCAAGGACCTCCTCTCCCATGGCCCGCTCCTTGACCTTCGCAATGAATTCCTTGGCCACGGCGAAGTGAACATCCGCGTCAAGAAGAGCGAGACGGACTTCCCTCAGTGCCTCCGAGATATTCGCCTCGGAGAGGCGGCCATGACCGCGAAGATGCTTGAAAGTCTGCTGAAGTTTTTCTGAAAGGTTCGAAAACATTGATGGAGATAAGCTGGGAGTTTTTGAGGCAGGCGCCTCCTGTCCGAGATTAAAGGACTATTCCAAGAGTCGCAAACTTTCCAACTCTGAGAGTGTCACCGGGGCCGAGCAGGTGAATTCCTCGCAACGATACAGGACAGCATTTCCCTGGATGGGTTTCATTTCCAGGAGGGACGGGACGCGTTCCGCCAGCCATTTTTGGCCCTCGCCGCAATCGGCAAGCAGGGTCACCTGATCGGGATGGAATCCCTCCCGTGAGTATTGAATCAACGATATCGTGTCTCCTGCTTCGCGGAGGCCGGCGATCACAATCTGTCTTCCCGGGGAAAGACTGTAACCGAGAGCGACAAGCAACTGGGGTACTGAGGAGGGCATCCCCTCCAGAACTGGCGCAGAGAGATCGAAGATCCTTGAGGCTTTTTCTGCCGCAACAGAATCCCCTATTAGTCTTGAAAAGCGTAGCAGATTGAGCGCAGCCACGGAATTTGCGGAAGGCTCAGCACCATCATAGTCTTCTTTCTGGCGGAGAAGCAGGTGAGGATCCCCCTCGGCGCTGCTGAAGTATCCCCCCTCCTCATCGTCCCAGAACAGACGATCCATAATCGACTGCAACTCTGTTGCCCATTTCAACCAGGCGATCCCAAAATTCGCCTCATAGAGATCCAGGAGTCCCTGGATCAGAAAGGCATAATCCTCGGCAAATCCCGCCTCGACGATCCGTCCGTCCCTCCAACTCCGATGGAGCAAACCCGAATCGGGATTCCTGAGACGGGAACGAAGGAATGATGCGGCTCGTTCGGCGGACAAGATGTAGTCCTGAACTCCCAAGGATGCCCCGGCCCGTGCGAACGCGGAGATCATCAGACCGTTCCAAGCGCAGAGAATCTTGTCATCCCGATGAGGTCGGGGGCGCTTCTCACGGATGCCAAATAATATTTCCCGCGATGCCTTGAGGGATGCACCGACCTCTTCCATTGGGATTCCCAGAACACCGGCGGTCTCCCGAAGCGTAACCTGCTCCATCAACACATTCTTTCCCGTCAGTTCGCCGTGAGGATCGCTGGAGGGGTCCACATTTCCCTCCGGGCGAATTCCGTAGTGACGGCAGAATATTTCACCCGCATTTTGCTCCAAAACAGAGTCTATCTCCCTCTTCGTCCAGACAAAGAAGGCCCCCTCGGCATGCTCTTCGGAGCCATACCGGAGAAGACTGTCAGCATCCTCTGCGGAGTAAAATCCCCCCTCAGGGGAGGTCATCTCTTTCTGGACATATCCGAGGATGTCCCTCACGACTCCGGCATGGCTCTCCTCCCCAGTGACCTGAAAGGCCTCCAGGTAGCCCATGGCAAGCTGGGCCTGATCATAGAGCATTTTTTCAAAATGAGGGACATGCCATGCGCGATCGACTGAATATCGGTGAAACCCTCCTCCGAGATGATCATGGATGCCCCCCGAGGCCATGCGCTCGAGGGTGTTGAGCACGATGCGAAGAAGCCCTCCATTGTAATCCATGGAGCCTGACCGTGCCTGCCTCAGAAGAAAAAAGAGGACCGAGGGGCGGGGAAACTTGGGGGAGGATCCAAAGCCTCCCCACTGCTCGTCAAAAGTGCGCTGGAAATAATCGGCGGCTCTTGTGAGCGGGGTCATCGGATCCGCAAGAGTCCTGGGATCTGCCGTTGCCCCTGCCTGAAGAAGAGCCACGGATCGGGCAGCCTCCCGTTCAACATTCTCCCTGTTCTCACGCCACACTTGGCCGATCTGAGAAAGGATTGATGGGAATCCGCCCCTCCCGTGCCTGTCCTCGGGCGGGAAATAGGTCCCTCCGAAAAAGGGCTTTAACTCCGGCGTTAACCAGACACTCATGGGCCATCCGCCACTTCCGGTGAGTCCCTGCACATACGACATATAAAGACGGTCGACATCTGGTCGTTCCTCGCGATCAACCTTCACATTAATGAACTCACGGTTCATGAGTTCCGCTATGGCAGGATCCTCAAACGACTCGTGAGCCATGACGTGGCACCAGTGACAGGTTGAATAACCGATCGAGAGGAAGATCGGCTTCTGCTCGCGGCGCGCCCTCTCGAATGCCTCCTCCCCCCAGGGATACCACTCCACCGGATTCCCGGCATGTTGGAGTAGATAGGGGGACGATGTTGTGGAAAGCCGATTCATCGAAAGGTTGAAGGATCCCTCAGAGTTACGAAGGCGCAGGAAATTGATCGGATTGTGTTTCTTCCCGCTTTATCTCCGATCTTCTGCGACAGTGCGCGAGAAGTTTTTTGTTTCAGCATTAAGAAAGGAGATCAGGTTGCGTTTCCGAAATTTTGTTTCTGGGTGAGGGTAGTCCAAGCTTCGCATAGGCCTTCGGCATCGCGACGCGTCCCTGCGGTGTTCTTGCAAGATACCCCTGCATGATCAGGTAGGGTTCGTGGACATCCTCCAGGGTGCCAGCCTCTTCCCCGACAGCAACGGCAAGAGAATTCAGTCCCACGGGGCCCCCTGCAAATTTGTGAATGATCGCCTCGATGATTCTCTGATCCATCTCGTCAAATCCCTCCGCATCAATATCCAGCATCTCGAGCGCCTTGGTTGCAGAGTCCTTGTTGACGATCCCTCCCGTGCGAACCTGTGCAAAATCGCGCACCCAACGCAGGAGATTATTGGAGATTCGGGGAGTGCCGCGTGAACGACGCGCCACCTCAAGGGCCCCTTCCCCATCAATGGTCATCCCAAGGAGTCCCCCGGTTCGCAGAACAATCTTCTGCAACTCCTCCGCATTGTAATAATCGAGTCGGCAGTTCATCCCGAAGCGTGATCGAAGCGGAGCACTGATCATGCCAGCCCTTGTCGTGGCACCGATCAGGGTGAAACGAGCGAGGTTCAACCGGACGCTGCGGGCGTTCGGCCCCTGGTCGATCATGATATCGACCCTGAAGTCCTCCATGGCCGGATAGAGATACTCCTCGATGGCGGGTTGCAGGCGATGAATCTCGTCGATAAAGAGCACTCCACCACGCGGCATCGTGGTAAGGAGACCAGCGAGGTCTCCCGCCTTCTCGATGGTTGGACCGCTGGTTGTCCTCACCTCGGCCTCCATGGCATTTCCCAGGATGTAGGCAAGGGTTGTCTTCCCCAGACCGGGCGGGCCGCTCAGGAGGATGTGTTGTAGCGGTTCATCCCTCTGCCGAGCCGCCTCCACCAGGAGCATTAGGCGTTCGATTGTCTTGGGTTGCCCGCAGAACTCGTCGAAAAGCGGAGGTCTCAGCGAAACATCGAACGGCGTATCGGGAGAGTCGGGGTCGATGCTGAAGTCTTCGCTGTTCATGATGCGTTCAATCGGCAAGCGCCACTTCGAATTCGGCAAGGGCTTTGCGCACTCCTTCCGGATCGCGCAGCAACGAGGTGCCGACAAGCGCGGCTTCAAATTTTCCACGGACAGTCGTGATATTATCCGCATGGAGTCCGCTCTCGGCGACCCGAATCACCCCCGAAGGGAGGCGGTTCACGAGTTCGAAGGTATCAAGACGGATACTGAAATCTTTCTCTGAGGAACCTGAAGGCCCGACAAATCCGGAGGATTCCACGGGCGCCTTGAATCTGCGACTGTTGATTCCCACGATCCTGGCGCTCTCTGGAAGAGCAGCCACTTCCGCCTCGTCGTGAACCTCAAAGAGGGCCTCCATACCCAACTCCAGCACCAATTGGTGAAACCCCTTGAGCCTCGGTGCATCGAGAACACTTGCCATCAGGAGAACCGCATCGGCACCGAATGCACGCGCCTCGCGGATCTGATACTCGTTGACAATGAAGTCCTTCCTCAGAACGGGTTTCGAGACCGCACTCCTGATCGTTGCAAGGTCTTCCATGCATCCCCCGAAGTGGCGTTGATTAGTCAGCACGGAGAGGGCCCTGACAAGAAGACTCTCCTCGTAGGCCCCGGGGGCATCGCTCACGTTCCCCGCTCTCATCTCTCCGACGCTGGGAGAGCGCTTTTTGATTTCGGCAATCAATCCAAATCCTCCCTCGAGAACAGAGGGCAGTGATCTCACCGGAGGAGCATCGGCAACCATGCCCCTCACATCCCCATCCGGACGAAGCCTCTTGCTCTCCAGGATCTCCTCCTGAACGTCCAGGAGGATACGATCCAGGATCGTGGTGGGTGATTGTCTATTCATGCCCTTCATTCATAACCGTTATCTCTCATTCCTCAAAGCCTCTCTTGCCCAAGATGCATAAGGAACCGAGACCCTCTCGGGATCGATCACGAAGATGCCGGGAATTTCATACGAATGGAGCGCTTTGAGCCTCTCGGTACAGTTGCCAACATGTTCCAGATTCGTCTTCAGAAGAACAACCACCTCGCAGGATTCCTCGATCACACCCTCCCAGAGGTAAAGGGAGCTGGCTCCCGGTATCACCGTTCCACAGGCAATCAGGCGTTCCGTCAGCAGGATCCTCACCGCCGCCAGTGCAGCTTCGTTATCGGCAAAGGTGGTCATCAAGACCTTGAGGTCGGATCTTTCCATCAACCTAAAATCGATCCAATCTGTTTCCCCGGCGAGTGTAAAAAGCTCTTTTCCAGGACCGCCGCGTCACTGATTATCAACGGATGGGTATCCGTGGATCAAAAACTACCGGCGAACCACTCCCGTTCTGCTTTCTGGCTACACTGGTTTTGGTGCTCTCGGCCCTGATCTATTACGGCTTCTATTGGCGCTCAGGACTAAAGCTCAGCGGAGAGGAAGGAGTGGCTGCCATGGTGGCCCAGCGTCTGAATGCAGGGGCACGGCCGATTGTCGACACCTTCCTTGGCTACAATGTCGGTTGGTTCTATCCGATCGCATGGCTTTTCAAAGCGACGGGCCCAAACTATCTGGCATTGAGGGGGTATTTTTTCCTGCTCGGCATTCTGTCCGGCCTCTCGGGTTGCTGGATTGTCATGCTTGTAACCAGACATCGCCTCCCATCAATTGTTACAGGGCTGATCCTGATCATGCTGCCCGGCGTAATCGGAAGAAACTATATGGGACTCCTCGGCCTTCTGGGAATGCTGGCCCTGCTGGGAACCTTCGTCGTCCCTCATAAGAACAAAAAAACCGGTCTGTCTTGGATGGTTTTTACCGGGCTTGCTATCTCGCTGACCTGGTTCGTGAGAATTGATCTCGGCTTCTTTCAGACAACCCTCTTTCTTCTCACCTCCCTGCTTTTCCTTGTCAAACCAGCAGAGGGATTCTTCGCTCGATGCCGGAGCGTGCTCCTTGGGATCGTGATCCTCACCCTCTCTTTCCTTATCATGCAAGGTCCCGTTTATTCGGATGCACTTCACAGAGGTTTTGGCACTCAATTCGCCCAGCAGTATCTGCTGTGGCCTTTGAAGATCAGTCATAGCGGGTCCCAGATCGTGAATCTTTTAACCTCATCACGAAAAAAACCGGTCGCCACAACTTCAACAACCGAAAAAAGGGAGCAAACATCGCACGCACTTGGAACATCCTCTCCGGGGTCAGAAAACCCCGCATCTTCGATTTCCTACAGTGACACCAGTCTCCAGAGACCCTCGCTTGATGAGATTCTGAAGGCACCGACTTTCAAGGATCGGCTCTTTGCCCTGATCGTTTACCTTCCGGTTCCTGTCGCATCTTTTTTTGTTTTTTGGGGACTCCTGATGGTTCTTTTCTCCCTTCTCAGGAGGGAGGTGGATCTCTGGAGAAAAGGAGCTCTCTTACTGGTTTCGACTGGATCGTCCTTGGTGCTCTTTCCCCAGTATTTTTTCTGGAGACCCGACATGGTCCATTTGGGGGAGTTCATGGTTCCTTTTATCGTGACGCTCGTTCTGGGGATTCTTCTCGCCGGATCGGAGTGGGGGAAGTCTGGAAGGTGGACGAGACTGGGACTATTACTCGTCATTTTTCCGGCGATTCTCGATCTCTCCTGCTACCTTGTGAAGGGATGGCAGACGGACGGCTCGGGAAGCATCGCCGCTTCTCGCAGGCGTCATCTGGAATTCACAGCCTCCAATGGTGTCAGGGTAAAACTGAACCCCGAGGAACTCCTCCGGGACACACTGCTTCGGGATACCATTCTCAACCACTCCCGTCCCGGCGACTACGTGGTCTGCTATCCCTACTTTCCCATGGTCAACTTCATGACCGATCGTCCCTCCTACGAACACAATCTTTATGCAGACAACGCAATCCCTTCCGAACTCTTCTTCAATCAGGCGAAGGGTAACATCGAGCGTTTCCATCCCGCAGTCATCGTCATCGGAACCGGCAAAGTGAACAGCACCGAATCCTCCCGTTTTCAAAACTGGGCCTCCAAATCCTACGACTACATCAGGGAACACTACCAACTTGTTGCCTCCGATGGTGAGGTTGAAATTTACGCCCGCGAAGCGATCGGGGCAGGCCAACCGACACACTAGAGCGATTGCGGTCGCTGTGCTACTGCCCGGGCGATGCGACTCTGTAGAACGCTCCATGACGCGCCAAAGAACGGCCCTAGAATTCTTGAAACCGCTCTAGCCTCCAACCGCGGCCACTTTCTTCAGCAAACCTTCATAACTGTCGAGGGAATGCCCGAGATCAAAGCGGGGAGCCATGGAGAGGGAAACAGCCCTTCGCTCCTTGAGTGTCCGAGGGCTTTCAATCATCTCTCTCAACGCATTGGCCAATCCCTGCGGTCCTTCTCCAAGATCAAAGAGGGTGGCATTTCTTTCTTTCCCGTATTCACATACCACATCGGACAGTCCTCCGATCCTGCTACCCACGATGGCCAGTCCGCTTGCCAAGGCCTCGACGGCGACCATCGGCAACCCCTCCGAAAACGAGGGAATCAAAAGCACATCGGATGACCTCATGATCTCTCCCACCTCGTAAGCCGAGGCCCACCCCCTGAAATCCACCCGCTCGATGATTCCTAGTCGCTCAGCCTCAGCCTTGACCTCGGCAAGAAGCGGGCCATCTCCCACCATCGTGAAGTGCCAGGACAATTCCCTCAGAAGAGCGAGCGCCCTGATGGCTGTCATCGGATTCTTCTGAACGCTCATCCGTCCCACCATGAGGAGACGGGGAGTTTCATCGTGATCCAGGGGGCGCGCGGGGGGAATCTCCATCCCGTTGAGAATCACCTGCGGCTTGATCCCATACGCCTTCTCAGCGAGACCGGCAACAAAACTACTCACGGCGGTGGTGGCGGCCGCATTGTTCCAGAGCGGCACGGTCAAAGGCTGAATCCAGCGGAAGAGATTACCGGTCTGCTCGGGAACCCCTCCCGGAACATCCCCAAGATGAGCCGTGAGCACATAAGGAACACCGGTCACCTTGCCAACGATCCATGCCACAACTCCGGTCGGAACAGCAAAGTGCGCATGAATGACATCGGGCTTCCATCGTCGAACCTCTGAAACGGCAGCGGGAATCGCAGCCGCAACCCAGAGTGCCATCTCAGAAAAGCTGCAGGTGTCTTCGCGACGCCGAAATGTCCTTAACCGGCGGACCTCCATTCCCTGTTCCAGGGATTCCAACGGAAGATGCGCCATCCCTCCCGTCAATACCCGCACCTGATGACCTCGGGCAACCAGGCCAGCCCCCACTTTTGCTCCCAACCTCCCCCCGCCTCCCCCGATCGGGGGGTGCTCGTAGTTGAGGATCAGGATTCTCACGGCGACTTACGCAGCACGGTGTGATTTTCTCCACTCGGCAAGCACATGATAACACCAGAGGAAAAGACGTTCATCACTTCTTCCAGCCCGATGGGAATCGAGCGACCGGACAACAAAAGCTCCCTCCATTCCGTCGGGAATCCCGGGATTCAGAACTCCGGAACGGAGCCAGGAACCGATCGGGGATCCGAATCCTTTCTTTTTACGGTGGAGGATGGATGAGGGCAGGATCGGCTCCAGAGCTTTCTTAAGGATCCACTTGGTCGTGCCTCCGCGAAGTTTCACGGAGTGCGGCAGACGTCTGGCGAAGTCCACCACCTCAAGATCAAGGAAAGGTGATCGGGCCTCCAGTCCATGGAGCATGCTAGCACGGTCAACCTTGGTCATGATATCGTCCTGGAGGTAGATCCGGGTAAAGAACTGAAGCGTTTTATCTACGGGATCGGCACCGGATCCCGACGCATCCCAAGCATCGATCGCCTCACTGTAGAGTTCTTCAGGAGTGGTGTGGTCGCCGAAATAGTTGTCTATTTGAGTTGGTTCAAGAGGCCCCATCCAGACCGGCACCCGAAAATTTTGGCCGTAAGAGAGTCCCGCCAGGGTTCGTTTGATCTTGAAATCAAGGCTCATGTTGGCGTGCGAAACAGGAAGACCCGAAGCCAGAAGAAGGAGGGCCGGGTGGATCGCGCGTGGAATGATCCGGGAGTAGATCTCGGCCGCGCGCAGCGCCTTGAAGGGATCGTAACCCGCGAAAAGCTCATCACCTCCATCACCTCCCAGGGCCACGGTCACATGCCTGCGTGTAAAACCCGAGAGCAACCATGTGGGGAGGAAGGAACTATCACCCATCGGCTCATCCAATCGTCCGAGGAGGCCGGGGATCAGTTCGCGGGCCCTCTCAAGATCCAGAACCTCGGCTTCATGCGTGCATCCAATGAATGCTGCCGCCTCACGGGCATAGCGAAGTTCGTCAAAGCTGGGATCGGTGAAGCCGACGCTGAAAGTATGGAGCCGTCCCGAAGGAAGATGCCGGGCGGCCAGAGCTGCAACAGCAGAAGAATCGATCCCACCGCTCAGGAAAACCCCGAGGGGCACGTCCGACATCAACCGGCGCTTCACCGCACGATCCAGGATCTCAAGCAGCTCCCCCGCCCAATGGTCGCACTGCCTCGGAGTCACGACATCCGACACGGGTTCCAAACGAAACTCCCACCACTTCCTCGTTTTCCATACCTTGCTCGAAAGTTCCAGGGTGCCGCACCAACCACCGGGCAGTTTGCTGATGCCATCGATCACGGAATGGGGAGCAGGAATGTAACCGTAAGCAAAGTATTTCTTGAGCGCCATGACTGACTCGCTCTTGGGAGAGTCGGGGTCATGCAGAAGGGCCGTCAACTCCGAGGCGAAAGCGAAAACACCCCCCCGATGAAACCAATAGAGAGGCTTCTTGCCAAAACGATCACGCGCCAGAAAAACCGTGCCGTGAATGGTGTCAAAAATGGCGAAGGCAAACATCCCGTTGAGACGGTTGAGCAGTTCCTCTCCCCACTGACGGTATCCCAGCAAAAGGACCTCCGTGTCTGAGTGATCGCTCTCAAAAACATGACCCAGTTCCTCCAGATTGATCCTCAATTCGGCATGATTGTAGATCTCCCCGTTGAAGACGATGCTCAGTGCACCGTCGGTCGTGGACATTGGTTGCACCCCGCCCGCAAGATCGATGATCGAGAGACGCCGGTGACCAAGATGAACTCCGCTTGCCCGATCGACAAGATACCCCTCGGCATCCGGTCCCCGGTGGGCCAGCGCACGGGTCATTCTTTGAAGGATATCCCGGCCTTTATCTCCCCGGTTAGCTACAAATCCCGCAATCCCGCACATCAGTTTTGCGGTTGGGACCTTACCTCCAGATTCCTCATCTCCTTGACCATGTAGATCGATTTACCCTGGGACTCAAAAAATGTACGGGTGATCATTTCGGCAAGGAGTCCCATCAGGATACAGAGAACCCCGGTCATGAAGGAGAGAAGACAAAACGAGGGGACCGGAGTTGTGATCAAGGGCTTGTTCGCAAAAATCAGCAGTCCCAATGCCCAGATCCCGAAGGCGAAAGATGCAAAGAGACTCAGCACTCCGCAGAGACCAAACACATACATCGGCTTCTGTTGATGTCGATCGAGAAACTTCACCACCATCAGGTCGAGAATGACTTTCAAGACCCGTTCCAGACCATATTTGGAATGACCTGTCCTGCGAGGAAAGTGGTTGACGGGGATTTCCGTGATCCGTGCGCCATGCCAGCGCGTGTAGATCGGAAGAAAACGGTGCATCTCACCATAAAGTCGAACCCCCTCCACCACCTCGCGGCGGTAGGCCTTCAGGGAACACCCGAAGTCATGAAGCTTCACTCCGGAGATCCAGGAGATCAACTTGTTTGCCATCATGCTGGGGAAGTTACGCTGCAGCGCGCTATCCTGACGATCCCGGCGCCAACCGGAGCAGACATCGTATCCCTCCTCCAGTTTGGCAAGCATTTTGGGAATATCCTCGGGATCATTCTGATAATCACCGTCCATCGGGATGATCACACTGCCGGAAGCATGATCAAACCCCGCCATCATCGCCGCCGTCTGTCCAAAATTCCTGCGAAAATGGATCACCTTGGCCTCCTGATTCTGCGAGGCGATCGCATTCAACAGGGCGGCGCTCCCGTCGGTGCTGCCGTCATTCACAAAAATCACCTCATACCGCCGGCCGAGCCGGTCCATCACCTCCTTGACCTTGGTGAAAAGAGCCTCGATAGCCCCATGCTCGTTATAGATCGGGATGGTGATGGAAATCATGGCGAAACGACAAGCTTCTAGAGAATCTCAACCATCCGGACAGGTCAAGGTCGGGGCGACTCCGGCAGAAAAACCCGAACGTTCATCTATTAGAGCGTGGCGGGAGTGGATTCCAGTCGGTAGAATCGTGAAAACGCATGCCTGGTTCCGCCAACACCCAGCAAAATCCCAACGCAACGGCCCTTCAGAAAAAACTGGGCGACGTGCCGCATCGGCCGGGAGTCTACGTGATCCGTGACCGTTTCGGTAAGATCATCTACGTCGGCAAAGCGCGGGATCTGCGACGACGCCTCGCCAACTACTTCACTCCGTCAAGACGCAACAAGGTCGATCTCAAGACAAGGGCCTTGATCGACAGCGCTGCGGACTACGAGTGGCATCTTGTCAAAAGCGATGCGGAGGCCGTCCTCTTCGAGGGACGGCTTATCAAGGAATGGCGCCCCAAATACAACATCAGCTTCCGTGATGACAAACGCTTCATCATGGTCAGGGTGCAGATGGGCGATGCGATCCCCCGCTTTGAGACGGTGCGATTCCGTAGAGAGGATGGAGCCCGCTACTTCGGTCCCTTTGCCAATGCCGGGGCTCTTCGCTCCTCACTGCAGGCCATCAGGAAACAATTCGGTCTTCGTTCCTGCCGCCCGGTGGAACCCGGGGAGCGTGACTTCAAGCACTGCCTCGATCATGTGATCAAGAACTGCTCGGCCCCCTGTGTCTTAAAGATTTCCCGGGAAGATTACAGGATGCGGGTGGAAGAGGCCTGCGAGGTTCTAGAGGGAAAATCCCGTGAAATGACAGTCTCGATCGAGGCAGAGATGGAGCGGGCCGCCGAAAAACTTGATTTTGAAAAGGCAGCCAACCTTCGTAATTTGCTCAAGGATCTGCGCGAGACCAGCAAACCAACCCGTCGCTTCACCCGCAAGTCCCTCCCCAACAGCATTGATCCCAAGTCGGATCTGCTCGAACTGCGCCGGTCACTCGGACTGGAGCGTCTGCCGAAGACCATGGAGTGCTTCGACATCTCCAATATCTCCGACAACCACATCGTCGCCTCCATGGTTCGTTTCAGGGATGGGGTGCCCGATCGTGAGAGCTACCGCCGCTACCGCATCACGACGACCAAGGGACAGAATGACTTTGCCAGCATGGCGGAAGTTATCAGGAGACGCTACAGACGGCTTCTCATCGAGACGGCAAAGGCGGATCCGGAGGTGGCTGATTCCCAGGAATTGCCTGCCGAGGTTCTGGAGCGTCGCGCTCGCAGTCTTGCGGGATCGAGTCCACTGCCCGACCTGATCATCGTCGATGGCGGAAAAGGTCAACTCGGTATGGCCTGCAGGGAACTTCAGGCACTCGGACTTCATGACCAGGCAGTCATTGGGTTAGCCAAGGAATTTGAGGAGATTTACCGGCCCGGAGAGAGCAATCCCGTCCGCTTGGACAAGGATTCCGGAGCATTAAGACTGCTCCAGCGTATTCGCGACGAAGCTCATCGTGTGGCCAACGGCTACAACGAACTGCTCCTGCGACGCAGGATTACCGAGAGCATTCTGGATGAAATTCCCGGGGTCAGTGAAGCCCGGAAAAGGGCTTTGCTTGCAAAATTTGGAAGCATCTCCCGTCTCCGAAAGGCCTCTGTTGAATCTTTGGCCGAAATCCGGGGGGTTAGCCCTGACCTGGCAACGACCATCCTTGACCGTCTCACGAGACGCCAGTAACACCTAGGACTTTAATAAATCCTCACTTTTCGTGATTTCCTTGCCTTCCATGTCACCGCTTCTACGCCTCTGGATCCTGATGATCATTGCCATCGGCTTCAGCTACTGCTTTGTCGACCGACCGGTCTGCTCGTATGTGGAGGCCCATCATTGGCATGACCGAATCACGACCCTTGGCCACTTGGTAAGGGATGCCCATCCAACAAAAAAGATCCAGCCCCTCCCGCCCTCCCACGAAGCTGATAAACTCAGATACACCATCGCGGATTGGCCAACCATCATGACAGGTCTGGCTCCTTTTCTTCTTGTCGTCGCCGTCTTTCTGAACCGCGGGAAAACAAAGGATTTTCTGATCCTTTTGGGATTCAGCATCCTCTTCACCTTTCTCCTCAAGAATGACCTCAAGTGGGTCTTTGGCAGGTATTGGCCCTTAACGTGGATCCACGGTAAACTCTCTTTGATCGGCAATCACGCCTATGGATTCCAATGGTTCAAAGGACTTCCCTTTCAAGGCGACGAAACGTTGTCGGCATTCCCTTCGGGTCACACCGCGGTGGCCTTCGCCTGCATGATTCCCATCGGCCTGGTCTGCCGTAAGTTACTCCCCTTCTGCATTGCCATCGGGGCGATCGAGGGCATCCTGATGGTCGTTTTCAACTACCATTTTATCAGTGATGTGCTTGCAGGAGCATTGGTCGGAATCAGTTGCACTTACTGGACCAACTCATTTTTAACGAGAGATAAGAATCCAACACTGACGGGGTCTTGATTCCTCTCGATTGATTCTGATCGCGGCATTCCAGTCGAACCTCGGTTCGACTCCGGCGCTTCATCAAACTCCTCCAGAGTTGATGGAGCCGCTTGCCGGATTATCCCTCCTTGCAGGAGGGCTCTGGTTCTTCGCTTAGCGCTCATCTCTTGTGCCGCTGATCGCGGCATTCCAGTCGAACCTCGGTTCGACTCCGGCGCTTCATCAAACTCCTCCAGAGTTGATGGAGCCGCTTGCCGGATTCGAACCGGCGACCCTCTCATTACGAATGAGATGCTCTACCAACTGAGCTAAAGCGGCGTGACTAATCGAAAGTTCAAAATACCGATTTTACCGGCTATGGCAAGAGAGACCCAACTCCCTTCGTCAAAGAGGTGTCTGGATCCCTTCAGATGGCATTATTCTTTTCCTTGTAAGGATCCGCTGGATGGCTCCCCTCACCTCGTCATCTGGGATCTTTCCCATTTCGCCATGACGCTGCTCGAGGGGGCACCGAATCTAGAAAAGTTATGGTTTTCCTATTTTTAAGGGCACCAAAAGGCACCTATGAAGCCCATCAAGCTTCTTCCAAAAAAATCCAAAAAAGGCTGGAGGCTCAATATTCCACCTATCCTCTCGGAGACGTGTAAACGGAGAAGGCTCTTTTTTCGATCAAGGGAAAATGCGGAACGCATCGCCATACCACTGCGAAAGACTCTTAGGATAGGTGAAGTCCAAAGGATACCCCCATTCACCAAGTCACGATTTGCAATCCGTGCATACGAACTTCTAGGCAGAGAGCACCAGAAGAACTCATTCAATCGAACCGACTAGTTCTGGGGAGGGCAAAGAAAAACCCATCCCCGCCTTCTTATCGGCAGAGGATGGGGATTCTTTTAAAAGGCTAGGACTGATTAAGCGACAAGTGCCGAAGCGTTTTTGCGACGCTTCACGATTGCAAATCCAGCAATGCCAGCCACGAGGAGCAGGGAAGCAGCAACTTGGGAGGGTTCGGGGACTGCGGCGGGGTCGGGTGCCGTAATGTCAACGATCAAGATGTCGGTGATTGCATTTCGCCCGATTAAATTGAAGCCTTCTATGTTCAAGACTTCGTCATTGGCAGCAGCAGTGAATTCTTGGCTGAAGTATGGTAATATTGAATAAGGGGCATTGCTGAAGGTCGTGACGTCGCCAGAAACAGTGGGTTCTCCAGCAGGAGTTCCAAGTGTGCTGTCTTCATTAAGACTCTGAAAGAGGATGTTATCGCCGACAGAAACTTGGAGCCATTCGTTATAGTTCGCTGCAGCGGAACCCCAAGGGGTATTATTAACAACCTGATAATAAAAAGAGAGTAAATACTTATTACCCGCAAGCGTAGGAATCGACTGATACATGTAGCTGTAATCGGTAAATGAAAATACTTTTCCGCCTCCTGGTTCCCCTCCGAAGACATATTTGGTGGTGTAGGGACTGTTATAGACATAATCATGAACACTAAGATAACCACTAACGACTGGGTCAACTGCTGGGTCCTGATAGGACCCATAGGACCAATCCGCTAGACCTTGATTGTTCGCAGGATTTCCATTCGCAACCAAGTTGATGAGATCGGCCTTCGCTGATCCAACGAATGAAGCGAGTCCTGCGGCGATGGTCAGGGTGAGGATGGTTTTTTTCATGTTCAGTAGACGAATAGGCTTAAAAAGGTCTATATCTTACACAAGGTTGTTTTCAATTCAAGATGTAAATTTGTTACGATTTCGTAGCGAACTGCCCAACCTGTCACACCCTCTCCTGAAAACCGACTTCCAGGTGGTATAATCCCTTGATCTGGATGGTTCCGCTATTGGCACCATCATTTTTCAGATCGAGAGGAGGTGATTATTAAGGGCCAACCTTGGATTCGGGAACACTATCTCAGGCGGGCCTTTAACCTCCGAATCCCCGCCCAGACTAACAATAAGACCACTGGCACAGAGCCCGCCCTCATCCAAACCTTTGGAAGATTCCACGCTTCAGCCAAAGGTGAGGTCAGATAAGCCATCAATTCCAAAACATAATAGCTGATGGCTATCACCGACAGGCCCTCGACCGTATGTTGAAGCCGTAATGCCATATCTGCGCGGGTGTCCATGCTTTGCAAAAGCTGTTGGTTTTGCGCGGAACGGGTGACGTCGACCCTAGTGCGAAGCAGTTCCGCCGCTCGTGCTGCCCGATCCGCCATCAGGTTGAGGCGCGCTTCGGTGGCGCGTACGGTGCGCATGGCAGGGTCATAGCGGCGCATCATGAATTCGGCAAAAGTTTGTCGACCTTGAAAACGCATTTCACGTAAGACGGAGATACGCTGGTTTACTATCGCCTCATAAGCGGCGGTCGCCGGCAAACGAAAGCTGGTCTGCACTGCAAGGCGTTCCAATTGCCCCGCAATGGAGAGCAACTCGTGGAGGGCCTCTTCGGGGGATTCCCCGGGCTGATCCAACCCCGATACCAGCGCTGAGAGGCGCGGATCCAGTGCATTCAACTCTCCCGATAATTCCCAGGCTCTTGGCAGGCCAAGCATCGAGGCCGCACGATAGGTTTCCAACTCGCAGAGACGTTGTACAATTCGCCCGACCCTGCGTGTGCCGGTTCCTTTGCGCACGAACACCGAAAAGCGCATAAACCCCGCCGCATCGATGCAAAAATCCCCTGCAATGACCGCTGCACCATCGAGTACATAAGAGACAGCAAGGCTTTCGGGGACAAACCAATCCAGCAACCTCGGAAGGATTTGATCCTCATGCTCAGGCAGTTCCTCGACGCGGATCATCATCGCAACCATTGTCTGAGCGGGTGCTTTGGCCAACCAGTCTGGGGGCAGTACGGCGGCACCTGCTGGATCAAAGGCCCGCTCATCCAACCCGGGGGTGAAGGCGGAATAGGTCACAAACTCGGTATGTGATTCCCATTTTAAAGCTGTTTTTCCAAGACTTGCGTCGAGATGCTTCGCTCCTACTTCGGGATGACTCACCCCAAATTGATCGAGCAAGTCAATCAGATGGGCCCGGTCCAAGTCGCGGTTGCGTTTACGGGCGTCTTTGGGTTCCTTGATCGCAAAATAAACCACCTGACAGGGAGCCTCAAGTACGGGAAAGGGTCGCGCATGCAACTCCTCGACCATGGCATGGCGTAGTGGGTGATCGGGTAGTGGTCTCATGGATTTATTTTTCGTTAGTTTTGCTTTCTGGACCGGAGGGTTTGGCGACATCCTTGATCCATCCCGAGAGACGGACGCGCTCTACTAGAGCCATGTGGGGGACTGTAAGCGCCGCGAGCCCCACGAAGACGATCTGAACGATTCGTTCATCTAGCGATTTCCCCTTTAGGAACTCCCAGGCACCTACGGAGATAGCCAAGACGCCGATCATAGGCAGGAGGGCGGAGAGAGCCAGGAGGCGACCGGAGAAATTCCCCGAGTAGTCGATTGTCCTTAGGATGTGGCGTGCGCTGTGCATTCCGCAAAAAAAGAGGGTGAATGCAAGGAGCGGGGGGGCCACGACGGAGAGCACAAGGACGGCACCGATCTCCAAAGCGGCCAGCCAATCGGACCAGGCCGTCAGGATGACTGAGAGGACGGCACAGGGGAGCCAGATCCAAGCAAGCAGCGTGATCCAAGGGATCAGCGAAGAAGCCGGAGCCATCCCTACGAGGAATCCAAAAAGCCGATCTACTTCCCCCGAATGCAAGAGCGCGGGCAGGACCAGAATACTTCCGCCGTAAAGGATCCGGGTTAGGAGTGGGGTTCCTTTTTCGGGATCTCCGGAAAAGTGTGCTGCCGAGATCAGAAGGAAAAGGATTAAAAAAAACATCGGCGTCCACCACCAAACCGCCACCACCAAGGCTGCTAAAAGAAGATAGATTAGAGTAAAGAGGATCCAGTCTGTGGGTTTTCGGAGATCGTAAAGCTTGTAGGCGAAGATGGTGTCGAGAGCTCCGTGTGGAACTCCCAAAAGCAGGATCAGCGTGGCAAGGAGGATCAATCCTGTCTGGTTGGAAAAGCTGCCTCCCCACACTACAGCAAAGATGGCCGAGGTGATGGCCAAGACGCTAAAAGCCAGCCCCTGAATTCGCAGGGGTTTCATGAACTTCGCAGTATTCATGGGATGTGAGATTTTCTTTTACCGAAAGGAAGCCCCGCCGCAGTGGCGATTTCCTGCAGAAAAGGTGTTGGGGGAAGCGACGCCATGATCGCAGCACAATCGGAGAGGGTGCCTTGATCGTTCATGAAGCGGGCGACACGCGCCGGATCGACCTTGGCGAAGAGGGAGAAAAACAGATCGGGGGCTAATTCCGGATAGGAGGAGAGAACACGTAAGAAAAGAGCGTCCATGGCACGTGTCAGCGGGTGATCGTGCGGATGGGGTTTGGGGGGCTTGCCTGTAATCAGAGACACCGCGCACTCCTGGGACCATTTCCAGATGCGTTGAAAGGCGTAGCCGCTACTCGGCCTAGCCCCCCCGGCCATGAGCCCTGCACGGACGTAACTGGGATCGTTGCCGAAATCCTCAGCCTGCTGCTTCATCCGTCCGATGGTTTCCTTAGTCCCCATGGGCAGAATCCCATGCTCTCTTCTCCCCGATAATGCTTGAATCCCATGGAGCCGATTCTTGGTGAGCGACCTCAGTGGCTCCTCTAACTCCTCGGCCCTCAAAGGTCGTGGCCCGAAAACCGTAGCCTCCACAAGGGCCTCTCTTTTTGAAAAAGGAAGCACATAGAGGAAGAGGATGGTTTCGGGCAAGCTTCCTGAAAAATCCATCAGTTCGACACATCCCGGATCAAACAGGTCTTCCTCGGTGGTGAGCTCTTCGCCCAGAAAGGACTGCCACAGCATCGGGTTGCTGGCCGCTGAATGATGCACCAGCGGAAAAGATCCGGGTCGGGTATCTACAACCCAGGGTGCCGAATATTCCCCCGAAGGAGTACTCACATACCAGAGCCCTTTGCGTTTAAAAATCTCTCCTGTGATGAGGCTGGCCAACTTCAAGTCGATCCGTGGCGACTCGTAGATCAGTCTCTGCGCGGTCTGATAAAAGTCCTTAGAGGAAACCATGAGGTATGGGGTTTCTTCGCAGTGGCGGGTGATGCCGGCCTTGTTCGTGGTGATGGAAAACGATTCCCATCGATGAGTGGCAAACTCTTCCGAATCGGATCCTAAACCACCCCAAAAACACCAAGTCCTGTCGTTTGTGTAGTGGGTCCTTCCTTCGAGGATCGTGGTCCTAGGAGAGTTCTCTCCGAATTTGGTGAGATTCATTCCAAGACTCAGCCCCGCACAACCTCCCCCCAAAACAATGAGATCGGAGTGGCAACTCATGAGCTTATGGTGAAGCCGTCCAGGGCTGCGTGAAGCTCCGAGCAGTGGGGAGCAGTAGGGGCCCAGAAGGATCTCTTGAGTGGTTCACTGGTGAGGGCCGCAAAGGAAAGAAATGCTTTTTGTGGTGCAGAGACTATGGCGCGGTTCGACCAGCAGTCACCTTGGCGGTCAAGGAGCGTGATGCCAATACCGCGGTAGACCCGTGACGCGACGAGGATGGCCCCGCGGGCGCGCACGGGTAAATAGCACAGGCCAGCCTCGCCGCTTTTGTAATACTCGTCGGCTAGGTGAAGCAGGGTGAGAATGGCAGCCGACACCTTGGAGCGCACAACGGAGTCGGGGTGGATCAGTTCTTCGGGAGAAAGATCTCCCACCAGGGTGCCTGGAAGGTAGCGCCGGCCCATGGCGGCATCCTCGACGACATCACGGCAGATGTTGGTGAGTTGCATGGCAATGCCCAAGTCGATCGCATGGGCAAATGCCGAGGGGGATTCCACATCGAGAATACGGCACATCATGAGGCCGACGGTTCCGGCCACTCGGTAGCAGTAACGGATCAACTCAGGAAGATCCCCAACGCGGACTCTTTCAAGATCGGAGGAGGTACCGCTCACTAGATCAAGAATCGGTCCTACAGGGATGCCGCACTCACGGACCAAAGCGAGGCCGTCGCTGAGAGAGGGATCTAGTGATCTGCCGTTCAGGATCTCTTCACGGACCGATGCGAGTTTTGTTTGAGCAACGGACGTTGAGGAAGCCTCATCGGTGAGGTCATCCAGGTAACGGCAAAAAGCGTACAGCCTGGTGGCCCTCTCCGCGTGCTTTTGCCCGAGCAGATGACGCGCCCAATGGAAGCTGCGGCCCTTGCTCGCAAGAACCGCGTCGGCGTGCTTTACCGCCTCGCTGGGAGCTAGTATAGCACTCATCAGTGGGCATGAGAATCAGCCTCAGGGATGAGGGCATCGATTACTTTTGCGGAACAAAGAACACCGGGTAAACCAGCTCCAGGATGGGTGCCGGCACCAGTCAGGAAGAGGTTCTCGATCCCCTCACCCTTATTATGGAAACGAAACCATGCCGACTGACGGAAGATGGGCGCAATGGAAAAACCAGCTCCGTGAACGCTGAGATAGTCCTCTTTGAAATCCCGAGGAGTTTTGAAAAAGTCAGCCCTGATCGTTGAAGAGAGATCAGGAAGGATGGTTTCCTCGAGGGCTTTGACGATGCGATCCCTAAGTTTCGGTCCCTGGATGCTCCAATCGATCCCGGATTGAAGATTGGGCACCGGACAGAGCACATAGAAGCTGTCGCATCCGGAGGGAGCAAAGCTTGGATCAGTGGCTGTGGGACGGTGCAGATACAGGGAAAAATCATCCGCAAGGACCTGCTTGTTAAAGATATCGTCCAGCAGCTCCTTGTATCTGGTTCCCAGCCAAATGGTGTGGTGGGCCACCTCCGGATAGGTGCGCGAGGTTCCAAAATAGAGCACGAAAAGCCCCATGGAATATTTTGCCCCAGCAAGCTTCAGTCTTGCAGATGCCGCCTGCTTGGAGGGCTTGATCATGCTGCCGTAGAGATGAGCGGGGTCGGAGTTGGAGACAATCAGGTCGGCTTGGATTGTCTCGCCCCCTTCAAGGATTACCCCCCTAGCCTTGCCATCCTCCACCACGATCCTGTCGACTGTCGTGCCCAATTGTATCGTGATGCCATGCCTCTTCATGAGACTGCCGAGAGCGGCCGTAATGGCGGCGGTGCCACCCATGGCAAAATGAACACCATGAGCCCGCTCCAAATAGTGGATCAGGGAGTAGATGCTCGTGGTATCGAAGGGGTTGCCTCCCACAAGCAGTGGCTGGATCGAAAAAGCCTGCCGTAGTTTCGGGCTGCAAAGATGACGGCATACCATTTGCCAGACGGTCTCGTGATTCCGCAAGCGCAGGAGCTTCAGAATTTGTCTTAACATGGTTGAGAAGCGATGGAATGGTACGGCAGAAAGTTCGCCAAAGCCCACCTCGTAGATCCGTTTTGAGTGCTCCAAGAGGCGCAAATATCCTTCGCGATCACGCGGCTCAATGCGACCTATCTCCTCCAGTGTCTCCTCGAGTGTCCCGCCGTAGTCGAACGTGGAACCGTCAGGATATCTGAACCGATACCAAGGCTTGAGCGGGACGAGTGTCACATGGTTGTGAAAATCTTCACCGAAAAGCGCAAAGAGCTCTTCCAGAAGAAAAGGGGCCGTGATGACCGTGGGGCCGGCATCATGAAGGAATCCATCCCGCTCATAAAGCTGCGCACGACCTCCAAGTTTTTCAGTGCGATCGAGCAGGGTGACCTGATAACCCTTTGCCCGGAGCCTTAGCGCGGCGGCAATGCCGCCATAACCCGCTCCGACAACGAGAGCCTGCATACGGTGCACCTATCAGTGCGACCCTTCCAGGCGATGTGAGAGATCCACCGCAAGTTCGCGAAGCAGGGCGCCTGACCGATTGGGCAGTGATCGTGCGAATCCAATCGATTTGCTCAAGTGATCCAAGGCATACTGCCGAGCCCTGAGTGCAGCCTCGGGCTCCGTGCAGCCTATGGCTGAAGAAAGAACGAGCAAGGCATTGACGGAAAGGGATCCGCGATCCTGTTCCACATCTTCGAGATCATCGGCAATCTGATACCCGATGGCAAAATGGTTGGCGGCAACCCGCGCATCGGCAGACCACATGCCCTTCGCTGATCCGGTGAGGGCAAGTTCGAGCGGAAGACTGAGCAGGGCGCCGGACTTTGTCGCCGCGATGGATTCATACGCGTCCATGTCGCGGACCACATCCCCGGTGGGATCAAGGCGCGCGCACTGTCCTCCGATTACCATCGCGATCCGGGAGTGTACCAAGCCAAAGAGTTGAGGAAGCAGGCTGGTGTCGGTGAAGCGGGCGAGTGCCGCGAAAGATGACGAGAGCAAAAGGTCTCCAGTGCAGAGGGCCACATCGTCCCCATAAGCCATGTGGACGGTTTTTACTCCCCGGCGGGAGCCTTCCCGGTCTTGCAGGTCGTCATGGACGAGGGAGGCGTTATGGATGAGTTCGACGCAGGAAGCAATGGCCACTAAATCCTCGGGAGGAAGGCCGAGGGCCGTGCCCGCAGAAAGAGCCAGTCTGGCCCGAACGCGGCGACCGCCCGAAGAGAGATGGTAGGAAGCAGCACGTGTCGGCCCCGAAGGACCCTCAATGATTTCTTCAGAACCAGAGGGAATATAGTGTATCAACGCCGCCATCCTTTCCTCCACAACGCCCATCAGGGACTCGTCATACAGAAACGAATCTAGTGATTCCCGGGCAACGGTGGACATGGTTCTAAACAGGGGAAGGCGCTAAAAATGAGCCTAAATCGTTGGAGGGAATCCGTGTGCCGAGCAACCGACACACGGAAATGGTCCTGAGAATTACTTGGCGTGGGCCTCTGTCTCGCTGACAGCTGCCGCCCAGATAATGACACCGAAGGCGATCTTGTTCAGCACATCGGCCAGATTGTAGACAATATTGAGCCCCTTCATGCTCTCCTCAGGATTGGCTCCCGTGAGGTAACCGACAAAGTATCCGATCGGATAGATGGCCCAACCGAAGGTGACAATGAGACGCATCAGGTTGAAGGCAGACTGCACGGCGGGAGGAGCTTTTTGAGCATTGATCTTACCAGCCTCTCCAAAGAAGATTTCAAAGAGGATATAGGCCCAACCAAGCATGCCAACGATGAAGGCCGGCAAGGCGGCAACGTAGTGTGCTTCACCGAGATATCCACCAACCAGCATGACCAAGGTGCCCAGCATAAGACGCCAGAAGACACCGACAGGCACCTTTGTGATAGCCGAGAGGATGAGGAAGAACTCAACCATCAGGAGAGGCACGGTGATAAGCCAATCGATGTAGCGGTAGACCGTTGGGGTCTGACCAGTGGTCACCCAGACTTCGCGCATATAGAAGTAGTGTACCGCCGCAACCAAGGTCACGAGTCCGGAGACTGTGAGCGAGGTCTTCCACTTCCCAGCAACACGCTGGGTCTCAAGGAAGAAGAAGGCTGTTGAAGCCACAAGGGCCATGGAGATGAGCCAGAATGACATGCCGACAAAATCGTTCGACTGGAGGACGACACCCGAGGATGCATGGGCCTGGCTAGGGAGGATTAGTGTCGCAAGGATTAGCAGCGGCGACTTGGTGAATAGGGATCGCATCTTCATCGTTTTATGTTTTTTTGGGTTTTGGGTTGGGGGGTTACTATGGGCACTAAAAGAAAAAGAGATGAATACTCAAGCGCTACGAGACTCCAAAAAAACTGATGGAGCCTGATGAAGTTTGGGGGAACACACTCGCGCACTTCATAAGCTATAATTTTTACTAGGTGCGCAGTATTTTAGCGTCAAGGGAATTTCCTTCCTTTTTTCTTTTTCTAGTTTTCTTTTTTGAACCTTAAACAAGATCGCACCCTTAGAAACGAAGCATGCGTGTTCTATTCCTCTCCGTTGAATGGTGGGGAACTGGTTGGAATAACGAATAAAACAAAAAATAAACCCGCAGGAACATTACTGAAAAATCTTACGTTGCTGAATGGAGCCAATCACAGCAGCAGTTTCATATTCATACCTTGAGTAAGTTGAGCCACTCCATTTCCGAAGGACCAGTCTTCTCGCCCGATTGTGACGATAGAACAAAAAATATCCTCTTTTCTTACTTTAGGATTTTTCCCGAGAACTGTGACGAATTCTTTATAGAGTTTTTTCTTCTGGGCTACCGACCGGGAAATCGAAGTGATATAGATCAGAATAAGGTCGTTTGATCTCTTCACGCCCCAAATCGTCTTATCAAAATAGAAATGTTCCTTTTTGTGTTCCGAGACGATTTGAAAGCGATCGTTTTCAGGAATTCTCCAAGCTGCCTTGAGAGCGTTATGGATTCCGTCGCAAACAGCCTGAATATACTTTGGAGATTTGCCTTTGACTAAATGGATATGAATGAGGGGCATAAGGTTCGCTCAAAGGGAGAGGGCTCGTGATTTTGATTTAGTTTGAAGGTTAAGCCTCGGATTCTTTTCTTTTAATTTGTTCTCATTGGATTGTCCAACTTAGGCACAGCGATCCCGTAGCGACCTCTCTAACCCACCTACCCCAGCATCTTTATCGTGGAGGTGGGAACCTCTTTAGTCCGAAGTTGTCTTCCAAGAAATTTGTGAGAAAACCGAGGCTCGGGCTGGCGGGAATGATCCTTTCTACGAATGGCTCTGCGAAAGGTTCTACAATAAGGGCTTCGCTAGTTAGGCAGTCGCTGTCGCGCGGGCAGTCGAACCGACCACTTCGGATGAGGGCGCTGGAACTCAGGAGACAAACAATTTTGCAAGCTCTGAGCCGACATCCAGGAAGGCGTTGTCTGGGTCCAGTTGGATGCGAGCCACATTCATTGCTTTCGCTCGATCTTTGAACTTTCCGTTAACTGTCGCGTGACCCTGGCGGCACAATTTGCCCCAGTGACAGGAGAATTCAATTTTCCGATCCGAGAAGCACTGCTCAATACGTTTCAAGATAGAGTCTATTTCCGCACGGGATCCATAAAGAGACAACTGGAATGCGAGATATAATGCCACGCCATCTATCTTTGCAGTGGGCGACATCCATTGATCATCACTGGAAACAAAACGACATTTCAGCCCGGTTGGCAAAGCTTCGATGAAGCTGTGATCTTTATCGGCTTCACTTAGAAACGCGTGCACGGCTTCGCTGGCCAGCCTATTGTCCACGAAATATTCCGCTTGATGGTAGGTACCAGGCTCGGGGATTTTCTTTCTGCTAGCCGTCGTATGGTCGGGCAAGACATCGTAGTAAGGACCCGTAAACACAAATGGTTCCTCCCCGTCCTCGTTTTTGACAAGAGGAGCACCGAGGAAAGTCGGCTGGTATTCGTGATCGTTCGCATCCGTAGCGACCCTTCGAATGTAGCACTTGAGAGGGTGATGCCTCTTATCGACAAGGTCGATTCTCATCATGGTGGAATAGAAGTCTTCGTTATCGGCCAATTCTCGAAAGGCGCCGATGCGAAGGTTGTCGAAGGTGTCAAGATCCGGGAATTCGTAACAAGTCTGCTTGAGATAGAACATGGGAATGCAACGCATGGTAATCGACGTAACCACTCCGAGAACACCAAGATGAGTGAATAACCTAGGGTCAACGATGCGTTGAACTTCACCCCTGGCATTGACCACCTCCATGGAAATAAACTGATCGGCTTGATTTTTCCCATGAAAGGCATAACCGGACCCGTGAGTCCCTGTTCCCGAACCTCCACCAACAGTCACCTCCGGATAGGCGCTTAGATTTGCAACGGCGAGGCCTTTCACTCGTAACTGATTAGCTAACTCCCAGTATGTGATGCCAGCTTCGACCGTGACAGTAAGACTGATCTTATCGAGGTGAAGTATCTTATTCATTCCACTCATATCGATAACCAGATACTTCGAATTAATTTTTCTGGGGTAATCGGGTTGGTCGTCACCTTGCCCGACAAGATTGAGTTGCGGGAATTCGAATGAAGAAAATGCACCGACCGTGACGATTTTCTGTGGAGTTCTGTTCAACTCGTTCAAACGCTTGATTGCATCCACAAGTTCGCTTTGCGAAGCGGGACGAATGTAAGAAATTTTGTCTCGTTCTAACGGCGAACATCCCTTCGAACTCTTTATAAATATCGTCCCGTTGAAATTTGATTCATGTTGTAATTCGTTAGGGCTCATATACTCGTTCGCACCCTGCATAGGCTATGGTCGTCGGTCAAGTCCTGCATGTGGTCCGAAGTGTCGATCATCATTACGTCGATGGTGAGCACGAGGAAAGAGGAGTTCATCAACTCGGTGGGAGGAGTTCGTATGGTCATCATCAAAGCGATCCCGTAGCGACCTCTCTAACCCACCTACCCCAGCATCTTTATCGTGGAGGTGGGAACCTCTTCAGAGCGAAGGAGTCCTCAAAAGAAATCTGTGAGAAAACCGAGTCTCGGGCTGGCGGGATGATCCTTTCTGCGAAAGGCTTCGCGAATGGCTCTACGATATGGGCTTCGCTTAAACGATTTACGCTCAAGCGCAGGCAGTCGAACCGACCAGTTCTGGGGAGGGCAAAAAAACCTAGAACTGATTAGGCGACCTTCCGACTCCTGACACGATAGGGCAATCACGAAAGCCAATGCTCCGAGTCCCAAGAGAGCGTAGGTGGAGAGTTCGGAGAGGGCTCCGTAGCAATTGCCTACGGCCCATCAAACCCCGAGACGAATGGGGTATTGAGGCTACACTGGTTGTGGCGTGGTCTTTACCGATGGCACCGTTGTCATGGATGCTGTCTGCCACGATACGAGTCCTTGACTGCGTCTCACACTGTTAGGGAGCACCCCAGCGAAGATTGTTTTAAATACAGCAGGACGAAAGAAAACTAGTCCCGGCGGAGGAACGAGGTGGTAATCCTTTGGACAAGCTTTGTTCTCGAAACCAAGAGCACGACAGTCATGCCAAGCAAGATGAGGATAGCAGGAGCGGGTTCTGGAACCCCTCCCAGATATCCCGGCAGGTTGGCCGCCGCAGGTAGGAGCACCAGATTGGTTTCTGCAAAGGAGACCATCGCGGCGTAGTTGGTGAAGTGATAAAGTGCATTCGAGTCCATCCCGTAGGTGGTGTTGGTCGTATCCCAATAGATCAGAGGGCGCAGGTAGTTCGCCCACCAGAACTCCTGATAATAGAGGACTGTTCCTTCACCCCCACCGATCAAAGGGACTCCATCCCTGATCAGGTATCCTGCGCGGACATTTGGGTTGTCGCTCCCAAGGTTGGCTGCGATCGAACGTAGTGTATCATCGGTTAACCCAGGAACGAAAGGAGGGTTGAGCGTGACTAGATTGGTGACTAAATTTCCCAAGCTGTAATTCCATACAAAAGTCGGCTGGTTGGTGGACTCGGCAAATCCTCCACCAACGGGAGCGAAGTTGGTGACGCCACCTGAGTTCCCTTGCAGCATGGCGTTCCAGAAGCCGGCATAATTGTTGCCATAGGAAGAGAGATTGTTGGTCTGCTGAACGTAGACGGAGTTTGGGGCGGGACCGATGTTCGTGGTTCCAATGACGCCCGTTGCATCCGTGTAGGTAACGGTGATGTTTGAGGTGTAATTTTGAGACAGCCAATAGTAACCGGTCGTGCGGTGATGGTTATCCAGCAGATTGTAAACGGTATCGGAGCCGTTGAGGTAGGGCCCGAGAATCACAGGCGCGGGGTTTTGACTCTGATAAAGCGCCAGCCCTTCTGGGCCGGGACCGTAGTAATTGCTGGGATTATCGAGGGTAACTATGCCGTTTTTCCATCCGGTGAGGTACAGCTTTTCGATTCCACTATAGGTGAAATTCGACACACCCATGTAACCCACGTTGAATTGGCCTGCCATAAGGTCCGCAAAAGCCACGTTGACGATCTGGCCATTAGTGGTTTGGGCCCCAAGCTGGGTAGCAAAGAAGAGGGAGAATGCGCCAAGGAAGGCGAAGATAATAGGGTTTTTCATAGGATTGAGGGGATGGGTGGGCCACGCAGGCAATAAAAAGCTCCGTGATCGACATCTCGTCGGGGAGGGTTCTGATGACAGACCTCGGAAAGATATAATTAAAAGTTACTCCCTACTGCTGAGAAGTATAGAAAAATCTCCAATGCCCCATCAGCGATCCCGTAGCGACCTGCCCAACCCACCTACCCCAGCATCTTTATCGTGGAGGTGGGAACCTCTTCAGCGCAAAGGAGTCCTCAAAGAAATCTGTGAGAAAACCGAGTCTCGGGCTGGCGGGATTCTCATTTTGGAGTCCATTCCGACTCCACGACCTGATAATCAATCATACTTTGGGCTGTTCATCCACTTGGATGAGCATAAGGACCGCAGGTTCCCCATCAAGTGATCCGGAACGGTGTCCCTTTTTTCCGTCGATTAACTTGCAACCTTGGTCGCCTCCAAATGAGAGGTCACCGGCACCCATCTCAACACGCGTGCCATCCATAGTCTCAACAAACCATCGTCCCGAAACAGGAACTATCCATTGTGGTGCCGGATTTTCATGCCAGTCACCTTCCACTCCAGGAGGAATTGTCAGGAATAAAACCTTGGCTGGAATATTGCTGGTGATGCACTGCCATACTATTGCTGATCCTGGGCTGACGGTATTGAGCTTGTTGGAAAGTAATGACGCCCTGCTTTGGTGGCTGACGCCGTTTTCATCACGCCAAACATGCCAGAAAGGAATCTCGGGTCCCGTAGTCGTATTCATTGTGCACATATACACTACACACTCTCTCTAGCGGTAGCGATTCCGTCGCTTTTTATCCAATCCGTCAACCCACACACTGCCATCCGGAGGGGCGAAGCACTCCATGGATCCTCAGGCCTAGACATGCATTCAGCAGAGTGTCAGGGGATGGAATTCAGAGATTGGAATCGAGTCTCAGAATCAACGCTGATGATCTCGTTCGTCGTCATCCCTCCCTCGGCAAGCGATCCGGGAAAACTTCAGGCCGGAACCCACCAAAAAAACTGTACTCCCCAACAGAAAAAACTTGAATGACTACACGCCTGCCTCTTGTGGCAAAACCCATCATCCTTTTCCCCAAAAGATGATGGGGTTTTCTTTGCCTAGGGATAGCCGGGTTGGTCGCGATGAACTCTGGAATAAGGCTTCCGTGCTTGCATCCAAGATACTGAACTCGCTCAAATGTTTTTGAACGATTATGAAAAAATAGCTATGCGACAACGATTTGGATAATAACACTCAGCCCCATATCAACAATGTACCGTTTGCTCCATCACCTTATCGTCGCCCTGATCTTTCTGGG
>CAIKFI010000052.1 GCA_903826635.1 uncultured Spartobacteria bacterium | reverse complement strand
TGGCCGGTAAGTCCCTTCATGAAGGCCAATACCTTCGGGCTCTTTTCCTTGGCAGCAACCAAGAGGGCGTTCGTGATGCTCGCCACCACTAGCGAGATACCGAAGGCCGTTGCGTTCGTGGAGAGTCTCGAGTTTTCCATGGTTAAATCCTTTCGTGATCGAATTTAATGGGGGAGAAGTCCCATTCGCACACCCATCGAGATCATGCCCCCCTCTCCCTCCATCACAAGTCCCGTGAGGACGATCAGAGCCGACACCCAGAGCGTGAGTCTGCGGGCATCATGATTTAATGAGAGGTTTGCAGACGCTACGATCGGAAGGTATGCGGTCAAGAGGAGAAGCATAAGAACGAGATGCTCCTTCGTCTCCATGAAAAAGTCGTGAGCGAATGGCCATGGTCCCTTGAGGATGATCGCTTTGTCGGCAGGATAGAGGTTCACATACCAGTATCCCGCAATCAGGAAACCCACCGTCATGACCACAGGAACAAACCGACTCACGAGGCGGATGCGTGCAAGATTGGTCTCACTGGCATTGAGTGTGTCGACGAAGACCCAGAGAGCACCAAGAACGCAAAGAACACCCAGAAAGACATGGGCCATGAGGAGAATTTCTTTCATGAGATTAAGTAAGGGGAGGAGTGTTTTCTATCCAGTAAACACCCCTCCATCCAAATAGTTTCAGTTTTTTTAGAACATCACCATCAAGCGAGCCCCAAGGATAAAGTCATTACCCACGGTGCCGTTACCGGCTGGGTTAACAATCCACTGGGCATAAGGCTTCAGGGAGGCCCACTTATTGATCTGGATATTGTAGAAGGACTCTAGCACCTGCGTGGAGGAGTAGTGAGGGAGATAAGCATAGTAGGATTTACCGCCACTCGTTATCGGACCATTTGGCACGGTGTTCGCAGGGGTAACATTATGGCCGTTATAAGCGGTCTTAAGAGCTTGATTTTGGGAATCGATATACTGATTGAAGTAAGAACTGTAGAATCCAGAACCGAAGCAGATGCCCATCTGGTCATCCTTGCGGACATCGAGCAAGCCCTTGTAGACGAAGCCCGTCGAGAAGTAAAAGGGAAGGGCATTGTTCTGAGGTGGAGTGAAGCTAAAGACATTGAAGCTGTAGAGACCGCGTGTTGCGGAGGGAGTTTCAGAGGGTGAATCAACAGGGTTCCTGCCCATCGAAGGTGCCACAGGAGAAGCTTCCTTATTGGCATAAAGTCGCTGATCGGCCTGGAAATACATGCCCCAGACGACGCTGTTCTGATCAAAGGCCGTCGGCTTTTTCTGTGCCGTCACATTGCCGGAGGCTGGCACCCAGGTTGTGGGCGTAAAGGAGGTATTGTTCTGCCCCCAGATGTAACTTCCCACCGCATACTTGCCGTCCAACTTGTCGGCACCCAGTTTCGGCGTCCACCCAATCTCGTTCACGTTGTAGAGACCATTCTGGGCATAGACACCTCCGTTTCCGTTCGGATTGAAGGAGGGGGCTCCTTGGAAATTGAACCCATGGTTGTTTTGGACAGGAGCCACATAACTGCTCGTGGTCTTTCCATTGGGCATCCCCTTTGCATTGACTGAGTTGACTTGGCTATAACCGCCTTGCCTCAAATGCCCCAAATAGCTCGAACTGACATTGGCATAGGGATAAACCTGCGTTGGATTCCAAGCTGAAGTTTGCACTCCGTTCCAGCCTGAGATCGCCATGTAAAGACCGCTCTGGACGTAGGTAGATGAGGAGGGCTTGGCCCGAAGAGTTCCTCCCCAAGCAGCGTAGGAACTACTCCATGCTGCAGGCGTGGTGGCGTAGGTAACGTACTTTTTCTGGGAAGCTGACCAAACGGGAATCCCGGGACCCGCCTGCCCCCCGATACCCTTGTTTTGTTCAATTGCAGAGTTCTCAAACATTTTTGAAAGCGGTTGCTGGAGAAACTGCTCATAAGGGTTTTCCCATCCGGCATTAGCCATGAAGCGGGGATTGTTGGAGGAGTCGGACTGCCACTGGAGGTACTGCGGGAGAATACGCACCCCCAATCCCCCACTCTCATAGTTAGGGTTAAACAGGCTAGAGGCGCTGGTGGTACCGGCTTGAATCCCTACATACGGGGTATTCTGGCTTCCATCAGTTGCTCGATAGCGCCAACCTGACTCGAATGTTAATCCTTTAAGCCCTAAAACCTTCTCGAAATCATACCTCGCTTGCAGTCGAATTTCGGTACTCCAATTGCCCTGAGGTTGGTTGGGAAGGCCTCCGGTCAGGTTCCCGAAAAAAGTCTCCTTGGAGTTTCCGGTAACCGTGAGTCCGTTATCGGCGAGTGGATAGCCAAGGCCGAACCCATTGTTCAGCGCGCTACTCCCCTTCCACCACTGCGAAGCTCCGGCCTCGAGTAAGGAAAATGGTGAGGGTGATGTGCTGACGGAAGAAGCCGTCTCGGGACTCCCCGCCAAGGCGATGGAAGCTGCGCAGAGGGAGATGCCAAGGATGGCAGCAAGGAGATGATTGCGCGTGTTCAAGGTTTGGATTGATGGGGAAATTAAATAAAATGAAAACCCTATTGGGAAACATGTCTTAATCAATTTTTAAACATGACAATTCATTCACACAGAGACATCGGGAATCAAAGACGCAAAAAAAGCCCCGGGAAATCCCGGGGCTTTTCTTTGATTGATAGGACCTCTAAAAGAGGTTCCCTGACAGTTTAGGCGTTAGGAGCAGCAGCCTCATCGCGTTCTTTCATCGCGGCTTTACGGCTGAGCTTA
>CAIKFI010000051.1 GCA_903826635.1 uncultured Spartobacteria bacterium | reverse complement strand
GAGTCCTCACACAGGCGGTCTCTACCCCTCGTCGTGGGATGTGAAAATTCCCTCTCAGAAGCTGGAACTCACACTCACTCCCAAATTATCCGATCAGGAGCTTCTTCTCTCCCCCTTTGCCTATTGGGAAGGGGCCGTTCGGGGGGCTGGATTGAAATCAGGAGAACAACTGACCGCCGAGGGATATCTCGAAATGACCGGGTATGGAGGACGCATCCTAGGGCTAGGGGAGTAGAGAGTCTGGATCAATACTGTTCAAGATCCAGGATGCTGAAGTCTCTTCGTCTCTTTGAAAAATGACCACTTGTTCGGTCAAGTAGCCGCAGTGAAAGGGTGAGGGGTCATCGTTACCCTCTTGGAATGGATTAGAGGTTTTTTTCCCCAAAGACCACTTTGCCTCCAATAACCGTCTGGAGCGGCTTGATCTCCTTGATCTCATCTTCGGGAATGGTTAGGTAATCGCGATCGAGCACAAGGAAGTCAGCTAACTTTCCGGGTTCAATCGATCCAAGATCCTTCTCCTTGAAGAGCAGATAAGCATTGGAGCGGGTATGCGCGATCAGGGCCTCCTGACGCGTGATGGTGCCCTCCTGCACCTTGCGATCTGGATAGATCTTTCCGGTCACTACCCACCAGAGTGTGGAAAAAGGATTGAGAGGCGCCACCACGCCACCATCCGAACCGAGACCCCAGATGATGCCACTCTCCTGAATCATTTTCACGGGAGGAGAGTCTCCACCGACTCCGGGAGGTTTTATGGTATGATTGTGAACGGCAATGGTGAGATCGAGTTTCTTTGCTCGTGCAAGGTTCGCTGGTGAGATTGTGTCGCAGTGGGCGAGGGTCCACCGGGGGAGTGTGTAGCGCTGGTGGATGCGCTCAAAGATGTCCAGGAAGTGACTGATCGTCAGGTCTTGCTGTGCATGTTCCTGAATATTCCACCCCCCCGAGGCGGCAGATTCGGCGATTTTCTCAAACTGAGCATAAGCCTCTTGCGGGTATTCTGTGGCTCTCATGGCGCTGTCATGAATTGGAGCATAGGTGTGCTCTCCAATTCCGATGACTCCACTCCAGGCATCAGATTGGAAGGGTTTCGAGGCCTGTATCAACTGAACGGCACGATCCGCCTGGTCCGGACTGTTCGCAGTGTAGCGGAGGGTGTTGAAGACACGAAGGGGAAGGCGCCCCTGTTTCTTTAGTGTGGAGATTCTCTCCATCGGACCGTCCATAGGCAGGCCGACATCATAGATGGAGGTGAGTCCCATGGCGTTGAGTGCTCCGCAGAAGCTGCTGATGGAGGAGAGCTTTTCCTCTTCGGTCAGGTTGGGCGTCATGCTCTGGACAGCACGATTGACCGCCCGCATGTTCGCGCGAGCCTCTCCACCTCCACCTACACTTGAGCCTCTCCGCTCTCGCCGGGAATCGCTGGGTCCGTTGACCCCATCACTGTCTTGTTTTGTGGATGTTGATTCGTTGGCAGCAAGGCTGTTCATGTAAATGGCCATGTAGGATTTCTGGAGAACCACTGGATTGCTGGGTGCCGCCTGGTCGAGTTCTTCACGGGTGAAGGCTCCTGGGTGATCTGCAAACTGCAGCTCACCCCATCCTCCCGGAACAAGAAGAGGTTCAGCAGGTTTCAGGGCCAAGGCCTTTTCTCGAATGATGGTGAGTGCCTGGGCCCGGTTGGTGATGCCGTCGATCCTGGCCTCATTCGCCCATCGCACGGCATCACGCATGAAATGCAGGTGATTGTCGATGAGACCCGGAATGACCGTCTTTCCCTTCAGGTCGATGAATTTGGAGTCTGCGCTACCAATTTTCTGGATTTCCTCCGAGGTGCCTGTGGAAACAATTCGTCCATCCTTGATCGCCATCGCTGACACGATGCTGAAATTGGCATCAACGGTTGCGATCTTTCCATTGTAGTAGATGACATCTGGAGAGGCTTGAATGCCCTCTTTGGAACCGCATAGCCAAACGATTCCGAGTAGCAGGAGAATCTGGTTTTTGTTCATTGGGGGGGATGTTTTTTAACTCTTTACCAAATTGTCACCCTCCCCAGCCACTTGATAAAGAAATGATCCCAGAGACACGTTTTGGAACTCTTTTAGAGGTAATGGGTCATGCAAGAAAACTGAGACCTGCGCGACAGTGACTAGAACCCTGTCGAAATCTGTTGGATGGAATCGGGGAAGAATCCCCATGCCCATGGGTGTTCCCTGACAATCAATGATCGCCAGTCTTATCTCTCAAACATTGCTTCTTAGCTGCAGATTGGTCGGTCTGTAACATGGATGTTACTACTTACGCTCGCTCGGATCGACTTGAAGGGCCTGTTGGAATGATGGATCAGCGCTTAACTGCTGGAAGATGGCCTCGCGGGAGATCTGTTGAAGTGCGTTACTCCCTCCCAGGAGGACGGCCTTGTGCAGGCTTGAGTAACCTCCGGATCTGTTGCCTGTGATCAGTTCGTATTTTGCGATCGTGAAGGGGACATCCCATTGATCGGGTTGGGCTTTCTGAAGAGCTTTTGCGATCTCAAGTGCCTGGGGTATCCTGCTCTGAGTGGCGTAGAAATTAATCATGTCCCGAAGGAAGGAGACGTCTCCAGGAGAGTAAGAGATGGCCTTTTTGATGACGGCGTCCACGTCAGCAATGCGTCCCAGAATCATCAGGTTTTGAAGTACCTGTGCGAGAAGTTGTCTGTTTGAAGGACTGGCCTGCAGCGCCACCAGCTGTTGTGGAAGATCCTGGGATGCCTTGTATCGTGCTTCGGTGGCGACTTTTAGTCGTTGTAGTATCTTGCTGTTGGGATCAAAGGGAAGGGATTCGATAATCAGGTCACGGGCGTCCTTGAATCGACCTTCTGACGAGAGCAGGTTGACAAGATTGCTTGTTGTCTCGGTGTTTCCGGGCCACATGGAGAGAGCTTGACGGTAGGCTTTTTCAGACTCCTGTTTCATGTTGCGGAATGCATAAATGTTACCGCCTGTATTCCGGAGCTTCGCAAAGGAGTGGAGAGCAAGATCGTCGTTACGGAAGCCCGGCACAGCATCAAGTTTTTTGATGTAATCATCCCACCATGCGAGGTCCTTCTCGGCCGTTCCCGGCGGCAAGACGTCCATCTTGTCATGGGCGATCTCATAACATAGACCATGAGGGATAGCGTAAGGGTAGGACCACTGCATGGGGAAGCTCTCCTCAACATAAAAATGGCGAGGCGAACCATCCTTTTTGTCCCGGTTATGAAGGAAGATCCACTCACCGACAGCGGAGTTCAGCGATACGGGATCGCTTTGCGGATTGGGGGTGTTTGCCGGATTTTCCTGATATTTGCGCATCAGAACCTCATACAGTCCCATGATGTCCTCGCGGTGTGGCAACGTCAGATACTCAGCCGGGTAAGTGTGATCACGACCAAGCAGTTTCTCAAACCAGCTGAACTCCGTAGGCCGCTCCGTCGTGTAATGGGAGCGGATGTAACGGTTGTAAAAGGTATCGGCCAACGCATTCTGGGTGACAATGTAGAGATCTCGACGGTCAAAATTCGGGTCTCGTTTGGCAGTTTCGAAACTCTCCCCAAAGACCATGTAGGTAGGCACAAAACGACCCGGATCGGTCCCACCGAAGACAAAGCTGTCTTTTTCCAAATCGGCCAGCATGTCGTGTCCATACATCCATCCGAACCAATGCCCCCGCTGGGTGCTTGATGGAAGACAGATCACAAAGGTGTAGAAAGCGGCTCCGACGGCGGCAACAAGAACGGCACCCCGGGCAATGGAAGCCTTCGGAAGTGCCCCTTCGAGTAAGGAATAGAGAAGGGTCACGCCAAAACTCGCCAGCATGATGAAGAATCCGTAGGCCAGACTCTGATACTGGTATTGCATGTCCCAGCCAGCCTTGTCGTAACCATTGTTATAGGAGAGGGGTTGCAGGAATGCAGAGAGACAGAATCCGATGATTAGCAGATAAAACCAAATTCGTTGCTCGCGAGGTAATCGCCAGAAGAGCAGAAGGGATGAAAGCGCGAAGAGGAGGGGAATCGGTGAGACATTTTTTGCAAGGACACCCCAGAAGACTTTGCAGTATCCGGTGAACGACTGGAGAGGGGTCTCTTCATCAGGTGCTTTAGGTCCTTTCTCCTTCTCGACGGGCGGCACTCCAACCAATTTGCCAACAACTCCCTGAAGCTGATCCGCAAGGGTTCCCCAATATTGGGATCGGTTGATGGCGTAGAAGAATCCTTCCGGCGTACTGCAGTAACTCCAGTTCATCGGGGGGTTTGTCGAGGAGGCAAAAGGCATGTAGGCGTAGGGCAGGAGCCCCGCAAAGACAGCGACAATGATCAGGAGTCCTTGACGCCATTCGGTTAGCTTTTTCTTGATAACAAGCAGAACGATAAAACCGGTTCCCACCACATAAAGAAGGCGGATGGCCGCTTTCATGGCTAGAGCGTGGTATTGGTCGGTCGAGAGATAAGCAAACCCCAGATAGAGAAGGGCTGCCGTGAAGAGGCTGTAGAGGGCGTATTCCCAGAACAGTTCGCCATGAAGCAGGAGGATCACCAGCAAGGGAAGAAACGCCAAGGCAAGTGTCATGTGGTGATTGCTCATTCCCAGGGAGAAAATAAAGACCACCCAGACAAAGGCGTTTTTCCATTGTGGACGCCTGATCCAGATATAGGTGACCATCAGGAAGGTCATCATCAGGCAGACATGGAGGGCATAGAGGCCCTTTCCAACAACGGCATGGGACCAGATCGGGGTGACCCAGATGAAGGTCAGTGTCGAAGCCACCGAGAGAATCGTCGCGGGACGGCTAGCCAACCCGATCCATCTCGCTGCATTGAGTGAAATTAAGGAGAAGACTCCGGCACCCGTCGCCATGCAAAGACCTGAGAAGAGGTTGATCTTCCAGGATCCGTTTCCAAAGGGAATGACATGACTGAAGAGTCCGGCCAGAATCGTCCAGAGTGGATAACCCGAGGGATGCATTACTCCGAAATGGAGTGCGGCGGTCGCCATCTCACCATCGTCGTTCAAGCCGATATTCGGCATGGCAGTATACCAATAGGTGACCAGAGCGATGAGGAAGCAAATCAGGGCGGTCAAGCGCTCCTGCTTGCTGAACAACGCGAAAGGATGAAGGCGACCATTTCCCGGCGAGGGTTGTTCGGCGAGAATTGCGGTATTGGAGGCGGATATGCTCATGAGGAGATTCTTTGGAGAGTGATTAAGATGCGGGGGAGACTGATTTCTTAGGGGACCTGCTCAGGCCGTTTTGAATCAGGAGTGACCAGACCATCAAGAGCGCCTCCACGATGATCTTCTTGGACATTTTCGAGGTGCCTTCCACGCGGTCGGAAAAAATAATAGGCACCTCGACAACCTTGAGACCCTTGCGCCAGACACGATGATTCATTTCGATCTGGAATCCGTAGCCGTTGGATTTCACGGTGGGGAGATCGATGGCCTCCAGAGTCTGCCTGCGCCAGCATTTGAATCCACCAGTCGGATCCCAGACGGGAAGTCCCGTGATCCACTTGACATAATAAGAGGCCCCAACGCTCAGAACGAGTCGCTTTAAGGGCCAATTGATCACCCTGATCCCGCCGGCATATCGCGAACCAATGGCCAGATCTCCATTCTGCTCCATGATTCCAGTCAATAAGTTGGGGACATCCTCCGGCGAATGGGAAAAATCTGCGTCCATCTGCACAATCAGGTCATATCCATGCTCCAGGGCCCATTGAAAACCGGCAATATAGGCACGACCGAGTCCATTCTTGGCTGTTCTGGAGAGTAGGTGGATTTTCGGATTGGTCGCCGACATTCCGGCAACCCACTCGCCAGTGCCGTCTGGAGAACCGTCGTCAACAACAAGGATCTCTACTTCATCCGGCAGGGCAAGGAGTCGATCAACCAGTTTTGGGAGGTTTTCACGTTCGTTATAGGTAGGAACTACGACAAGCTTGCGTTCAGCCATGGGATAAGTCTGATAAAGGGGAAGTAGGTGAATTTAACTGCTGATAAGTGATCGTCCAGCGCTAATTCTTCCATAAGTTCAACCGATTGTTCCGTACTAAGAAGTGAAGTTTATCACTTTTTAAGGTCTATGGTGAAAAGGGATCCCAACTCCATGTGCTCTCTTAAAAAACATTCCTCACTTCTGAGGAGAATTTTTATGATCCGCATCGGAAACTAAACGTCTTTGGCATTGCCCGATCAGGTCGTCATCCTGCTTAATCTTGGGAATGAATCAATGGGGAGTTCTTTTTGACTGGGATGGAGTAGTGATCGACTCGTCGGCGCAGCACGAGCATGCTTGGGAATTGATTGCTGCTGAGGGGGATCTTCCGCTTCCTGAGGGTCATTTCAAGGCGGGATTCGGGATGAAGAATGAATTCATCATTCCTACACTGGGATGGGCCACCGATCCTGACGAAGTCAAGGCCCTCTCTTTCCGAAAGGAGGAGTTGTATCGTGAACTCGTAGTCAAGGAGGGGGTCCTCATTCTCCCGGGCGCCCGTGAATTGCTCCTTTCCCTGAAGAAATCCGGGATTCCGCGGGCACTTGGTTCTTCGACCCCTAGGGAAAACCTGGATGCTCTTTTTAAGGTGACGGGGCTTGATGACCTCTTTGACGAGATCGTTTGCGGGAGTGATGTGCTTCACGGGAAGCCCGACCCTGAAGTCTTTCTAAAAGGTGCCTCCTTGCTCCGGATTGACCCGATGCGCTGCGTTGTCATCGAGGATGCCTTTGCCGGAATTGAGGCCGCACAACGTGCGGGGATGAGGGTTGTCGGGGTGGCTACAACAAACCCACTTGAGGAGCTCCGAATGTGCGATCTGGCGGTGAATTCGCTTGAGGAGATCACGGTCGGTCATCTCTCTGTCCTTGCCGGAAGTTCACAACAATGAATCCCGACTCCTCGGTGGATTATGTCCTGATGTTGATGCTGCCACTTGCTCTCATCATCTTGGGTGGTCTCTGTGTCATGTCCGATGTGGTTTTATTGAAGCGTCGCGGAGATGCGGATTCCGTCGCCTCATTCATCGGTTCGGGATCTCGTCCGCGTCCCGGTCTCCGACTGGCTTCAGTCTTTTTTTTCACGATCGCCTCGGTCGTCTCCACTAGGGATCTCTTGATCCTGCTTCGGGAGACCTCCCTATTCCTGCTTTCCCTCTGGATCGGGGTTGTGGCGACCTGCCTTTCCTTCGTGATTCTGCTTGTTGGGATTCTTCTACCCAGAGCACTCGGGGAGACCCTCCACGAATCTTTGCTGATCCGGGCCCTCGCCAAGTTGACTCACTTGCTCACCGTATGGGTCGATCCGCTAGCCGAGTTGGGGTGGAAAACTGTTACCGCTGTGCTTGCTATCCTCCATCTCGATAGACGAAGGACTGCCGAAGAGAGCGAGGAGGAGGTTCTCCAGATCATGGACGAGGGATTGGAGAGCGGTGCCTTTGATGCCGTGGAAAAGGAAATGGTCGAGGGGGTTCTGGATCTTGACGAGCACTCGGTTGCCGATTTAATGACTCCACGCTCAAGGGTCATCTGGCTCGACCTGGAAGATCTGAATGAAACCAATTGGCGCAAGATCGCCGGGGCAGGCCATTCCCACTACCCTGTGTTTCAGGGAACCCATGACAACGTTAAAGGAATGGTCGATGTGAAATCCCTCTGGGCCAATGTTTCGATGACCGGAGGCGTCCGTCTTGCAGATGTGCTCACCCCTCCCTTGTTTGTTCCTGCAACGATGTCAGCAACCCGCCTGATCGTGGAGTTCAGGAATGTCCGCCGTCACGTGGCGCTGGTTGTGGATGAGTTTGGAGTGGTTGAGGGAATGGTGACTCTCAAGGATCTGGTCGAGGCGATCATCGGTCGTCTTCCCGAACGTGGTGTCCGCCAACAATATCCTGAAATCATCACCCGCGCTGATGGAAGCTGGCTTGTGGATGCCCAGTTGGATTTTGAAGAAACAGCGATGGCGATAGGAATGCAGTTCACCGACGAGGAATTTGAGGCCAACCGCTACCAGACAATCGGTGGCTATGTCCTGCACCACCTCGGCCACATCCCCGCAGAAGGGGAGCAATTCCAGCAGGATGGATTCCGTTTTGAGATCGTCGATATGGATCGCCAGCGGATCGACAAGCTTCTGGTGAGTCGTGATCCTGTTTCATTGCCGGATCGAGAAACTGCAGAATGATCGCGGCGGCCTTTCATCCCGAACTTTTTCCGATCGAGACATCCTGGTGGCTTTACGGACTTTTCTGCCTTCTCATTCTCGCAAGTCTCTACCTTGATTTACGCGGTAAGAATGGTAAGGAACAAGTGATTGGCCATCGCGAGGCTATCCATGGTGTTGTCTTCTGGATCGGATTGGCTCTGATCTTTTGTGTCGGACTTTACTTTTATGGACGATGGTCCTTCTCCCTCGATCCTAGACTGAACGGATTCGACCCCTCGGCTCTGGCCAAGCAGTGCAGTCTGGAGTTTCTTTCCGGTTATCTGATCGAGAAGAGTCTCTCGATCGATAACCTCTTTATCTTTCTGGTGGTTTTCGACTTCTTTGCGATCCCAGAGAAATACCGCTATCGTGTCCTCTTCTACGGCATCCTCGGAGCGATCGTCTTCAGAGCAGTGTTCATCGCTCTGGGATCCATACTCATGCAGATCTCCTGGGTTCCGCTGATCTTCGGCGTCTTCCTAGCATTCACAGGACTGAAAGTTGCCTTCGGTCCCGAATCCCATCCCGATCCCTCGAAGAATGTGCTGATTAGATTGTTGAAGCGGTTTTTGCCGATTTCCCCAGTCTTTCATGATCAGCGCTTCTTCGTTCGGGAAGGTGTGCGTTGGCTCGGGACTCCATTGCTGCTGGCTCTCCTCTTTCTGGAGTTCACGGACATTATTTTTGCCGTCGATAGTGTCCCGGCAATCTTCGCCATTACCAAGGAACCGTTCCTCGTCTTCACCTCGAACATCTTTGCGATCCTCGGCCTTCGTTCCCTCTTCTTCCTGCTTGCGGGGATGGCCTCCAAGTTCCACTACCTCAAGTATGCCCTCGGATTCATCCTCTGCTTCGTGGGGTTGAAGATGGCGTGGCTAGACCATTACTTTGACGGACACTTCCCGACGACCTGGTCCCTTGGGATTATTCTCACGGCTCTCTTTTTCAGTGGCTTTGTTTCATGGCTTTTTCCAAAAAAGAAGAAAACTGCCTAAAAGGTGACGAAATCAGGATAGCTCCTAATGAGGTTTTCTGTTGTCTAGTGACTTCTGAAGATTCCTTGTTATTCCAAGGCTGGTGATCTGGCTGGGTGAGGAGATCCCTCTTTGATGAGGTCTTGCTATTAGGATTTAGGAAGCGCCCTTATCCTGCTTCTCCACCAAGGTGACCAGCTCATCCAGAGGCATCGCCTTCCCATAGAGATATCCCTGACCATATTCGCAACCGAGTGCTCGGAGATAATCGGCCTCGGCCTGCTCTTCGATTCCCTCGGCAACGATCAGGAGACCGAGGTGCTTGGCGATGCCAACGATGGTTTCGAGCACGGCTTTCAGCCGTGCGTTGTCGGACATAATACAGCCGATCAACTCACGCGGGATTTTCATCTCATTGATCGGGAGCTTGGAGAGGCGCACCAGATTGCTGTAGCCGATCCCAAAATCATCCACGGCGATCTGGATGCCAGCTTTTTGGAGAATGCTCAAGTTTTCCCACACTGTTCCGTTGGTCGGCATGAGACCCTCCTCAAGGATCTCGAGCGTGAAGGAGTCGGCCTTGGCTCCACCCCTGAGGATCTGGTCGAGGATTCTTTGCGCATACCCAACGTTAACAAGGATGCCGGGCGAGATGTTGAAGGAAAATCTGAAATCCTCTCTCCGGAGCAGGGGATCGATCACGATTTTCCAGGAGGCGAGGAAGTGGGTGAATGCCGCTTCGTCGATCATGGAGAGGGAGCCCGTCCGGATCAGGGCGTCCATGAATTTTTCAGCAGGCAGAATGGTCCCATCCTTCTGGCGAAATCTCAACAGGCCTTCCGCTCCTTGGATCCGGCCGTTTTGGAGATTGACGATCGGCTGGAAGAGGAGAAAGAGGTTGTCGCCTGTCAACGCTTCACGAATTTCACTGTCGAGCAGGCTTCTGCGCTTGAGTTCAGCGAACATTTCATCATTTACCATGAAGACCTGACCTTTCTTGCTCTGCCGCATGGCTTCCTCGCATTGGGAGAGGATATTTGACGGGGTCTCCCCTGGGATTTTCAAGATTACGCCGCCGATCGAGGCTTCGACCGTTATGTCGAGGTTCCGCAGATGGAAAGGGCGGTCGAAGCAGTTCCGAAGATCCTTGAGAAGTGAGGGCAACTTGTTTTCCAAGCCAGCTCTGCAGAGGAGAAGATAGAATTTATCTTCTCCGAGAATCCCGACCAGATCCTTCTCCTCGCAGAGGGAGTTCAGTCTCCGAGCAGTCTCCACGAGGACTTGGTCCGCAAAGGTGACTCCGTAGGTGATGTTGAGCATTCTGAAATACTGAATCTCGATTGCGAAAAAGGCCGACTCGGGGGCCTGAGGATTGATCGTAGAGATGGCCTCCTGGAGACTCTTAAGGAAGAGCGGGCGCGTGGCAGCGTTTGTCAGGGGGTCATGAGTGGCGAGTCGTAGGAGTTCGATATTGAGTTGGGATTGCTGTTCCTGGGCCTGACGTATTTCCATCCGGTTGGCAGTCTCTGTAATCGCTCTCAGGACAACGTGGCTGAGACGACCTGCTATCCGCTCTTTCAGCACAAAATCAGTGGCTCCCATTTTGAAGAGATCCACGGCGGTATCCTCGCCGACCGCTCCAGTCACGACGATGGCCGGAACGTCCGGGCAGACTTCCTTGGCCATCACGATGGCTTGGCCACCGTCGAAGTCGGGCAGCTTGTAGTCGACGAGAATCAGATCTGGCTGGTAGTTCGTGAGGGCCTCCCTGAATTCCTCGCGTCTCTGGACCCGCTGCCAGACAAAGTCGAGTCCCGCTTTCCGAAGTTCCCTGATCTCCAGTTCTGCATCAAAGTCGGAATCCTCAAGCAGCAGGATCCGAAAGATCTTTTTTTCAACTTTCATGAACTGGTTTGATGATGGGCGGCTTATTCAGCAGAAGCCAGTAGAAGCCAACCTGTTTGATGGCCTCCGCAAAGTTCTCGAACTCCACTGGCTTAACAATGTAGCTGTTGGCTCCCATTCTGTAAGAATCGAGCAGGTCACGTTCTTCCTGAGACGACGTCAGGATAATGACGGGCATGAATTTTGTTTGTTCCATGGAACGGATCTTTTTCAAGACCTCCAACCCATTCAGCTTTGGAAGTTTCAGATCGAGAAGGATGGCCTTTGGTAGCTTCAAGACATCCCTGCCGGCATATTTCCCCTCCCCATAGAGGTAATCAAGTGCAGCCTGTCCATCAGTAATGTGGACGATGTTGTTGGCTAGCTTGTATTCCTTGAGGCTCCTTATGGTGAGGAGGGCATCATTCGCGTTGTCCTCCACAAGCAGGATGTCGACTGGCTCTATATGTTCTATTTTGATCGTCATGGTGTGTTGGTGGTTTGATGTGAATCAGGTTTGATCGTCATCAAGTTTGGGATGGTGAAGGAAAACGTCGCCCCTTTGCCGATCTCACCCTCCCCCCAGATGCGGCCGCCGTGCCGATGGACAATACGCTGGGCAAGTGCAAGTCCAACGCCCGTTCCCGGGAACTCTTCGGTGGTGTGGAGTCGCTGAAAGACACCGAAGAGCTTGTCGACATGGCGCATGTCGAAGCCAGCGCCGTTGTCCTTCACAAAATAGACTTGCTCACCTGTATCTTCAGCTTTGGCTGCAATCCCTGTCTTTCCTGAAGTCATGCCGATCTCGATCTCCGCCAACTCACGCTTCCCGGTGAACTTCACGGCATTCCCGATCAGATTGATCCAGAGCTGCCTGATCATTGCTTCTGTGCCAAAAGCTTGGGGAAGTGGATGCAGGGTCAGGTGAATCTTTTGGGAAGGATCCAGTGCCACAAGTTCGTCAAAGACCTGCCGGGCCATCGCATTCATGTCAATCATCACGGGCTCGACCCGCTGGCGACCTAGTCGGGAGAAGGCGAGGAGATCGTCGATAAGGCGTCCCATCCGCGTGGCTTCAGTGCGGATAACACCCAGAAGGCGCCTTCCCTCGTCATCGAGTTTGTCGGCGTAGTCCTCCTCGACAATGCGTGAAAAACCGTCGATAGCGCGTAAAGGGGACCTCAGATCGTGGGAGACCGAGTAGGAAAAGGCGTCGAGTTCCTTTACTGAGGATTCCAGTTCCGAGGCGCGCGTTTTGAGAATGGCATTCAGATTGCGGATCTCCTCCAATCTCAGGTTGGTTTCAGTGATGTCGAGATTGATTCCAACCACACGTTTTGTCTTCCCGTCGGCTCCCACGATGGCTGCATCCGATGCGTTGATTGTCCGTATCGCATGGTCGGAATCCCGGATAATCCGAAACTCTCTCTGCTGATGGATTCCTCTCTCGACGACCTTGCGGAGTAAGGCTTCCTGATCAGCCAGATCGTCCGGATGCACGTGGCTCTTCCAATCCTCGTAGCAGATTATTCCGTTACTAGTCTCCGGCATCCCGTAGATCGAGAACATCAGATTGTCCCAAGAGACTTGATCGGACGTGAGATCCCAATCCCAGACACCAATCTTCGCGGCCTCCATTGCCATGTTGATAATCTTATTGGCAATCTCGAGTTCAGTGGCACGTTTGGACTGAAAGGTGAGTTCCTTGTTGGCAGTCACGAGTTCAGCGGCACGTTTGGACTTTTCCAAGTTCTGAAAGGTGAGTTCCTTGTTGGCAGTCACGAGTTCAGCGGCACGTTT
>CAIKFI010000050.1 GCA_903826635.1 uncultured Spartobacteria bacterium | reverse complement strand
GAAGGCCTCCGAACTCATCTGGGCCTGCTGGGCCATCGAAGGAGTCGGCCAGCGGAGCACCACCCAGCGCGTCTTATTAATCCGATAATCAAGAGCCGGGCGGAGCTTTGCGGAGAGAAGAGCCATCTGGGACTGGGGCACATCGGCCATCTCGGAGATATTCTGCGAACCGCGCACGGCGATGTAGGCATGCATCTTCTTGAGTCTGGCCAGATCGATCTCTGCCATTGTGGCCGCCTGGGGACCGGTTACACCTATGGCCAACTCACGACTAACGCGTCCCGAATGCATCACGACATAGGGTTCGGCTTTCGCGGCACGGGCCGCACGGATCAGGGCGATGACGAATTCCTCGGGCGTCTCCGCGACATCAATGAGCACGCGCTCACCAGCCTTTAGTTTGGTGGAGTGAGAGGTAAGAACTCGAGCAAGGGTGTCGTATCGGGGATCGGACATAAAAGTGGGTGTTTATGCTGTAGGCTAATAGGGAGTGGGCGCAAACTGAAGAACCGCCAACGTGGAAAGATGGTTACTGCTTTGTGACAGGAAGCACAACCTACTTTAATGCCAACTCCCGTTTGCGCAGGCCAAAAAAGAGCACGGGCGTTACGATCAGGATGTGTATCAGGCTACTGATCATTCCTCCGACGACTGGAACGGCAATCGGGCGCATGATTTCGATGCCGGTTCTTTCACCCGAGAAGGCTGGGAGCAGGATGACCAAAAGGCTTGCGACGATCGTGGAAACGGTCATCACTTTTGGCCTAAGTCGCAGTAATGCCCCCTCCAAGACAGCGGCCTTCAGATCACGAAGCGTCGGAGAACCATCCGCCTCCTTAAGTTTCCTCTCAAGCGCCTCGTTCAGATAGATGACCATGATCACTCCGGTCTGAACAGCTGTGCCGAAGAGGGCTATATAGCCGACCGCAACAGCGATGCTGAAATGATAGCCAAGCAACCACTGCAGGTAGAGACCGCCGGAGAGAGCAAAGGGAACGGCCAGCAGAACGTGGGCCGCTTCTTTCCAGGAGTTGTAGGTCATGTAGAGGAGCACGAAGATAATCAGGATCACGAGCGGGCAAATCACCATGAGTGTGTGGGAGGCATCGATCAGCTTCTGATACTGCCCGCCCCAGCCGATGTAGTATCCAGGAGGGAGTTTGAGTTGATCCGCCACCTTCTTCTGTGCTTCCCCAACAAACTCCGCAAGAGCACGGTCGTGAACGTTGGCTTGAACAAAGACCCGCAGCATGCCGTTCTCACTCGAGATCATTGCGGGACCGGTTGTCAGGTTGAAGTCAGCCACCTTGGAGATCGGAATATTCTCCCCCCTCATCGATGTTACCAGCACCTGCTCCAACGAAGGCAGATCACCGCGCAACTCCCTGGGATAGCGGACTCGAATCGGAATGCGCTGCCTTCCATCGATGGTCGTTTCCAGCGTTTCACCACCCATGGCAACCTCGATGGTGCTGTTAATCTCGGAAATAGGAACTCCGTAGCGGGCGGCATCGTCACGACGAATGGAGATCTCAAGGTAGGGCGTCCCCACCACCCGTTCCGCATAGACGTCGGCGGCTCCGGGTATGGTTTTTAGGATCCTCTCGGCCTCAATGGCCAGACTCTGCAGGCGTTGGAGATCAGTCCCGAAAATCTTGACGGCAACCTGGCCCCTGATGCCGGTATTAAGCATCAGGATCCTGTTTTCGATGGGTTGCAAAAAAGCCGGCACAAATCCGGGAAACTGCTGCATTTTCTCCAACATCTCCGAGCGGAGTTTTTCCATCGTCATTCCCGGACGCCACTCTGAAACAGGCTTGAGCATGATGGTGGTCTCGATCATCGAGACGGGTGCCGGATCGGTTGCTGAATCAGCTCTCCCCAACTTACCCGCCACGGTCTCCACTTCGGGGAAGGAGGAGAGAATTTTGTCCTGTGCCGACATCACGCGCTTGATTTCCGGGACCGAAGCGCTGGGCAGGGTCGTCGGCATGAAAAGCATGGCCCGCTCATTCAGCGCGGGCATGAAATCCCATCCGATCCCACTTCCCAACCAGAGGGCTCCCAGCAGGATCGCGGAAGCCATGGCAACCACCGTTTTGCGATGATCCAGAGACCACACCAGCGCGGGCCTGTAGAGTCCCAAGAGAAATCTCATGAGTGGGTTTTCCGACTCATCATGCAGGCGTCCCCTCACAAAGAGGGAGGCCAGGACGGGCACAAGTGTGAGAGCCAGTAACGTCGCTCCCGCCATGGCGTAAGTCTTGGTGAAGGCAAGTGGATGGAAGAGCTTTCCCGCCTCTCCCCCGAGCGCAAAAATCGGAATGAATGCCAGCAGGATGATCATCATCGCAAAAAAGATGGGGCGGATCACCAGACGCGTGGCCTTCATCACGATCGCAAAAATATCCTTCGGGTAGGAAAGTCCCGGCACCCGCCCCTCCTGCACGGCATGAGCCTCCCGGATCACGGCTTCGGTGACCACGACGCCGGCATCCACCAGGACGCCGATGGCAATGGCGAGGCCGCTCAGGGACATGATGTTGGAGGTGATTCCAGTCCACTTCATCAGAATGAAGGCGATCAGGATCGAGAGGGGTAACGGCACGGTCACGATGACCAAACTTCGAAAATGGCCGAGAAAAATCAGGTGGGCGAGAGTGACGAGCACAATCTCCTCGATCAGCGTCGTGCGGAGCGTATCCACTGCACGGTTAATCAGTGCGCTCCTGTCATAGAAGGGCTTGATGCTCACACCTGGGGGGAGAGCCCTGCTGATGTCGGCAATCTTCTCCTTGACCCTCTGGATGACATGCTGCGTGCTCTCCCCGTAGCGCATGACCACGACCCCGCCCACCGCTTCGCGCCCTTGGACATCCAGAACTCCCCTGCGGGGTTCGGGGCCCATGCTCACCGTCGCAACCTGCTCCAGCGTCACCGGACGCCCCTCAAAATAACCCACGGAAACGGATTTGAGATCATCCGGAGAGTGAACCAGGGCGAGGCCGCGAATCGTGATGTCGCGGCCCGAGATTTCAATGTTGCCGCCACCGACGTTCTGGCTCGAGCCACGGACCTTCTCGATCACGGCCGAAAGGGGGAGTCCGTAGGCGCGGAGACTGTTCGGATTCACATCCACCTGATATTGACGGACGAAGCCCCCGATACTGGCCACTTCGGCAACACCCGGCACGGCATTGAGTTGAAGACGCACGAACCAATCCTGAAGCGATCGGAGTTGTCCCAGATCAAGACCATTCCCAGCCTTAAGAGCCTCCGTGTCATCCAGATAGTATTCATAGATCCAGCCGATGCTGGTGGCATCCGGACCGAGTCTAGGGGTAACACCCGCAGGTAGACTAAAGGGAAGGGAGTTCAGTCGCTCCAAGACGCGCGTCCTGGCAAAATAGACGTCCACATTATCGCGGAAGATGACCGTGAGCATTGAAAAACCAAAGGCCGACTGGGCTCGAACCTCTTTGACACCGGTAAGGCCCTCCAGCGCCGTGGAGAGGGGATAGGTAACCTGATCTTCGACCTCTTGGGCGGAGCGCCCCGACCAGTCGGTCAGCACAATCACCTGATTCTCACTCAGGTCGGGAATCGCGTCGACCGGGGTTTGATAGATGGCGTTGATACCCGCAACAGAGATGAGCAATGCCGCGATCAGGACAAGAACCCGATTTTCCAAACACCATTGAACAAGACGCTCGATCACGGTTTGACAGGTTTTCCGACTCTACTGGGACTGCTTGAGCGAGGGGTCTGCATCCGAAGCAGGTAGGCCTCTCATCTGGGCCTCGGCATCGATCAGGAATGCCCCCTCGATCACCACGTTGTCACCGACTTTCAGTCCTTCGAGGATGGGGACCCAACGGGTGGAACCGCCCTTGGAGAGTTGTCCTTCGGCTCCAATCTTTACTTTTTTCAACTCATAGGTGTGTGGTGAGGTTTCGATATAAACAAGTTGACGCTTGCCGGTATTGATCACGGCGGATGCCGGAATGGAGAGGATCGACTGCTGAAGGCCGAGTTCCAGGGTGCCCGTAGCCGAGAGTTGGGGAAGAAGGAGAAGTTTTGGATTGCGGACAAGGAAACGCGCCTTGAGTGTCCGCTTCTGTGGATCCACTGCCCGGTCTATGTAAACAAGCTTTCCGATGAAGACGTCCTCGGGATGAGCGCTGCAATGGATTTTGATTTCCTGACCCAACTTGAGAAGGGAGAGATCCTGTTCGTAGACATCCGCGATGAACCACACCTCATCAAGGGGCACAAGATGGAAAAGAACCTTGTCCGTGGTGAATCGCTCCCCGGCGCGGGGAAGTTCTCCCATAATGGTTCCCGATTGAGGCGCACGAATGATGAACGTGGTGCGGATCGTTCCCTTTTTTTGAAGGTCTGTTAACTCGGTCGGGGTCATTCCGATTTTCAACAAACGCTGTGCGATCGCTGACATCTGGGCCTCCAGGTTCTTGCGGGGGTAGAACGTTTCCGACCATAACTGACGCAGTGTTTCAAGATAGGCACGCTGATCCGCAATCGCCTCATCGCTGAACACTTCCAGAATCGGAGTTCCTGCTGCGACCTCCGTCGTGTTGTAATTGATCAGGGCCTTCTGAACACGGCCTCCGTAATACCATGTGAAGGACGTATGCCTGTCGGAGACGTCGGCGATCTCTCCGAATAGGTCGATCCTGCGCTGGACCATCCGTAACTCCACAGGCGCCGTCTTGATGCTGGAGACCGAACTCTGAGCAGCATCCAGGGTGACCACGGTTTTCTTTGGCTGCGCTTCAGTAGTCGGGAATATTGGTGCGTTGGTGGCCTCGGCAGGGATCGAGGTTCGGAGTGGAGTCAGCGCCATGCCGCAGATGGGGCAGGCTCCAGGATGATCCTCTCTGATTTGAGGATGCATCGAGCAGGTCCAAATCTCTTTCTTGGAAGTGGTAGATTCCGGCGGGTTTTCTTTGGTTGGGTGACTGCGCGAGCAACCACTCCCCAAGGTCATCAAGGCTATTAAGGCCAGCATCAGAGGCATGACGGAACCTCTGGCAAACTGGCTTGTGGCCCGACTCATGTCACAATTCAACAAGTCCTTAAACCGATACCGCAGGAATGGTTCCTTGGAAAAATCCATCCTTGAACAAGGAAATCAGGAGCCAGATCTTGCCAATTGCTGGGGTGCAAAGTGGCTTGAGCGCAGGGAGTTCAACGAGAGGCGGGGGAGGAAGCAGGCACGGGCACCAACTTCATCTCAGGACCACAGATCGGACACGTGCCCGGGTGATCTTGGATAACCTTTGGATGCATCGGACAAGTCCACATTTGATTCGTATTGGATACCCCCTGCTGGGATTGCGAGGGACTTCCTGCGGAGGTATCTGGCGCAGCTTGAGCGGACAGAATCAGCAGAAAAAAGCAACTAAGAAAAGTGAGGATTTTCATGAGTCAAATTTGAAAGCCTGAAGTGCTCAATGACAACTAAATTATTCAATTACAGCCCGCTTAGCTATCTGCCGTTTTTTGGAACTGCTGATATCGCAAAGCTCTCTCCAAGATGTCGGGCTTCAAAGTAGTCGATATTTTTGGTGATTCGCGGACGATTTCCAACAATTCATCGACTTTGATTGGCCGAATTCCAGCCTGCGACTATCAATGGTTCCATGCAGATTCGGCACCGCATCATGACGATGGCGATGGCCCTTGCGCTTTTCGTGGCGATCGGAGGGCCTCTTGCCGTTCTTCAGGGGATTGCCTGGGTGAATATGGTGCATGATTTCTCCAAGACCGGATCCCTGACACAAGCTGTGGAGAAGACCTTTGACGGCAAGCACCCCTGCCCGCTTTGTAAAAAGATCTCGTATTCGCTAAGGATCAGCGCCTTGCGCAGATCGGGAGGGAGTGCGGCAATTTCCCTCTCGTGCAATTCCGCCGACTGACCCAGATCTCCATCGGAGGCAACGGCAACCGCGGCCTCCAAGGAGAGCGCGGGGAGGCGCACATTCCAGCGGTGATGATTGCGGCCATGCCAAAGAGCCAACTGGAGAAATTCGCACCGGGACGGAATCTGGCCCGACCTTGATAAAGCTGCACAAAGGTCTCCTCCGTGAGATCAAGCGCCAAGCTCTCATTCCCCGTGAAGCGGTAGAGGTAAGCATTCAACCTGCTCTTCCAGCGATCCATGATCTCGTTCAGAGCGAGATCTTCACCTGCAGCAAGGCGCTCCATCGCTCCCCGACCCTGCTCGAGGGCTTTGGTCATCAGCGGGCTCCGCAAGAGTCAATGACCAAAGGAAGCATCTTCCTAAGGTATTCCTTTCGGCGTTCCTGCGGAAGCTCCGCAGCCATGGCGTAGAAATGTTCCAGCATCGCGATGCGTGCGGATGCGGTCGGTCTCGGTCTCGGTCACGGCATCGCGGATCTCGGGCGCACGCTACCGCTACCAAGGGTCACGGTTTCCAGACGTGCATTTGCCTCACACATGGCGTCGCAGTAGGGGAGGCATCGATCTGCCATCCTTGGAGCAGGTTCGAAAGATTGTTTTCAGG
>CAIKFI010000049.1 GCA_903826635.1 uncultured Spartobacteria bacterium | reverse complement strand
TGTAGATGGACGTGAATTCATAGATTTTGTGGGCACTTGGGGGCCGGCCATTCTTGGACATGCGCCGGGCGTGGTGATTGAAGCTGTCAGGGAACAAGCCTTGAGCGGGACCAGCTTTGGAATCCCGAATCCTCTGGAAGTGGAGATGGCGGAAACCATTTGCCGTATGGTCCCCTCCGTCGAAAAAGTTCGTATGGTCAACAGCGGGACAGAGGCGGTGATGTCCGCCATCAGGCTTGCACGGGGTGCGACTCAAAGGGATCGAATTGTGAAATTCGAAGGGTGTTACCACGGTCATGTGGACTCCCTGCTGGTCAAGGCGGGGAGCGGTGCTCTCACGCTTGCTCAACCTGACAGTGCCGGTGTTCCCTCAGCACTAGCCACTCTCACGACAACGGTTCCATTCAACGACCTAGAGGCACTTGACTCTGTCTTCCGAGAATTTGGCAGGGAGATTGCCGCAGTAATTCTTGAGCCTGTTCCCGCCAACGCCGGGCTGTATCTTCCCAAACCGGGATTTCTGGAGGGCGTGAAGGCGCTTTGTCAGAGCCATGGTGCCTTGCTTATCTTCGATGAGGTAATGACGGGATTCCGGCTTGCGCCGGGGGGAGCTCAGGAGATTTATGGAATCACCCCCGACCTGACCACCCTGGGCAAGGTCATCGGGGGAGGTCTCCCTGTGGGAGCCTTTGGTGGACGTCGTGATTTGATGGACTTACTGGCTCCTCTCGGACCTGTCTATCAAGCAGGAACGCTGTCCGGTAACCCCCTCGCCCTTGCGGCTGGACTCGCTCAACTCAGGGAAATGGAGCGGATCAATGGTTGGAAACTTCTGGAGGATCTCGGGCAGATGTTTGACGAAGGAATGCGTAGGGCGATTCAGGGAAGGGATTTGAGTTTTCATCGGATTGGTTCGATGTTCTGTCTCTATTTCCGCAAGGGACCGATCCTTAATCTGACCGATGCCATGGGAAGTGACAAAGCGGCCTTTGCAGAGTTTTTTCACCAGGCCCTGAATCGGGGAATCTACATGGCGCCTTCTCAATTCGAGTCCGGCTTCCTATCCACGGCTCACACCCCGGAGATCATCAAGGAGTGCTCCGATCTTTTGAGAACCATTCTCAAAAACGTTTGATTGTCTTCCTGGGAACGATATCCGGGTATCACGAGGACCGTTTTCTCCACCTGTGGATCAGGAATCCCAAGGCAAAAAGGCTAACAAGAGTTAGTACACCCTTTGTCAACAAACTCCATGAGGAATCGGGAGGGATAAAGAGCTGAAACTGCGACTCATACAATGAGGTTCCTTGCGGTGTTAAAAGGGAGAGATCCATTGTTTTCCAACCAGGTCCCAAGTCCCGGATCACGCCCTCGTCGCGTCCATTCAGACGAGGCCTGAGTAAATACTCCAATTTTTGGAATTTCACCTGATAGGTAGGATAGTCCGATGGGGTCGAAATTTCTTTTTTCAACTCCAGCGGACCCGTCAGCAGCATGCTGACTTCCGAGATTCTTGGGGTGAGATTTCCATCTGGCAACGCATCCCATGAAATGGCCAACCCGTGATGCCCAGTCCAAGAGGTTCGCACGGAACAACTCGCACCCGGAACAGGAGGGATCTGGAGTGAAGTCGCCTCCCCCCCCTTGGATAACTCAGCATCTGAATCCCGGTCCGGATCTTTGCCATTCATCAGATCCGAATCGGACGGATGTGCTGTTATCGTCTGGGACGAAGTCGGCGATCTGACTATTGCCTTCCACTTCAAATCAGCGACAACATGAGTCTTATCAAAAACAGAGATTTCCAATACCGCATCACCAAGTCGAGTAGGAGCCCAAACAAGATGCTCGATCCTTGTTTCACCCGCCTGCATTTTAAACATGGAAGATGCGGAGGAGATACCACCTTGCTTTGATGATGCATTCCAACTGGATTGAAGGGGATATCCGGAAAGGTTCAGGAGCGAAAAGTTAATCTTCACATCCTCTCCGTTGGAAATCATTCCCAGGTTTGTTGACGAGAGAGGAATGACCTTCAGGATGGAATCCGGTTTGAGATCGGGAGGAGAGAGCGTAAGATCGAGACTGCTCATCCCATCAGAAAGCGTGACCTGAACCGGGGCGTTCTGCTTGCTTGGGGCGCGTCCAGGCCGCGCTTGCCGTTCAAATTGAAATGATTTTTTCCCCATTGGCGGCAACTCTTCATCCGGGGGGAGCACAACTCGCCCATCCCCCGAAAAGGAGATCTTGAGAGGAAGCCCGGTAAGATTTTTCACTTCACAGCTCTTGGAATCGGGTTTGACGAGCTCGAAGCGTGGAAGACCGGCGCCGGTCAACTCAAGATTCAGCCCCTCAATCTCGGGCATGGAGGCAAGCGTGCACTTGTAAGTTTTTGCCTCCCGGGGAGCAAAGAGCAGAGGGATCCGGAGTGACTTTCCAACGGCAATGTCAAAGGTTGCATCCTCCGGAGATGAGAAACCGACAGGAAGGAGGAGGCGCCCCCGCGCTGGACTCCGACCTTCATTGCATAGCAGTAGTATGCGTTCTACTTTCTGGGAAAGCCTTACCGATCCAAAATCCATCGACGTCTGACCAAAAGAAACACGAACTGGCGGTGACAGGATATCAATCTCTGCCGAGCAGTTAACGGATGGAGAGTGTCCTGGAGATTTTGCCCGAAAGAGAAAAGCGTCGTGCAGGATATCCCCCTCGTCCCTG
>CAIKFI010000048.1 GCA_903826635.1 uncultured Spartobacteria bacterium | reverse complement strand
GGCAATATCACCGCCCGCGTTCAGGGGATTCCTTCCCACTCCAGTGAGGCCGACAAAGCCTACGACTTTGCCCGCGGACTGCGACGCCGTCTCTCGGGTGGTGGCTTCCATGAGGCACGTAGCGGCACGCTTTCCGGAAGCCGTGATCAGGCAGCCTATGCCCTGGGTGGATCGGATTCAGTCGTTGCTGTGCGCAACCCGATGGGCGAGGAGCACTCCACGCTGCGAGCGAGCCTGATCCCGGGACTGCTCGATGCGGTTTCGCGAAACCTGCGCCATGGTGCAGAATCCATCCGACTCTTCGAAATCGGCCGCGTCTATCAGAGCAGGCAACCGGAGGAGTCCACCCGACTTGGGATGGTGATGACAGGTCGCGCTGCGCCCGCTGATTGGCGTGGCGGGGAGGCTCGCTTGCTCGACCTCTTCGACCTCAAGGGCGTTCTCTCACGCTTGGGCGGTAGCACCGGTGAGATTTCCTTCCGGTCAACGACCCAGGCCTCCCTGCCTCTGGCGTTGGAAATCATGGTCTCCGGAAAAGCCGCAGGTATCGTCGGCGTGCTCTCCCCGAGCGCGACCCGCGAGGTAACGGTGGGTGGACATCAGGGGCAGATCGTCGTTGCGGAGCTTGATCTTACCCTCCTGCAGACCGCTCTCGGCGGAGGCTTCAAGGATCCGAGTCACTTTGGAATGATTCCCAAGTTTCCTGCCGTTCGACGCGATCTAGCACTCCTCATCGACTCCCCGACTCCCTATGCCCTTGTTGAGGAGATCGTGCTGGGAGCAAAGGAAGAACTTTTCTCATCAATCACCCCTTTTGACATTTTCAGCGACCCCGAGGGGGTGAAGGTGCCGCTTGGGAAAAAGTCCCTTGGCATCGCCTTGACTTTCCAGCGCGCCGACCGAACCTTAACAGCAGAGGAAGTCACAGAAGCCCTCGGGCGGATCGTGGCGAGATTGCGGGAATCGGCGGGAGCCGAAATCCGCGGTTGATTCCTCAAACCACTGGAACAGTGGTCGTTCTCTTAACATTTTTGAATTTGCCCTGCGGTGTTCGGGATTCGGTCTGTATGCTCCCGATCCGATGTGATCAAACCGGAGGCTGATCGGGCGGAACAATGACAGGCCTTCACTGGACGTCAGCGATCCGCTCGTAGGTCTCCACCCTAACCTATATTGGGAACGGGATCGCGACCTAACGGCATCGCGGGGCTCCTTTTACTGTTGGTTTGAACTTTTGGCGAATGGCTGAGTCCTTGTTCTCTTAAGGTAGGTCAAAGAGACCGCAGATCTTGCATTCCTTGTTCTTCGTCCAAAATTACGACGCCATCTCGAAAAGTATGACTGAAGGAAAAAAGAAGTTCTGGTTTGAAGCCAAACGTTACGGGTGGGGTTGCGGTCTGGCCAACTGCTGGCAGTTTTGGCTTGTTTACAAGCCCCTTTGTTGGCCTCTTGATCGGAGCGGTTGTTGAGCTGCTTGCGAAAAGTCCCATGGCGTTCGATTTTGTCACCGTGGTGTTTTTCACCCTCCTGATCGCCTTCTGTTGGTGGTGGGGGGAAAAGCACTGCTTGCGCTTGGGAAAGGATCCCTGAAATTCCTAAGGTTGATTTTTCTGTGAACGCAGGCGAGGCTTCCGACTCATGTTTTTCGGAATCTTCAAAGTCTTGGGCATCCTCCTTGAGGTCGTCCTGCTCTTCAATTTGCTCATCGTCGTTCATGAGTTGGGCCACTTCGTGGCGGCCCGCTGGTGCGGTCTGAAGGTGGAGAAGTTTGCGATCTGGTTCGGCAAGCCACTCTGGTCGAAGACTATCGGAGGTGTGGAATACCGGCTTGGCTCGATCCCTGCCGGAGGCTTCGTCGCCATTCCCCAACTCGGTCCGATGGAGGCCCTGGAGGGTGAGACAAACGAGAAAGGAGCCGATCTCCCCGCCGCTAGGCCAATCGACAAGATCATCGTTGCCCTGGCCGGGCCGGTGGCCAGTCTTGGGCTAGCGTTCCTCTTCGCCTGTCTGGTTTGTTTTGTGGGTCGACCCGTGAGTGAGGCGGAGACCACGAATCTGATCGGCTATGTCCTGGAGGGAGGACCTGCGGCAAAGGCGGGTCTGCAGGCCGGAGACAAGATCTTGGCGGTGAACGGGCATCCCGTGAAAAGGATCAACGGCATGGGCAGGATGGGCGACAGCGTCGCTTGGAATGTCGCCGTGAGTTCCTCGCCCGTTATTCCGATCCGATTCGAACGCAACGGAATCGAGAAAATTGTCGAAGTGGAGCCCCTGGTTCAGGAGAACAAGGGATGGGGACGGAAGAATCTTCGCCAGATCCAGATCATGCCCGCCATGACCCCGATGGTTGCAAAGGTCGCCTCCAACAGCCCTGCCGCCGAGGCGGGCCTCTGCAGCGGCGATCTGGTGGTGGCTGCCAACGGACGGAAGCTGCTGAGTCAGGTCTCCTTGGCGGAGATCCTGAGCGCTACCAAGGGGGCCCCGGTCACGCTGACCATCCTCAGGGGGAGCAAAGCGGGTGTGGGCGGAAGTGAACACACCGTCACCGTCACGCCGCGTGTTCCGAATGGTCAGAAGCAGGCGCGGATCGGCATCTTCTGGGATGAGCGCGGGATCGTCACCCTCACCCATCCGAATCCCTTCACCCAGATCAAATCCAGCATCCTCACGATGTGGGAGACCATCTCCGCGGTGACCGCCCCTCATTCCGAGATCAGCGTGCAGCAGCTCAGCGGGCCCGTCGGGATCATGAGGATCTACTACCTGCTTTTTGAGAGCCCGATGGGGTGGCAGTTGGCTCTTTGGTTCAGCGTTGTGCTGAATGTGAATCTCGCGGTGATGAACCTGCTTCCACTCCCTGTGCTGGACGGAGGCCATATCCTGCTGGCTCTGATCGAGTGGGCCTGCGGTCATCCCATCCATCAGAAAACCCTTGAAATCGTCCAGACGACCTTCGCCATGCTGTTGATCGGCACAATGCTCTACATCTCGTTCTTCGATGTCAGCGATCTGGTGTCAGGGCACAGATCCTCCACCATCATGGAGAAGTCTGCGGAGACGATGACTTTTACTCCCCCATCCACCTCGGTGACATCTCCGGTGACAGCACCCTCGAAGCCATGAGCCGTGCGGGTGATGCCGCCGTCGTGGGAATGCTTTCCTACGTGAAGGATTTTTTTTCCTCCTCCAGACGCCCGAGTCGTGAGGTGATGGTCGGTGGTTTGGGATTCGGGGCATCCCATCCGGTTCGTGTCCAGTCCATGATCACCAGCGACACGATGGACACGGCGGCCTGCGTGAAGGAGACCCTGCGCTTAGTCGAGGTCGGGTGCGAGATGGTGAGGATCACCGCACCGACGGTGAAGGACGCCGCCAACCTCCGGAACATCCGCTTCGGGCTGAATGCCGTCGGGTGCACGGTTCCGCTGGTCGCCGACATCCACTTCAAGCCCGAGGCCGCCCTCGAGGCTGCGCAGTGGGTTGAGAAGGTTCGGATCAATCCGGGGAATTTTGCCGACTCTAAGAAGTTCAACATCCGCGACTACAGCGACGCCGAGTATGCCGACGAGTTGGAGAGGATCCGGGAGCGGTTCACCCCCCTGGTGAAGCTTTGCCAAGAGAGGGATGTTGCTCTCCGGATCGGGACAAACCATGGCTCCCTTAGCGACCGGATCATGAACCGATTCGGCGACTCACCGCGAGGGATGGTGGAGAGCGCCCTGGAGTTTGCACGAATCGCTCGGGATCTTAATTTTCATCAGATGATCTTCTCGATGAAGGCCTCCAATCCCAAGGTTATGATCGCTGCTTACCGGCTGCTGGTGGCCCGCCTTGATGCCGAGGGTGACGACTGGAACTATCCGATCCATCTTGGAGTAACCGAGGCTGGAGACGGCGAGGATGGGCGGATCAAGAGCGCCATCGGGATCGGGTCCCTCCTCTCGGACGGGATCGGTGACACCATCCGCGTCTCGCTAACCGAGGACAGCGAGCATGAGATCCCCGTGGCGAAAGCTTTGGTCGCCCGGTTTCAGGGAGGGATCGGCCACCCTGTAACGAATCAGGGAGATCGCCCGACATGGCCACTCTTTGAATACCAACGGAGAGCATCGGGAAAAATGACGGCTGAAGGTATCGTCCACCTGATTGCCTTGGGAGGAAATGAAACGGTCGCCGTTGCGGTGCCAAGGCGTGTTGATGAGGCGGTTGCCCATAAGCGTGCGGGCCTCGGGGATTATCAACCTGAGTTGATCCACGAGGATCTCCTTCGGGCTGATCACTTGCTGGACGTTGACCCGCGCTCACCGGAAGAGATGCAGGCCGCGAATGCTCTCCCGGAGACAAGACTTGTCACCGTCAGGGATGGAATCGATCTGGCTCCGATCGCCGCCTTCCGCCTACTTGCCGCCCGCCTTGATCCGCGCCATCCGATCCTGCTAAAAGACACGCTTTCGCCTCATTCCGACGGTGAGTTCCTCGATCACCTGCTCACCTCGGCGATCGTTTTCGGATCACTGCTCTGCGACGGGATCGGTGACGCCATACTCCTCCGATCCGAGGAGGCTCCCGGTCAGTCGCTCCGCCTTGCCTACAATATCCTCCAGGCATCGGGGGTCCGGATCTTCAAGACCGACTACGTCGCCTGCCCCTCCTGCGGGCGTACCCTCTTCAACCTTCAGGAGACCACAGCGCGGATCAAGGCCTCAACCTCACATCTCAAAGGGGTCCGCATCGCCGTTATGGGATGCATCGTGAATGGACCCGGTGAGATGGCTGATGCCGACTTCGGTTATGTGGGGGGAGCCCCCGGCAAGGTCAACCTCTATGTCGGCAAGCAGGCCGTGAAGTTCAATATCCCGGAAGGTGAGGCCGTGGAGCGACTCGTGGATTTGATTAAGGAGCATGGCCGGTGGATGGAATCACCTGCTGCCAGTCAAAGCTGAAAAATCGGTCAACTTGAAAACGTGGACTTGGGGCAGTGACACGAGAGAAGAGGCGCCACAAGAAAGTCCAATCTAATCAGAAAGCAAGGTCGTGCGTCGGATCGTCGTCGGCAATTCGTGATCATTCTGGAGACTCGGCTGTATTCCAATTGGAAGGTGAATTGACACTTCCAGAAGAGCAGGAATTAGTTGGGGTTCTTCTTGGGGAGTTCCTGATGACGGATTTTTAACGTGGGAAGCTCTTCGTCATCAAACTGAAGCAGCAACGTCAAGCCGCCATAAAGGAATGCAAAGGCAAGAACCCCCTCAAAGACAATTGCGATGAACAAAAACTCGGGTAAGAAAGCCATGATCCTCATTCCCTAGTTGGAATAACTGGAGGGCAACGGAGCCGGGCAGAGTCCACCGGGAGGAAAAACCGGCTCCGGGGGAGGCGTGCGAAACCACGATTTGATTTCGTTCATCATGCGCCTGATATGGCGGTACGATCTGACACAGATCATCTTGCGGTAGCTCTTCCAGGGATCGCCCCACTTGAGGATCTCGATCGTCACCCGGCGAACCCCCCACTCCCGCATGAGCTTTTTGGAGGGTTTGTAAAGGTCGATGGTGTTGCGACCGGAAAGAGCAAATCCGTAGTCATCGACCTGAAAGATCTCCCCCGTGGCCCTGATCCGGAACATGGTGCCGCAGGGCCAGCGGGCCCAATCGGCGGCGGCGCTGTTGACAACGCCTTGCCGGAGAGGGGTGCCCAGGGCGGTTCGTGCTCCGTAGCGCAGATGGTCGCTCTCGCTCTGGGTGTAGGCCGTGGTGCGCACCTTCTGCACGGCGGCGCGGCGCATCGGAGGCTCATACTGGGGGAGAGGATGAAGACACCCGGTCATCAGGATTGCCGTAAACCCCAGCAGTAAGAGTGACAAGCGCTTCATCAGCTTGGTTTTTTCGCAGAAAGTTGGAGGAAAGGAAAGTTTCGCACGGAGCCGCAAAGGCGAGCGACTCCTCGGGATTCGATGCCCTGCCGGTGTTTTGTTGCGAAATTGCCACACGGAATGCCTAGGCAAGATGCCCGCCCCCTCCTTAAAATGGAACTGCAATGATCAATCAATTTGATATGAAGGTGAACAAGAAGGCCTTCGAGATCAACATGGCGAAGCCGATTTACGGGACCTTCGCCGAGATAGGTGCTGGTCAAGAGGTGGCGCGCCGGTTTTTCCACGTGGGCGGAGCGGCGGGAACGGTTGCCAAGACGATCTCCGCGTATGACATGACCTTCTCGGATGCCATCTACGGCAAGAGCACGCGCTTTGTGAGTCGCCAGCGGCTTGGCGAGATGCTCGATCACGAATACGACCTGCTCATCGAGCGTCTTGACGAGAAGTGCGGGACGGAGAGGACGTTTTTTGCCTTTGCCGACACGGTGGCGGCACGCTCCTACAAGACACTCAACGAGTCCCATGGATGGATGGGCCTGCGCTTCCAGAGTTCGCCGCGCAGCCAGCCCAATGAGATCATCCTCCACGTGCGGATGCTCGACCCACACAACCTTGAGCAGCAGGAGGCTCTTGGTATCATCGGGGTCAACCTGATCTACGGAGCTTTTTTTCTCCGCAAGGACCTGAAGGCTTTCATCGGGTCACTCATGGACGATCTTGAGTCGACGCGTGTCGAGATCGATGTCATCCGATTCTCGGGACCCGACTTTGCCATGGTCGATAATAGGATCATGTGTCTGGAACTGGTTACACAGGGACTGGCCCAAGCCGTTCTTTTTCGAGCCGATGGCGAGGTGATGCAGGCTGCCGATGCCTTCTATCACAAGCCCCTGCTTGTGGAGCGCGGCAGCTTCCGCCCCGTGACCAATGTTGCTTACGATATGATGGAGTGTGCGCTCTCCATGTTCCTCATGGAGGACGACCTGCAGGGTGAGAAGCCCGAGATCCTTCTGGAGATCACGATGAAAAACCTCATGAGCGGCGGGGAAATCGATCTCCAGGATTTCCTGGACCGCATCGATATGCTCGGCGCCATGGGGCGCAACGTCATGATTTCAAACTACGGGGAGTTTCATCGTCTGATTCAGTATCTCAGCCGCTATACCAACAGACCGATCGGTCTGCCGCTTGGTATTCCCAGCCTGCATGAGATCTTCGACGAAAAATATTACGTCAATCTGGATGGCGGTATTCTGGAGGGACTGGGACGGCTCTTTAAAAAAGGGGTCCGTCTCTATGTCTATCCGACCAAGGACGAGAAGGGACGTATTCTCGAGGCGGCATCCTATCAAGTTCAACCCGAGTTGAGGGCGCTCTACGCCTACCTGCTGGAGAATCGATTTATCATTCCGATGGCTGGGTGCAAAATGGATTTCCTGGGGCTCAGTTCCCTTCAGGTTCTGGGAAAACTTCAGAAGGGAGATCAGGAATGGGAGAAGATGGTCCCACCGCAAGTGGTCGAGATCATCAAGTCGCGAAAATTCTTTGGTTGGAAGCCCTGAGCTCCCAGATCTCTGACCTTTGGCCTTTGGCCTTTGGCCTTTGGCCGTGGGGCGAATCCACCTCAGTCCCTGAAGTTCTTGAAATTCAGGGCGACGCCGAAGTCCTTTTCCCGCAGAAAGGCGATCACTTCCTGAAGTTCATCGCGCTTGGTTCCCGTAACGCGAACCTGCCGGTCCTGAAGGGAGGCCGAGACCTTGAATTTTTCTCCTTTGATGGCCGCCGTGATTTCCTTGGCCTTGTTCCCCTCAAGGCCCTGAGTGATGACGAGTTCCTGGGTTGCATTGCCGATCGAGGAGAAGGAGGGATCCTTCTGCTCCACATTGCGGAGATCGACACCGCGTTTGGCCAGTTTGTTGACGATGATCTCGCGGATGCCCTTGAGCTTGTTTCCATCCTCGGCCGAGAGCGTGATGAGTTCGGGCTTGGTCAGCTCGATTTTGGCGCTGCTTCCCTTGAAGTCGAAGCGCGTGGCAAGTTCTTTCACGGCCTGGTTGACCGCATTCTCGATCTCCATCCGCTCAATTTCGGAAACAATGTCAAAGGAAGGCATACGGGTAGAAAATGCCAAAAAGCCGTAAAGCTGAAAGCTAAAACGACAGGGTCGGGAGGCCCAGGACGAGTCTTTCCACGACTTGCGGATTGCAAAAAGGCACTTCTGAGTGAATGTTATTCAGCCCGTCCAAGGCGGGATTCACCACTCCAATGAGCGTCACCACAGAAGCGAGCACACCAAAGCAGGGCAAGCCCCGCATCGAGGACATCCGTGTCTCCGCGGTGACACGCCTTGTCTCCCCGCGTGAGGTGAAGGAGAGACTCTCCGCCTCACCCAAGGTAGTAAGGCAGGTCGAGGAGCAGAGGGAAACCTGCCGCCGTATCCTGCGCGGCGAGGATCCGAGACTGCTAGTGATCGTCGGACCCTGTTCGATCCATGATCCGATTTCCGCTCTGGACTATGCCCGGAGACTGGCCGTGATTGCCAAGGAGGTCGAGGACCGCCGCTTCATCGTCATGAGGGTCTATTTTGAGAAGCCCCGCACGACGGTCGGCTGGAAGGGACTCATCAACGACCCAGCCCTCAATGACTCCGGTGATCTGGCCCGTGGCATCATGGTTGCCCGCCAGCTTCTCCTGGATGTGGCCGCCCTGGGGCTTCCCGCAGCGACCGAGTTCCTGGATCCGATCATCCCGCAGTATATCGCCGATCTGATCAGTTGGTCGGCCATCGGGGCACGCACCACGGAGTCGCAGACCCACCGTGAGATGTCGAGCGGTCTCTCCATGCCCGTGGGATTCAAGAATGGTACCGACGGAAGCGTCCAGACGGCCGTCGACGCCATGCGCTCTTCCCGTTCGGGTCACAGTTTTCTTGGTATCGATCAGGAGGGCATGACCAGCATTATCAAGACGGCCGGAAATCCCGACGGCCATCTCGTCCTGCGTGGGGGCCGCGACGGCGTGAACTATCATCCCGTGCACACCGCCGATGCCGCCGCCAAACTCAAGGCGGCCGGGGTTCCCTCGGCCATCATGGTGGACTGCAGTCATGCCAACAGCGGCAAGGATCCCTACCGTCAGCCCGAAGTTTGGAAGAGTATTCTGGATCAGCGCGCATCGGGCCGCAGCGATATCGTCGGGGCGATGCTCGAGAGTCATATCGAGGGCGGTGCTCAGGCGCTCGAGGGCTCTCCCTCCAAGCTGCGTTACGGAGTCTCGATCACGGACGCCTGCCTTGATTGGGAGAGCACGGCCTCACTGCTTCGCGGTTAAGGCAACAGGATCTTCCCATGGCTTCCGTGGGTCATTCAGCGAGGAGGGTCGGCGAGCAGCAGTTCGCCGGGATCGACTTCGAATCGGCGGGCGAGAGGCCCCATGAGGAGGGCGTTCCTGTTCAGATCGGTATTGCCTGGATGAACGGGCTGATCCTTCCTTCAGCCTCGTTTTACCGGAGCTATTTGCGGACTGACCGACCCGTGACCTGGACCGCGCAACAGCACCATGGCATCACGAACGTCGACCTGAAGGATGCCCCCGAGTTCCGCTCCCTTTGGCCCGAGTTGAAGCAACGGCTTGGCAATCGTTGGATGGTCGCCCATGGCGCCGGGACCGAGAAACGCTACCTGAGAGCCTTTCCTCTCCACGGCTTCGGCCCCTGGGTTGACACGCTGACCCTGAGCCGGAAGATCCTGCCGGGGCGCGCCTCCTATGCACTCTCCGATCTTGCGGAAGAGTTTTTTTTGGAGCCGGAAGCCCGCCGCCTTCTTCCGGAGTTTCGATGGCACGAGGCTCTCTCCGATGCTTTGGCTTCCTTGCTCCTCTTGCGCAAGCTCATCGAACTGTCGGGGATCCAGGATCATCCCGCGGAGGTGCTGCTGCAAGGGGGATAGGCTGAAGACTGTTAGCCTATTGGGTCGGAGGCCATGTGTGGCGAAGGCGGACTTCCTTGAAGTCACCAAGACCTCTCTAGTCACAGACTGGAGAGGTGGTGCTCGGGGAGGGACTCGAACCCTCATGCCTTTCGGCATGCGCCCCTTAAACGCACGTGTCTGCCATTTCACCACCCGAGCAAGGGAGGAGCATCATAAGGTGGGATCGCCACGGAGCAAGAGATAAAACATCAAAATTTCTATTGTATGCCAAAGCCTTCCGTGGCATCCTCACTCTCCTTTTTCCAAAGATTTCCCATGTCCTACGCAATCATCCAAACCGGCGGCAAACAATACCGCGTCTCCGAGGGAGACGTCCTGAGTGTCGAGAAACTCGATGTCGAAGCCGGCACCGAAACAACCTTCAGCGACATCCTGCTCGTCGTGGATGGTGACAAGATCAACCTTGGGCTTCCCCACGTTGCCGGAGCCACCGTGAAGGCCGAGGTTGTCGAGCAATACAAGGATGAGAAGGTCATCGCCTTCAAGTTCAAGCGCCGCAAAGGATATCACCGCACCGTCGGCCATCGACGCAAACTCACCAAGCTGAAGATCACCAAGATCTCGGCCTAAGATTTTACCCATCTCTCCAACCCACACATCCCACTGCCATGGCACATAAAAAAGGACAGGGAAGCGTCAAGAATGGCCGCGATAGCGAAAGCAAACGGCTTGGCGTCAAGAAATTCGGCGACCAGTCTGTCATCGCCGGCAACATCATCATCCGCCAGCGCGGAACAAAGTTCCTTCCTGGTCTCAATGTCGGCCTTGGACGCGACTACACGATCTGGTCGCTTGTTGACGGCAAAGTTCGCTTTGACCGTGCAGGTCGCCGTGTGAACGTCGACCCCATTGCCGCTCCCGCCGCCAAGGTGGCCGCAGCAAACTAAGCTTCTCTTTCAGATCGTTCTGAAAGAAATGAACAACCCCGGCCCTAAACAGCCGGGGTTTTTTTGTGCCGCTACGGGATGTTCCGGAGGGGGGCGGTTCGGGGTCCTCGGTTCCGGAAAGGGGTCCAACTTCCGAGCCCTTGCAGAGTCGTTCAAGCAAGGTTTGCTGGGTGCGCAGCCGGTGATTGTCCTCTCCGATGTGGAAGGCGCAGGGATTCTGACACTAGCGGAAGAGTTCGGCATTCCTCACCGGTATGTTGCTCCCGGCTCTTTCCGCACCCGGATGTCCCCGGAGGCCGAGGAAGGAATGGTCCGTCTTCTTCGTGAAGCCGGGGTCGATTTTATCGTCCTGGCCGGCTTTATGCGTGTGATCAAGGAGCCGCTGCTCCGGGCTTTTCCAGGACGGATCCTCAACATTCATCCCTCGCTGCTTCCGGCCTTTCGAGGTCTGGAGGCTTGGAGGCAAGCGCTGGAAGCCGGTGTCCCAGAGGCGGGTTGCACGGTGCATCTGGTGGATTCCGGAGTCGATACCGGAGAGATTCTCGGCCAGAGCCGTGTGTCCGTTCTTCCCGGTGACACGGCGGATTCGCTCCATGCACGCATTCAGGTTGCCGAGCACGAGCTGTACCCCCGGATGGTCAGCGAATTCGCAGAATCGATAAGCTAATCGATAAGCTCTCGCTGAGCCGCAGAGACGCGGAGAAAAGAGGCAAAGTTTTCCCCTCCATGGATGGGGTTTTCGCAGTAGTCTCTGCTCTTAGATTTTCCTTATCAGCGCACAGAATTCATCCTTCATCCTTTTCTTACCGTGTCCGGCTTCCGACTCTTTGACCTGAATCCCGAGCAGTTCCGCGCGGCCACCCATCCCGATGGCCCGATGCTCATCCTTGCGGGGGCGGGAACCGGCAAGACGCGTGTGCTTACGGCCCGCATCGCCTGGCTTGTTGCCCAGGGAGTCGATCCCGCATCCATCCTTGCGGTGACCTTTACGAACAAGGCGGCCAAGGAGATGCGCGAGCGCGTGGCCGGATCGGTCAACTCCGATCAGGCCAAGCTCATCACGCTCTCCACCTTCCATGCCTTATGCGTCAGGATGCTCCGCAAGCACGCTCACTTCCTCGGATACAAGGAGAACTTCAGCATCTTCGACGAGTCCGACCAGATCGGTCTGGTGAAGAAGCTGGCGGCGAGGATCCATGACAAGCAGGACCCTATCGATCCCAAGCTGGCACGGGCCATCATCAGCAAGGCCAAGAATCTCGGGATGAGCGAACCCGAGACCACGGACACGGCCTTGGGCAGTCTTTTTTCCAAGTATCAGAACGAGCTGCGCACGCTCAATGCGATGGACTTCGACGATCTCCTTCTCCAAGCGCGGACATTGCTCCGTGATCATCCCGAGGCCCGTGATGAGTGGAGGGCCCGTTACCGTCATGTCATGGTGGATGAGTTTCAGGATACGAATGCCCTTCAACTCGAGTTGGTCAGTTTGCTGACAGGCGGCGACCGGCCGAATATCTGCGTGGTGGGTGATGACGACCAGAGCATCTACGGATGGCGTGGAGCCGAGGCTGCGAACCTGCTGGAGTTTGAACGACACTTTCCGGACCCCGAGGTCATTAAGCTTGAGCAGAACTACCGGAGCACCGACATCATCCTCTCGGTGGCCAATCGCCTGATTCTGAACAACTCCCGCCGCCGGGGCAAACGCCTCTGGAGCGACCGCAAGGAGGGGGATCCGGTCCGCATCCTCTCCGCGGCGGATGACAAGACCGAGGCGGAATTCATTGCGGACGAGATCCAGGCCGCCGGACCGAACAGCTCGAAGGCCCGACCTTGGACCGACTTCGCCATCCTCTACCGGATGAACGCACAGTCGCGTCAGTTCGAGGAGGTGCTGCGCGAGCGGAGGATTCCCTACCATGTCGTGGGAGGGAAGAGTTTCTTCGACCGCCGGGAAGTGAAGGATGTCGTGGCCTATCTTGGAGCCCTCCTGAATACGGACGATGACAACGCCCTCCTCAGGGTCCTTGCCAATCCTCCCCGGGGCATTGGGAGTGCCACGCTCCAGTTGGCGAACGAGGCCGGCGCTAAGAATGGGAAGAGCCTGCTAGCGATTCTCAACGAGCCGGAGCATCTCGAGGTAAGCTCGGCAAAGACCCGCGGAGCGATCCAGCGCTTCACCGAGGACTGGGGTGCCTACCGGATCCAACTTCAGACTCCCGGTGCGGATGCCTCATCGATCCTCCGGGGCATCTTGGAGGAGTGCGGCTATTTCGAGGATCTGAAGAAGGGGTGCAAGTCGGAGCAGGAGTCCGATAACAGGCAGGAAAACGTCAGGGAGTTGCTGAATGCGCTCGGAGGTTATTGCCAGCGGCACCCGCGCGAGGGCGCGCGAGGCTTTCTCGACGGGCTCATGTTGGAGCAGGAACGTGAAGAAGAGAAAGAGGAGGACCGATCCGGAGTCACCCTGATCACGCTGCACGCCGCCAAGGGGCTTGAGTTTCCGGAAGTCTGGCTGGTCGGAGCGGAGGACGGACTGCTTCCGCACGAGCGCTCCAAGGCAGAGGGAACCATCGAGGAGGAGCGACGTCTGCTCTATGTCGGGATCACGAGAGCCCGACACCGCCTGACCATCACTCACTGCTCGACGCGTCAAAAATTCGGAAGTGTCAACTCCTGCGCGCCAAGCCCATTCCTTCTGGAACTACTCGGCGAGGGGGTCGAGTCGGGAAGCATGGAGGAGATCCTTGCCGAGCCACTGAGCGAAGAGGAGACCCTCGACGCCTTTGCCCGGATGAAGGCGATGCTCAACAGCTAGGGAAGCCCTTTCTTAGAGCGTTCCCGGCCTCCCCCGGAAGAGAGGCCGACGGCAACCGCCCATCTTGTCCCGGCTGGGGAATGATGCCCGAAGGGAGCGCCCAAGAACGATCGAATTAGGAATAATCGAATTAGGAACGAGCAGCTGCCGAGCGGTTTGCCATTGCGCGAGTGGCGTCACGGGCCGCAGTGATTTCTCTCACAGAAGTGGCTCTGTGCAGAGACTTCAAGGCCTTTGCCTCATGATGATGTGTGTCCAAGCCGTCCGACGTCAGATCCCTGTCAGCTCGGGTCGTATGGACTCGTTCCTTCATGGCGGCTTCGGAGAGGATGCGGGTGCGGGATTTGTGCGATGTGGTGCTCATGGGATGTGATGGGGTTTAATTTACCATCGCTCCGCCACGGCCCTAATCAAGGGGAGGCCCCTAATCAAAACCCTTAGATTTCTTAGATCTGTCGCAGGGACCCCGCCGACTGGAGTGCCTTGAAGTCTTCGTAGGCATGCCGCAGGCCAGCCTCCAGACCATACTTCGGCTTCCACCCAGTTGCGAGCAGCTTGGAGCTGTCCATCAACTTCCGGAGCGTGCCGTCGGGCTTGGAGCTGTCCCATAGGAGTTCACCCTGAAAACCCGTGATCTTGGCGATCAGTTCCGCAACTTCCCTGATGGAGACATCGCTTCCGTAACCGATATTGATCCAGTCGGGAGGGTTCTCCATTCCGAGCACCGTCAGCAGACCCTCTGAGAGATCGTCCGCATGCAGGAACTCACGACGCGCGATGCCGGTACCCCAGAGGGTGACGGTCGGAGCATTGTTCTGCACGGCCTCATGGAAGCGTCGGATCAGCGCGGGAAGAACGTGGGAGTTCTCCGGGTGGTAGTTATCGCCCGGGCCGTAGAGATTGGTCGGCATGGCGGAGTGGAAGAGGGCCCCGTATTGCTGACGGTAGAACTGGCAGAGCTTGAGTCCCGTGATCTTGGCGATGGCGTAGGCCTCGTTGGTCTTTTCCAACGGGGAGGTGAGCAGGCACTCCTCGGTCATCGGTTGGGGAGCCTCACGTGGGTAGATACAGGAGCTGCCAAGGAAGAGCAGACGCTTTACCTGATGCCTCCAAGCCTCATGAATGGTATTGTGGGCGATCGCCAGGTTCTCGTGAATGAACTCCGCGGGGTAAGTGCTGTTCGCATGGATGCCACCCACCCGGGCGGCTGCAACGATCACCACATCGGGTTTCTCGCTGGCGTAGAACTCCCTGACGGCCACAGCATCACAGAGATCCAGTTCCTTGCGCGAGCGAAGCAGGAGGTTGTCAAATCCCCTGTCCCTCAACGATCGGATGAGGGCGGAGCCAACCATGCCGCCGTGTCCGGCGACATGAATCTTGAACGCTTTGTCCATGGTGGGTCGAGTCAGGTTGGAAGCTCTTGGGCTAACGGATCGGGAAGTGAATTACGGAGGTGTGATGGTCCCTTCGGCGCCACCACCCACGTTCTGATAAGCAAGCTCGCGGCGAGCCAGTTCGAGATCGGCCTCGGTCATGATCCGGACCAGCTCCTTGAACTTAACCTTCGGCTCCCAGCCGATCTGTTTTTTCAGCTTGGAGGGATCGCCGATGAGAAGCTCGACCTCACTCGGGCGCTCGTAGCGCTGGTCATGCTTCACGTATTCCTTCCAGTCGAGATCCAGAAGGCCGAAGCATTCCTCGCAGAAGGCTCGGATCGTGTAGGTCTCACCGGTCGCGCAGACGTAATCATCCGGCTTGTCCTGCTGAAGCATGAGCCACATCACCTCGACATATTCCTTCGCATAGCCCCAATCGCGCTGGGCATCGAGGTTGCCAAGGAAGAGTTCGTTCTGGAGACCCATCTTGATGCGGGTGGCTGCCCGGGTGATTTTGCGGGTGACAAAGGTCTCCCCGCGACGTGGGCTCTCGTGGTTGAAGAGGATGCCATTGGATGCGTGCAGATTGTAGGCCTCGCGGTAGTTGACCGTGAGCCAGTAGGCGAAGACCTTCGCACAGCCGTAAGGAGAGCGGGGATGGAAGGGGGTTGTTTCACTTTGGGGCACCTCGTGCACCTTGCCGAACATCTCGGAGGAGGAGGCCTGGTAGAAGCGCACGTCTTGAGTCAGGCCGGCTTCGCGCACCGCCTCAAGGAGACGCACGGTGCTTAGACCCGTGACATCGCCCGTGTATTCCGGCACATCGAAGGAGACTCTTACGTGGCTCTGGGCTCCCAGATTGTAGATCTCGTCTGGGCGGAGATCGTAGAGCAGGCGCGTCATCTGCGAGGAGTCGGCCAGATCGCCGTAGTGTAGGAAGAGCTTTGTCCCGTTCACATGGGGATCATTGTAGAGATGATTGATCCGTTGGGTATTGAAGGTCGAGGCGCGGCGGATAATGCCGTGAACCTCATAGCCCTTGCTCAGAAGGAGTTCCGCCAAGTAGGAGCCATCTTGGCCCGTGATGCCTGTGATGAGTGCTTTCTTCATACAATCACCCTAACAAAATCCAAAGTCTTGTCATTGCGTAAAAGCGCAAATAATATTTATGGATATGCGCAATCCGCTCAGAGAGAAAAAGCAACGATCCAAGGGGCGCGGGACCAATCTCCGAACCTTGATCGCCGTCGCGCTCCCTCAGCTCGGAGAGTCGGAGATGATTCTTATACAGAGTGTCCGGGATTTTTTCGCAGAGCGGGGAGAGTATGAACTGATCGTGCTGAGCGGAGGATACGAATCTGCACTCCGACAGCTGGCTGAGCATGGTGTCCTGGCCGGGACCATCGGGGAGTTCATGGGGAAGCGATGGGTGGAGTTCCTGCTTGAGCAGGATGTAAAGGTGGTCTGTCTCGGAGAGTGGCTCGGGATGAAGGTGCCTACAATCACTCCCGACTATGGCCGGATGGGTACCGAGGCAGCGCGTCTGTTCCTCTCCAGCGGTGTCAAATCTGTCGCCTATCTCGGCCCCAACGGCCCCCCCGGATCCCTTCGACTGGGGGAGACCTTTGCCGCCGCCTGCTCGGTGCAGGGGCACCAGGTGGTCAAGTCCTCGGCCTCCTCAGGCAATCTGCTGAGAGATTTCATCCGAGCACTGGAGAAGCCGGCCGGACTTCTGTGCGCCACGGACCATCTGGCGCGGAGGGCGCTCATGGTGGCATCGGTGTTGGGGCTCTCGATTCCGAGGGATCTGGCCGTTGTCGGAGTTGGCAATTCCCGAATCGAGTCACTCTATGCCGGGATGGCCATCTCAAGCTTTGAACTCCCGATGGCCGAGATGGGGAGGGAGGCGGGACGTAGACTGGCCGATCTCCTCGATGGCGGATCCGATGCGACGGGTCCTAGTCTGGCGATTGCCCCTCGACTCCACGAGCGTGAGAGCAGCATGAGATCCTCCTCCGGTGTTGATCGGGCGCTCGCTTACCTACGCAGTCATCCTGAGTCGCCGGTAAGCTCCGGCGAGCTTGCCAGGATTGCGGGCATGTCGAGGCGTGCCTTCGAGCTAGCCATGAAGGCCGCCACGGGCCGCTCCCCCGGAACTTATCTGCAAACCATGCGCCGTGAACGTGCGGAAAAAATGATCAGGGAAAGCACCCTTGAAATCGGCCTGATCGGACGATCCTGCGGATACCCCGAGCCAGCTCTCTTCTCAGCTGCCTTCCGGAGGTGGAGCGGAATGAGCCCGAGAGAGTATCGACAACACTCCGCTGATAGGAGCAATCCCTAAGGAAAAGCCATCCCAAGGGAGCCAAGCTCGGCAAGAGCCCATGGAACAGGGGCTAAGCCCCGAACCTTGGTGGATGCTTAAGAGATATAGAGATTTCTAATCAAATAAAGCTAGGGCCATGATCACCAGATTGGTGAGTACCAAGGTCATCACGGCCGCGACTTCAAGAGAGTCTTTTTTCATGTTGGTTGCGGTGGGGTTGTCCACCACTTTAAGTAAGCACGGCCTGTGCCAAAAATGATCTGATAGCAGAGCTGAATGCCCCCTGCCTCCTGCCGCCAGATCACTCCTCGTCCTCCTCGATCTGAACGTAGTGGAGAGAATGGGTGCGGCCCCATGAGGTGACTCGTGCCGACCAAGCGGGTTCATCGGAGAAATCAGCAAGACGATCCTTGGGGCTCTTGGTCTGGACTGTTTTTTCCAGGGGGAGCGAGATCGGCTCCGGTGGCCCCGCATGAAGCGAATAACAGGAACCGGACCTAAAAAAAGAATCTGTAAGCCAATCGGCCTGCTGGAGTTCTGGATTCATGGGATGCGATGGTTGAGGGGGCTTCCTAAGGTCCTTTGGGAACTTTTAGAATTCGTCGAGCTGCTTGGCCGCCGGTGATGCGCATGGAAATAATTTACTTCAACACGCCGCTGAAAAACATCTTCATCGCGGCCCAGGAACGGCGGTCGGCGCGTTCGTTGTAGGCGGCGCCTTTGGAATTATCATTTCCCGCCATCGGCTGCGTGAAGCTGTGCACCGCGCCGCCAAATTTGATGAGCGTCCAGTCCACATTCGCGGAGCGCATTTCGTCCTCGAACGCTGCTAAATCTTTGGCGGGCACATACGGGTCATCGGCACCGT
>CAIKFI010000047.1 GCA_903826635.1 uncultured Spartobacteria bacterium | reverse complement strand
GGGAGGAATTCCTGATAGGTGATGGCCTGAATCTCAGCTATCACTATTCGCCGTGCCTGCTGGTAGAGTTGCTCATCAGTGAGGCGTGGGTTAGACAAGGCAACGGAGTTGGCAATCTGGTTATGCTCCCTCATGAAAAGGGTCTGGATTGCCATCAACTCGATATTTTCATTGGCCCTTATATCACCCGCCAGAAACAACTGACTATCCGGATAGATGCCCGCATCGTTGGCATTTGCCAGACCATTGCTGTTAAGAGGAAGAAGATTTGTTCCGCTGGTCCTGAGATGTCCTCCGGTGAATGATCGAAGGGCATTCGCACGATTGGTATCGCTGCCGTAAACCATCGATGCATCCAGGAACCCCGATATTTCCGTCGTTTGCTGGCGGGGGTCGGCTGTTGCTGCCTGAAGAATAAAGGTGTTGGTTCCGGGAACCAGATTGATTGGGATGTTGAAGTCGCCAACGGAATTAAGTTTCAAAGGAGCCCCGTTAATCGTGGTTTTAATCATGGATGACGGATAAATGCTGTGACTGATATTTCCGCTCAGCATGATATTCGGGGTGTTCACAACATCCCCTGTCGAGGGCATAATTTGTGAAATCGTAGCGGTTGGAGCGGATGTGGAAGAGAAAGTGGGTGAGGGGGAAGGTCTCCAGATCTGATCACCCATGTGAATGACTGGATGTGGATTCCCTGTGGGAGGCGGCACGGGAAGCGCTTTGGTTACCGCGGGAATCCATAGTGATACGGCCAGTAGTGTTTTGGAGAGTGGTATAGTCTTCATGGGGTGGATTAAGGTTGGGGTTGTTTTCCTATCCAGTGCGAGCCTACGCCCATGAACCTTAAGAAATGATGAAGTTCAAAAAAATATTCAGACTGTATTTGCTTCATGAAATCTTAAGGAGGAATCTGGGATGGTTTTGGGATGCCCGAGAAAACCCTGTCCGGAGACACTGAACAAAAAACCATGAGACTCTTGATTATCGAAGATGAGGCGGATTTGCTTTCCAGTCTCGCCAAGGCGTTGCGCGAGGAGGGCTACGCCATCGATACCGCCACTGATGGCGAGGACGGTCTCTTCATGGCGATGAATGCCGAATACGACGCCATCATATTGGACGTCATGTTGCCGCTTCTGGACGGTTGGGAGATACTGAAAAAAATCAGGAAAAAAAAGAAAACCCCCGTGATGATGTTGACGGCGCGTGATGCTTTGCAAGAAAGGGTGAGGGGGCTGGATCTCGGCGCGGATGATTACCTGGTCAAACCCTTTGATCTTGATGAAATCTTCGCCCGAGTGCGCGCGCTGATCCGCCGCTCGGCGGGTATCGCGAGCAATGTCATTCAGATCGGCCAAGTTCGGATCAATGTTCCGGCACGTCAGGTCTCCCTTGGCGGCAAACCTGTGTCCCTCACGCCCCGTGAGTATGGTCTGCTGGAGTTCCTTGCCATGCATCGTGGCCAGGTGGTAACTCGGACAAATCTCTATGAACACCTGTTTGACGAGAACGATATAACGCTCTCGAATCTACTCGACGTTCACATCTCCAACCTGCGAGGAAAACTCGGCTCGGAGTTCATCGTCACCAGGCGCGGTCACGGTTACTGCATTGAATGAAAAATCCTCGTTTCAAATTCACACAATCCCTCCGATGGAGGCTTCAGTTCTGGTACGGGCTGTTGCTTGCTGTGGTTCTCGCCGGATTCGGCGTGACGACCTGGTCCTTGCTGAGGATCAGCATGTTCAATCGCATAGATGAGGAACTGGAGCAACGGGTCAGGATGGTCATACCCGCCTTGCAACCCCACCATGCTCCCTCTTTTCAAGGAAATCCCGATAATGAGACCCGGGATCAACTCCCGGGGATGGGCGAAAGGATTCTGGAGCCACCGCCACCGCCGCCCCACCCCGAGTTCGGCTCGGAGGAGATCAAGCCCTTTCATAAGGAGGAGGAGATCGTGTCTGATAATAACCTGATCTACGTTGTTGTCTGGGGATCGTCCGGGAACAAAGTGCTCCACTCCTTGGCGGCTCCCGAGCTTATACCTCCTCCTCCCCCCAAAG
>CAIKFI010000046.1 GCA_903826635.1 uncultured Spartobacteria bacterium | reverse complement strand
TGCAGCGGGAGATGACCCATTCTGGGCAAAACCGTGCGCATGTAGTTGGTCTCTTCAGGAAAAACCGCCAGATTGGGATGCCCATCCAGCAAGGAACACATCAGCGTGGTGCCCGTGATTTCCGGTCCCGCAATAAAACAGGCCCTTTGGTCGAACGAAAGATCTTTGGAAAGGTTACTCATGGATTGAAATTCAACCATTCCTAACCAATTTTGACAGCATTCCGGCGGTCTAGTTTCAGGACACCCGGTTCTTCCAGGGAGAGCATGGCCTTGGGATCGGTGATCTTCTCCCCCCGCCAGGAGACACTTCCCCCTTCGACAAGGCGACGGACGTCACCACGGGACTTCTTAACCCCAAAAGACTTCTCAAAAGCATCCACCCCGAGCGAAACAATATCACAGGGAAGTCCTTCGACGGGAATGTAGGAGGGCAGGTCGGCAGCCTCCAGATCCTTCTTCGAGAAGCGGAGTTCAAACTCTTCCCGGGCACCTTTGGCAAGCAATGCCGAGTGGAATCGGGTGGTGAGCCGTTCGGCCAATGATTTTTTGGCCTCCATCGGATGCATCGTCGGATCAATCTCCTCATGAAGAAGAAGTCGGTAAAAGTCGGTCATCTGGGTGTCGGAAATGCTCATGATCTTTCCGAACATCTCACCGGGAGCCTCGGCAACACCCACAGCATTCCCAAGACTCTTGCTCATCTTCTGAACGCCATCTAAACCGGTCAAGATGGGGAGCATCATGGCAACCTGCTGATGCTGCCCCTCTTCGTGCTGGAGATCCCTGCCGACGAGAATATTGAACAACTGATCGGTGCCGCCCAACTCAACGTCCGCCTTGATGACGACCGAGTCCCATCCCTGCATGATCGGATACTGGATCTCATGGGCGCGGACGGGAAGCCCCTTGTCGATACGTTCCCGGAAATCCTCACGCTGGAGCATTTGCTGGAGTGTGACCCGGCTGTTCAGCCTGATGACATCCTCGAAGCCCATCGCCTTGAACCACTCCCCGTTGTAACGCACAGTGGTTTTTTCGGGATCGAGGATCCGGAACGCTTGTTCCTGATAGGTCTTGGCATGCTCCATGACCTGCTCGTGGTTGAGATGGGGACGTGTCGCGGAGCGACCGCTAGGGTCGCCGATCATGGCCGTGAAATCACCGATGATCAGAATGGCCTCATGGCCGAACTCCTGAAACTGTCGCAGTTTCGAAAGGCTGACCGTGTGACCAAGGTGGATGTCGGGAGAAGTCGGATCGACTCCAAGCTTCACCCGGAGCGGGCGACCCAGAGCTAACTTGGCGGCGAGCTCCTTCTCACTGAGGACTTGGGCACATCCGGAGACGAGCGGGGCGATTTGATCGGCGAAAGGATTCATTCGGTTTCTTGACTGTTAAAATTGCGAGATGGCAGGGGAACAGAATCAAGGCGCTTTGTTGAGGAGATTTCTCACCTCATCGATGGAAAGCCCTTTTTTGATGGATTGCTGGAGTTTCTCGTTATTATCAATCGCACCTTGTGTCTTCCCTTTTTCGATAAACTCTCGAGTGGAATAGGAATCTTGCGTGGAATAGGAACTCTTTTTATCCAGCTCCGGATAGCTGCCTGTCTTGACATTCCTCGAGGGGAACGACTTGGTGGCCTCAAAGTTTTTCACCTGATACTCTTTACTAGTTTTTTTATGGGAAAAAAAATCGGCGTACTTGAGGAGCCCGGACCAGTTTTTTTTCATCCCGTCAAACGACTTCGTCATGAAAGACTTTGAGGAGAACTCTTTGATTCCCGCATACTCTTTGGTGTTATATTCCTTCATTTTAACACTCCCTAAAGGGTTGAATATTTTATTATTGTAGGAGCTTTTCAACGTGGTGTCGGGATGAAGAATGCGATCCATCATCCTCCGTTCTTTGGGTTGATCGTCCGAAGCGGTTTGATTACAAAGAATCCGATCCGCAAAAGCACGATCGGCAACCGCGAGAAGCAAAGCCATGAAAAGAATTGCCCTGATCATTCCATGGACTCTACAGAACTCCCCGAGCCTTGGGCAACTCATCCTAACGACAAGACCAAAACACTGGATATCCCTGCTCATCGCTTCCCCTGATCACCACCCGAATTCTGGAATTTCAATGCTCAGGGCGCTGGAACGGACGACTCTCCTTGACTGACAATCCGTGAAGATTTGTTGCATGACGCTCCCAGAGTGTTAGGAAGTAAAGATGCAGTTCACTCTCTTCTCCACAGGATTCCATCCATTCCTTGCATTTGGCATTCCAAGCGGACCCGATCTGATCATTCTTCTTGTCATCGTTCTGGTTCTTTTTGGGGCGAAGCGTCTTCCGGAACTTGCTCGGGGGCTTGGTCAAAGCGTCAATGAATTCAAGAAAGCCAAGGAGGAATTTGACAAGGAGGTCACCAAATCGTCGGATCCCTCAACAACAGCGACTGTCACGACAACTCCCACGCCCTTGGCTCCACTCTCCTTGGATGCAGGAAATGCCTCCACCCCAGTGACCTCGGAGGAGCAGAAGAAGTCTTAAAAAAAGAGTTGTTCGTGTTTTCCTTACGCGCCCCCATCTTCTGGGGCGCCGTTTTGATCGCTTTGCTTCTCCCCAATGAGGTGCTTGCAACGGGGGAGACGAATGAAGTCAGGGTGGCCAGTTACAATGTTGAGAACTATCTCTCCATGACCCGGAGAATCAACGGGAGACTTAGGGCCAATGCGGGCAAACCCGTGAGGGAAAAGGAGACCGTAACCAAGATGATCGGGACGATCCATCCTGATATCCTTTGCCTTATGGAAATAGGCGACCCGTCGCAACTGGAGGATCTTCAACGCAGACTCCGTTCTGCGGGCCTTGATTATCCCTTCACGGAATACCTGCAGGGAAACGACAGCACCCGCCATGTCGTTCTCCTGAGCAAGTATCCTATCCTCGAGAAACACTCCCGGGGGGATCTGCCAATCCAGGTCGGAGGACTCACGCTTCACAGTCCTCGCGGCATCCTGGATGTCACGGTGGAGCTTCCCGGAAACCGCCCTCTTCGATTGCTCGGCGTCCACCTCAAAGCAAAGATAAGCTCCGAGGAGTATGACGAAACGGATTTGCGGGATGCTGAGTCACTTGCCTTACATCGCTTGGTGCATGACATCCTCAAGGAGGATCCCACGACACGCCTGATCGTGCTCGGTGATTTCAATGATACCAAAAACGCACGCTCAATCCGGCAGATCCTTGGGAAACCTGATGCCCCGGATCGTCTCAAAGCACTTGATCTAACGGATGAACGGGGCGAACTGTGGACGGAATACTGGGATTCGGCGGATGTTTATTCCCGAATTGACTACATCATGGTCGATAAGACACTGGAACCTGAAATTGACATGGAACAATCGGGCATAGCCAGACCATCGTTCTGGAATCAGGCCAGTGATCATTGCCCGGTCTTTATCTCGATCAAAAATCCCGCCACAACCCCATGAAAGAGAAGCTCATCCCGATCCTCTGCTTATTAGGAATCAATCTCGGCACTCAAATACTCCATGCAGACTGGGCCGAGGTAACTGCATTGGATCTTCCTCTGACCAAACTCTCGGCAAACCCAGCCAAGGCAAAATCGTCCATGGCCGCCCACTTCACCGCCCAGATCAACGTAAACAAGATTTTCCTGAGGGACTTTCCGCATGACTCCAAGTCCTACGAGTCCAAAGTGAGACTGGAGGTGGCCAAGGCAAGGCTTGCCTCGTTGGAGAAAAATTCCAGGGACGTGGATGACTCCCTTGAGCGCCTGATGCTTCTTGAAAAGCAGGCCCCAGACTCAGCCCAGCGTGCCGAGACGATGTTCCGAAGGATCTCCCTTCAGTGGCAGAATTTGGGCGACGACGCCGATGTGAGGCGCGATCGGGCCGTCACAAGCGCCCGTGTTTTTTCAAGGGAATTTCCGAACGACCGCAGGGCTCCCCGCCTCTTGGCCGAGGCCTCGACTCTTTGCGACAATAATCCGGAACTGAAGAGAAGACTGGTGAACGAAGCCCTGGCTTTGGAGAACACTTCCCCTGATCCCTCTTTGAAATTGAGATTGGAGGATGACCTCCGAAGACTCGATCAACTTGGAAAACCGGTTCCTCTGAATTTCAGGGACGCTGATGGTGCAACCATCGACCTCTCCAACTACCGGGGCGATGTGGTGGCCGTCGTCTTTTGGGCTGCGGAATCGGCCCCCTGCCTCGTCTGGATTCGCGACTTCGCAAATTATTCCTCGATCACTCCCGGGCTTAAAGTCATCGGTGTGAGCCTCGATCAGGATCAAAATGATCTCAAAGCGGCGACAAAAGCCCTCCACATCGACTGGCCGACAGCCTTCGACGGGAAAGGATGGCAATCCCCGCTTGCCAGGGGCTTCGGAATCAATGCACTCCCCACCCTTTGGTTGATCGACAAACACGGATGCCTGCAATCCCTCAACGCACGCGAGAACTACCAACTGAAAATCAAGGAATTACTCCTGCAACGATGATTCTTATGAAAAAACGGGTTTTGGCCTGACATTTGCTTTTTTCTTTCGTCTTACAAAGACGATACCACACCACACTCCCCACTCCATGCTGACAGACAATTACAAAACGGAAGACTTTTTTGACGAGATGTTCCTTGAAGATGGGGGAATCCGTCCCCATTACCAAAAGGTTGCCGAACGATTCAAACTCTTGGATCGCTCAGAATACCGTCGCAAGCAGACGGCCGTTGACCTTGCATTCATGCGTGGCGGCGTAACCTTTACCGTCTACAACGACGATCAGGGAACCGAGCGTATTTTTCCATTCGACCTTGTGCCGCGTGTGATACCCGACACCGAGTGGCAACGGATCGAGAAAGGACTGATCCAACGCATCACGGCGCTGAACCTTTTCCTGCACGACATTTATCACGAGCAGAAAATTCTGAAGGATCGGATTATTCCTCCCCACTATATTCTAGGAGCCAAGCATTTCCGTCGTGAATTCATGGGGTTCAATGTCCCCAAGGACATCTACATTCATATCTGCGGGACGGATCTTATCCGCGACCGGCATGGAAATTACCTGGTCCTTGAGGACAATCTCCGTTGTCCTTCCGGAGCCAGCTACATGCTGGAAAACAGGGCCGCACTCAAGCGGGCTTTTCCGGATCTTTACCGCTCAGCCCGGGTGCATCCGGTTGACAGTTACGCCGCAGAGTTGCGCAAACTCCTCCAGTTTGTCTCTCCTCCCACCCTTGGCGCTTCTCAACCCAACGTTGTTCTGCTAACTCCGGGGGTCTTCAACAGCGCCTATTTCGAGCACTCTTTTCTGGCTCGCCAGATGGGGATTCCGATTGTCGAAGGACGGGATCTTGTTGTCCGAGACGCAAAGGTTTACATGCGCACCACATCCGGGCTTGTTCCGGTCGACGTCATTTACAGGAGAATCGATGACGATTTCCTGGATCCCACGGTTTTCCGTTCCGACTCGATGCTTGGTGTGCCGGGATTGGTCAATGCCTACCGTTCCGGCAATGTGAGTCTGGCCAACAGCATCGGCACGGGTGTCGCCGATGACAAGGTGGTCTATTACTTCGTGCCTCAGATCATCAAATATTACCTTGGCGAGGATCCCATCCTGCAGAATGTCGACACCTACCTTGCGAGTGAAAACAAGGACCGCATGTTCATTCTCGAAAACCTCGAGAAACTGGTTGTCAAATCGGCCAACGAGGCCGGTGGATATGGAATGCTCATGGGGCCGTGGGCTACGAAGGAGGAGGTTTCGACCTTCAGGGAACAGATCCTGGCCAACCCCAGGAATTTCATCGCCCAGCATCCCATCTCCCTCTCCCGACACCCGACCTGGTGCAATGCCGAGGAGGTTGGCGCTCTTGAGGGGCGGCATGTCGATCTTCGTCCCTACATTCTCTACGGCGAAAAAGTCTCCGTGACCCCCGGAGGATTGACACGGGTGGCCCTGAGGAAGGGATCCCTCGTTGTGAACTCCTCCCAGGGAGGAGGATCAAAAGACACCTGGGTTCTCAACGGGGACTCTTAGGACCCAAAACCAGTGCACAAGCCGAAAAATTAACCTTTTTGATTCATGACCGAACTAGCTTCTTTCACCGCCCAAAAGCCGATCACCAACCGGCGCGATAATCCCGGCATGCTCTCCCGTGTGGCCAACTCCCTCTACTGGATGAGCCGCTATATCGAACGATCCGAGAATATTGCGCGCCTTCTTGATGTGAACCTTCAGTTGATGCTCGATTTTTCCGACCTCAACGATCAGCAACTCAAGGAACACTGGCTGCCCATTCTGTGCTCGGCGGGTGATGAAGAGACTTTTTTCAAATTCTATGAGAAAGCCGACAGCGAGACCGTGACGGAGTTCCTGACTTTCCGGGAAGAGAACCCCAACTCCATCATCTCCTGCCTTTTTTCCGCTCGGGAAAACGCCCGACAGGTCCGCGACCAGATCTCCATCGAGATGTTCGAGACGCTGAATGAGTGCTACCTCTTCCTCAAATCCAGGAATGCCCGCGAAGTGTGGCAGACAGGAGCCCACGATTTCTACGACCAGATCAAAAAATACTCACATCTTTTTCAAGGCCTCACGGGCTCGACCTACACCCGCAACGAGGGCTATGAATTCATCAATCTGGGAAAATTCCTGGAGCGTGCCGACAAGACCTCCCGTATTCTTGACATCAAATACCATATTCTCCTTCCGAGCGTTGCTGAAATTGGAGGAGCCGTGGATGCAGCCCAATGGCAGGCCATTCTGCGCTCCGCAAGCGCGTTGGAGGCTTATCGCCGCTTCCACGTGGATGATATCCTTCCAAAAAAAGTCGCCGAGTTTTTGATCTTCTCCACCACTTTTCCTCGTTCAATCGTCTCCTGCATGCGTCATCTTGACGAGGACCTCCATCGCTTGAGTGGGAAGGAACAACGCCAATACAAGAGCGCTGAGGAACGGGCTTTCGGAAAACTACTCTCTGATCTGAACTTCATGACTATCGAGGAAATCCTCAACAGCGGACTTCATCAGTTCCTTCAGAAAGTCCAGACTGCACTCGACCACTTGGACGACCATATTTACCAGGAATACATGTATCATCCTCCCGTGGACCTTGAGTCGGAGATTTTCCTTCAACAGCAGCAAATGCAACAGCAATAGCCATGATGCATCCCAATGAAACCCCAAAGGGAGTCGGTGATCTTCCTTGGACGGAGCCGCTGCTCCTTAACATCTCTCATCTCACGCGATACACCTACGAGGGACACGTTAGGGACAGCTTCAACGAGGCACGCCTTCAACCAATGAGCGACTCCCTCCAGCAATGCAGGGAGTTCCAGTTCAAGATCAACCCCGACTCCCAGATCCGCGATTATCCCGATTTCTACGCCAACTGCGTCCACTATTTCGATGTCCCTGATCCGCACGAGTCGCTCGAAGTTCAAGCCATCTCAACGGTGCAGACTCTCCCGGAAAACAGGGGCCCTGTCCCGGTTACCGATCCCGGCACGATCGCATCTTCGACAATCAAGGAGCAGTTCTTTGATTTTCTCCAAAGTTCCGAATTTGTCTCCCTTGATGCAGAGGTTTGGCGCGAGGCCATTGATGCCCTTCCTTCGGGTCTTAAGGATATCTGGAACGACACGGTCTCCATCGGAGAACACATTCACCGCAACTACAAGTATACTCCGCAATCAACCAATGTGAACACACGCGCCGTAGAGGTCGTGAAAAAAAAGGAGGGCGTCTGTCAGGACTTTGCTCACCTGATGCTGGGATTGCTGCGAACCCACGGAATCCCCGCAAGATACGTCAGCGGCTATTTCCTCAACAAAAACCGACTCCCTGGAGAAATCGAGGCAAGCCATGCTTGGCTGGAGGTCTACATCCCGGGATACGGGTGGAAGGGATACGATCCTACCCATTGCCGTGAATCCGACACCCGTTACGTAAAACTTGCAGTTGGTCGAGATTACACGGACATCCGACCGGTGGGAGGAACCTTCCGAGGCAAGGGAACACGCAAGATGATTGTCGAAGTCACCGTGGACCGGGTTGGTTAATGAAGACCTGCTCTAACATCGAGGTCCAGATTTTCCCATCATGATGAGCTCTTCATTCATCACTTCTGCTCCGCAATGACCTCTCTGATCACGGTCAGAGTTTCCCTGAGGTTCTGTTCTAGTGTGAAACCTGCAGCGAGCTGAGAGCACAAAGCATGCGTCTTCTCGGCACTGACAGGATCATCTAGGATCGTTAGCCACTTCCGTAGAGCCTCGGAAAGAGCAGTAATATCGGAGGATTCAGAAACCACCTCTCCGTGGACGCCGGGAGTCATGATTTCGGAGACACCGTTGGCCGCTGTTGTGATCACGGGAAGACCTGCGCTAAGAGCCTCGAGAGTCGCCAGGGGAAAAGGATCAAAGAGTGTGGGAAAGAGAAAGAGATCGGCGGCAGAGTAAACATCAACCATCTCCTTAACGGGACCGAGGAAGCGAACGGAGGGGGAGGCAAACTTTTTTTCGGGCCCTTTTCCGGCCACCACAAGTTTAACAAGAGGATCACGGAGCATCTCGATAGCCTGGATCGCATAGCGTAGGCCCTTGCGTTCCCATCCGGTGCCGACAAAAATAGCGATTTTTTCATGCGATAAAATCCCGAGTTTCTTACGAGCACGATCCTTCTCCTCGGACGAGGTTGAGCCCCTTCCGGGAACTCCGTTACGGATGAGGGTGATCCGCTCTTCCGGATAGCCGTAGATGTCACGGATCTCACCGCTGATCTTTCGGGAGAGCGAGATGACACGTCGGGTGGAGGAGTGATTGAAAAGTTCCTTTTCCAATCGGAGTTTCTCCCTGTGCTTGGGGCTGATTTTCTGAAACAACCGGGCCCAGGGAGTCATTGACTTGGAACGTTGCGCCATCCACGAGCAATGCAACCCCTCGTCGGTTCGGTAGAGATCACAACCGGGCACTTTCTCCACGGAAAGAATCACGTCAACCCGGACAGATGAGGACTTCTTATGTCGCTCCACGGCTGCGATGTATTCGGTGAGATTTCGTCCCTCGCAGAGAAGGACTTCACCACCCGGCCATTCGGTTGAGGGCCATTCTCCCGTTCCAAAAAGGATCACCCGGTGTCCCTCTGATCTCAAACCTTTCGCCAGTCCCTTGAGGTATCCCTCCACACCTCCGGTCGGGGAATACCCCCTGCGCAGGAATCCAATCGTAATACCAGTCTGACTCATCACGTTCATGTTTTCCAAGATTCCACAGGATGACGATCACAGAATTTGCTTACAGGCATCAGCCTTGTTTACAGTTCAGCATTGATGAAACGCACCCCATCGATACGGGTTTCCCCACAGAATACAAAAACTGTCGATGAACAGACGGAAGAGTTTTTGGAGTTTTTGGGCGAGGGTAAAAATTACTCCCTTCAAACCATCAAGGCGTATCGACAATCCTTGGAGCAGTTCCGGATCTTCCGACCCGGTCTGGGTTGGAGCGATGCAACGGCTGATGATTTCAGGGCCTTCCTATTTGAGTTGATGAAAAATAACCTCTCCCGCGCCACCATCAGGCTCACTTTTTCCGCTCTGCGCAGTTTTTTTAATTATCTGACTGTGCGGAATCACGTCTCTGCAAATGTTCTGAAACTGGTCTCCTTGCCAAAATTGGAAAAAAAACTCCCCCAGTTCCTGACCATTCCACAGGTATCCTTGCTGCTTGATCAGCCCACGGTAAAGACCAAGTCGAAGCAGGCCCCCCAGTGGATGGCCCTCAGGGATACTGCAATACTCGAACTCTTCTACTCCTCAGGTCTCCGACTTGCGGAACTCGTTTCCCTGGATGTGAGGGATCTCGATCCCATCGGGGAGACGGTGCGTGTGATGGGAAAAGGCTCGAGGGAAAGAATCGTTCCTGTTGGAAGACCTGCGCTGGAAGCATTGTCTCAATACCACCATCAGGCGAACATACAAAGCGGCCCTCTCTTCTTGAATAAAAGTCGGAAGAGATTGGGAAATCGTTCGATCTGGCTACTTCTGAAAAATTATGTCCGCGCTGCAGGACTCCCCGCCACCCTTAGCCCTCATAAACTTCGTCATTCCTTTGCGACCCATTTGTTGGATAACGGAGCCGATCTCAGGAGTGTCCAGTCACTGCTAGGACATGCGAGCCTGACTACAACACAGATTTACACCCACGTGACGACGGAGCGACTCAAACGCGCTTATGATGCCGCCCATCCCAGGGCATAATAGTTATACGATTTGAAAGGTCGTCTTATAGTCCTATTGATGGTTGTTTTTTCTCGTCAACGGGAGGTTTTCTTATAAAATCGTCCTTCAAATCTGTTGTTATCTTAATTTTTGATGCTTTTTAAGTCATTTAAAAACCGAATACTTCAAAAATGAACGTTAAGAAAGGTCGTATTATTCAACTTTAAAAATCACCATCATGAGTACTGACAGCACCACAACAAAGCCACTCGCCGCAAACGAGGGAATGAAAATTCACTCCCATCACCTGCGCGGACAGATCGCACAAGATCTTGCCGACACCACCACGGGAAACATTTCCGAAGAAAGCAACCAACTCTCGAAATTTCACGGACTCTACATGCAGGACGACCGTGACCTGCGCAATGCGTTGAAAAAAGAGGGGAAAGAGAAGGCTTTTGCATTCATGCTGCGCGTTCGTCTCCCCGGTGGAACGGCAACCGCAAGACAGTGGATCGTCCTTGACCAACTCGCCGACGCCGTCGCGTCCCCTTCCCTACGCCTGACCACCCGACAAACCTTCCAATTCCACGGTGTCTTGAAGGGCAACGTCAAAAAGTTGGTCAAGGGAATGCACCAGGTGTTGCTTGATTCGATAGCTGCCTGCGGTGACGTCAACCGCAATGTCATGGCCCCTCCAAATCCGGAGCGTGATCCCATCCAACAGGAGGTCTACAACCACGCGGTGGCTTGGAGCGAATTCGCATTGCCAAAGACCCATGCCTACCACGAGATCTATCTCGACGAGGAACTCGTGGCTGGAGGAGAACCCGAGATCGAGCCGATGTATGGCGACACCTACCTTCCCCGCAAATTCAAGACGGGATTCGCAATCCCACCATCGAACGATGTCGACATCTTCTCCCAGGACTTGGGCTATATCGCGATTGCAGAAAGTGGCAGGCTGATCGGTTACAATGTGACGGTCGGTGGAGGCCTTGGCATGAGTCACGGAAATGCCGAAACATTCCCTCGACTCGCCGATGTCCTGGGTTTCATTCCGGCTGACAAGGTGAATGCGATCGGCGAGGCGGTTCTCACAACCCAGCGTGATTTCGGCGACCGCACCAACCGAAAACACGCCCGCCTCAAATACACGATTCAGGATCGTGGGATCGACTGGTTCCGTTCCGAGGTCGAAAAACGATCGGGCATCATCTTTGAACCTGCCAAGCCCTTTGAGTTCACAACGATCGAGGATCCGCATGGATGGCATGAATGCGCGGACGGCACCTGGTTCTATGGCCTCCATATCTTGAGCGGCCGCATCAAGGATATCCAAGGTTGGCCCATGAAAACCGCTCTGCGCGAGATCGCAGAGATCCATCAGGGCGACTTCCGTCTCACCCCTTCGCAGAACGTCACCATCTCGGGTGTCACCGCTGCCAAGAAGGTCGAGATCAGCGCGATCCTTGAGAGACATGGTCTCTCTCATGAGAACAACCGAAGCGCACTTCGTCTCAACGCGCTCTCCTGCGTCGCACTTCCGACCTGTGGATTGGCACTGGCCGAGAGTGAACGGGACCTTCCCTCCATTCTCGGGAAATTCGAGTCTGTCCTTGATGAGGCGGGCCTTCGCGACGATGCAATCAGCCTACGCATCACCGGATGCCCCAACGGTTGCGCACGTCCTTACCTTGCCGAGATAGGCTTTGTTGGAAAGGCGCCCGGTAAATACGCCCTCTATCTCGGGGCCAAGTATAACGGCACGCGCCTGAACCGGCTCTTCTCGCCCAGCATCACGATCGACGATGCCGTCACCAGATTGACTCCCATCATCAAGCGCTATGCCAAGGAGCGTGTCGATGGGGAAGGGTTTGGTGACTTCTGCGATCGGGAGGTCCTTCCGGTGGATGCAACCTTCCACAGTGTGGGCACCCAGACGGCCTGATTCCTCCCGTGTCACCACTACCGACACCCGAACAGATTAATTCCTGGAATCAGGAACTGAGAGGCAGATCGCCCCTTGAGATCACACGATGGGCGATTGATCTCTCGCGCAAAGCAGGAGGCCGGGCCATCGTCTCGACAAATTTCCGCCCTTACGAGGCGGTTGTTCTACATCTCGCCACGCAGGCTCAACCTGATATACCCGTCCTTTGGGTGGATCACGGTTACAACCGCACGGCAACTTATCGCCACGCCGAGAGCTTAAGAACGCTGTTGGATCTTAATCTGAGGGCCTATCTCCCCCTCATCACACCGGCCCACCGGGATACAATTCATGGTCCGATCCCGACCACCGAGGATGAGGAAGGTCTTAAAAGGTTCAGCGCCCAAATGAAGCTCGAGCCTTTCCAGCGTGGAATGCGTGAGCTCTCCCCCACGATCTGGATCACCGCATTAAGGAAGATACAGAATCCCAATCGTGCGGAACTTGACATCGTTTCCTCGGACACAAATTTCGGCTCACTTAAAATCAGCCCCGTTTTTTACCTCACCGATGAAGAGATGGAGACCTATCTCGAAGGCCATCAACTCCCGAACGAATGGGACTATTTTGATCCCGCGAAAGCCGATGAGAAACGTGAATGCGGCCTTCATGCCAGTTGGGGAGGAGGAGCGTCGCAATCAGTGGCCTGATCTTCCCTCAGTCATCATTTTTCCCATGAAAAGTTATCATCTCGATCATCTGGATTACCTTGAGACGGAGGCGATCCACATCATGCGTGAGGTTGTCTCCGAGTTTGAACGTCCGTCGATTCTCTTCTCCGGTGGCAAGGACTCGATCTGTCTGCTCCGCCTTGCGGAGAAGGCCTTCCGTCCATCGGACATCCCGATGCCCTTCCTGAATGTTGCGACCGGCCACGAGTTTCCCGAACTTCTCGAGTTTCGGGACCGCCGAGCGAAGGAACTCAACGCCAAGCTTATTGTCCGTACCGTCGACGAGGCACTGGAAAGGGGAACCGCCGTGCAGGCTGCCGGGCAGATCAGCCGCAACCAACTTCAGATCCCCGTGCTTCTCGGTGCCATTGAGGAATATCGCTTCGACTGTTGTATCGGGGGAGCACGCCGCGATGAGGAAAAAGCAAGGGCTAAGGAACGCTTCTTCAGCTTCCGGGACAGCTTCGGGCAATGGGATCCAAAGAATCAACGCCCGGAAATCTGGAATCTTTACAATGGCCGTCTCAATCCCGGAGAAAACATGCGGATTTTCCCCCTCTCGAACTGGACTGAAATGGATGTCTGGGAATACATCAAGCGGGAGAAACTCGAAGTCCCTTCGATTTACTTTAGCCACAAACGCCGATGCGTCCGCCGTGGCGGTCAGTGGGTTCCCGATACGGAACTGATGCCGGCCAAACCAAACGAAGAGGTAAGGGATCTGGTCGTCCGTGTTCGAACCATCGGCGACATCATCAGCACAGGTTGCGTGGAATCCCCCGCAACCAACTGCGATGACATCATTGCCGAGATCGCCGCCGCACGTGTCACCGAACGCGGATCCAGGGCCGACGACCGCGTCTCCGAAGCGGCCATGGAAGACCGCAAGAAGGCCGGATATTTTTAACCGATACAGTCTATGTCCCCTTTAAATTCGCATCCTGTCGACTTACTCCGCTTCAATACCTGCGGATCTGTCGATGACGGCAAGTCGACCTTGATTGGTCGACTCCTCTATGATTCCAAGTCCCTGATGGAGGATCAGATCGAGGCTCTCGAACGCTCCGCCGACATTACCGGAGGCGGCCAGATTAACTTGGCCAACCTGACCGACGGCCTGCGGGCGGAACGTGAACAAGGCATCACCATTGATGTCGCTTACAGATATTTTGCAACTCCCCATCGGAAATTCATCATCGCCGATACGCCGGGTCATGTGCAGTACACGCGCAATATGGTCACCGGTGCGTCCTCGGCGAATCTTTCGATTATCCTGATCGATGCCCGCCAGGGGGTGATCGAACAGAGTCGCCGCCACGCCATCATTGCATCTCTTCTGCGCATTCCCCACCTCGTCGTGGCCATTAATAAAATGGATCTGGTGGACTGGAGTCAGGATCGATTTCAGGAAATCAAGGATCAGTTCGAGGAGTTTCTCCCCAGACTTGATATTAAGGACGTAAAATTCATTCCGGTGAGTGCCCTGAACGGCGACAACATCGTGACCACTTCGGAACACACTCCCTGGTATCCAGGTCCAACTCTGCTTGGTCACCTGGAGACAGTCCACATTGCAAGCGACTCCAATCTCAGCAATTTCCGTTTCCCCGTCCAGTGGGTGAATCGTCCTAACAATCCAACCAATCATGCACTTCATGATTTCAGGGGCCTTAGCGGACAAATCGCCGGAGGAATCGTGAAGGTCGGCCAAAAGGTGACTGTTCTTCCTAGCGGTTTCAGCTCCGCGGTTAAGCAGATCTGGACGCTGGACGGCATGCTTGATGAAGCGTTCTGCCCCCAATCCGTGACCTTGGTGCTAGACCATGACCTGGACATCAGTCGTGGAGACACGATCGTCGATGCCGAAGATCTTCCCGGAGCGGCCTCGGAACTCCATGCGAAGATCTGTTGGATGAATCCGCGACCTCTCACTCCCGGAAAGCAATATTTTCTCAAGCACACTAACCAGACGGTTAAGGCCGCTATTTTATCGATCGATCACAAGATCAACATATCCACCCTTGATAAGGAAACTGGTGTCTCCGATTTAGCCATGAATGACATCGGTGAGATCCGTCTCAAAACGGCCAAACCGATTATCTACGACGGTTATGCCACAAACCGACTTACCGGATCCTTCATCCTGATCGAACCAGGAACCAATGCCACCGTGGCGGCCGGAATGCTGCTTCCACCAACTGAAGTGGCACGTCCGGAGTATCGCGATTTTGCGATTTGAGGAAATAAAACTCGAAGACAACCTTCGCTGCCAATTCTGAAGATTTCACTTCTGATTCAGGGTATCTTATAATTGGTCATGCCCCAATTCACAGGTATAGATCCCCGCCAGTTCAGCTTACTGGTGCACACACACCCCGCACCGATCCTACTCGACGTTCGCACCCCTCCTGAATTTGAGGGAGTTCATGCGGTCGGTGCTCGTAACATGCCGCTCGAAACGATCAAATCATCGACACTTTTCAACAGTCTCAAGATTCATAGGGATTGCCCCGTCTATCTGATCTGTGAGAGAGGTTCTCGGGCAAAGGTGGCTGCCGGAGCTTTTGTTGAAGCCGGATTTACGAGTATCAGCATCATTGAGGGTGGAACCATTGCGTGGATTGCTGACGGTTATCCCGTCGTTTCCTCCGGAAAGAAGTCTCTCAGCATCGAACGTCAGGTCAGGATTGGAGCCGGCGGCCTTGTTCTCGTGGGAATTATCCTATCACTAACTGTTTATCCGGGATTTCTTGCCCTTTCAGCATTCGTTGGCGCCGGACTCCTCTTTGCCGGAATCACCGACTGCTGCGGCATGGGGTTGTTGCTCGTAAAAGCCCCATGGAACAGATAAGTAGCGGAAAAGCCAGCGGACTGGTTATTCCTGCAATCCTAGAATAAAGCGTTCCACGGCAAAGGCAAATCCCTCCTCCTCGTTGGAGAGAGTGATTTCAGTGGCCGAATTTTGCACATCAGGCTTTGCGTTGCCCATGGCAATCCCCACCCCGGAGCGCTTGAACATCATGACATCAGTCGGCATGTCTCCGATCGTTGCGATGGCAGAGGAAGGAATATTGTATTTGGCCGAAAGATACTCAACAGTCGAGCCCTTGTTGGCTTCGGGATGTGTGATGTCGAGATAATAGGGCTGGGAAGGCTCCGCCGAAACATGAGAACCGAACTCCTTATGAGCAGCCTCTGTGGCCGTCTGGATAGCAGCTAGGTCGTCGCTTACGCCGACAATTTTCGCGATGTTGTCGGTGATGGATTCGATGTCATCGACCACAATCGGCTCAAACTTCACCGTCCAGGCCTCCCGGTCCACATGAGACGCCTTGCGATTCCCGACATACCACTTGGCACCCTGATAAACCCAAATATCAAGCGAGTGTGATTTGAGAAGTTGGTACATCGGACCAACGAGATCCGCCTGAATCACCTTCTGATCAATAACGTTCATTTCAGGGTCAACGACAATGCCTCCGTTGAATCCGGAAATAGGCGTCGTTAACTTCAGGGGGTCAATCAGCATCGACATACCCCGTGGTGGACGACCACTCGTGACGGCAAAAAGAACACCCGCTTCATGAAGTTTTTTAACGGCGGCAATGGCTCTCTCGGTGAGAACTTTTTCCTGGGTGACTAGTGTGCCGTCCACATCGGCAATCATCATGCGGATATCGTTGGGAGATGTCATGGTTGAAGGGAACGTGTCGCTTGTTTTTTTAAGAGGCTTACTTGCCGGAAGAGGCCGCCTCGTAAGTCCTGATGCAGGAGAGGTAGCGATCGGCAATTGTCTTGACAGTATCCCCGCGCGATAGATTGCCGGCTACGAAGCCTTTGAGTGCTTCCTGCCAGAGAGTACGTCCCACGGCAAACCCATCAAAGCCCTCCACCGGGGCGGCCAGTTTGATCCATGTCAGCACCTGATCCAAATCGGCACCACGCCCAAGAATGATGCACTTGACCCCGTCACGGCCCCCAGCCCTTGACTGCTTGGCCACGGCGTCACAGGCCTCCGAGGAGTCCAATCCCTCGATCTTCCAGATATCGGCTTCGACATCAGCGGCCTGCATGCGGCGGATGATCTCAAGAACGAGCTGGGGGCGAAGTTGCGTGTCGAACTCACGCTGGTGGCCTTCAAAATGATCGAGCTGCTTGGTCGTTGCCGGAACCAAGAGTTCAAAGAGGAGTTTTCTCCCTTTTTCCCTGAGCCAGCGGCTGAGCGTGGCCAGTCGGGCTGTCTGACGCTCGTTCAGGGCAGAGTCACCTTCAGGATTATAACGAACAAGCACCTTTGCGAAGGTGGGATTAAACGCCTCAATATGGCTCCCGAAATCGGAGCCGTATTCGAATTCAAACTCCTCCTGGCCGGAATGCTCGACAGGCATGGCTAGAGGGACTCCGTCGGCGATAGCCATGTGAGCCACTTCGGTGCCGAACTCCTCATCCACAAGGATTCCTGAGATGTCTTTTTGCGCCCCCCCGGCAATAGCCAACTGGTTGGCCTCGAAAATGATCTTTTTCAGGTCGATGATTTTGGCCCTGATTTCCTCTGAGACGGGAGGAGTGGCACCGAAGAGTCCGTGTTCAAACGAACCTCGATGATCGAAGGCGAGAAGATAGAGTTTTTTGTCGTAACCTGGAGTCATAGTAAGGGAAGTCTTTTTGTTCTGTATATTGCGGGAGGGAATTTCTTTCCGTGTAGCAGTTAACCAACAGCAGAGAGAATCAAATAGTCACAGATTGAAAGGATGTCAAACGTCCCCATCAATCAATGAGTAACTGGAATGGAAATTCTCGGAATCCGAGACACCAGGGGAAGAGTACAATTGCTCGCAAAGGCAGATTGAAACGGGTAGTATCGAGGAATGACTTCCCGGAAGCATCTTCTGGAACCTATCCTCTCCTCCTACAGGCAGAGCGGTGGAATCAATCACTTGGACAGAGCGAATCTACCTTCCAAGCGCTCCATTGACTCTCTCTGCAATGAACTCCTGCATCTTCTTTTCCCGGGATTCTTTTCGGAGGAGGCCGTCTCCTTGGAGGAACTCCCGGCTGCGGCCCAGGAGATCATCGACAGCATTTCCGATCAACTTGAGGAGATCATCTCTGTCAGCCTGAGAATCAGAACCGAAAACAAACTTGATGCGAAATCGCTCCGTTCCGAAGCCATTGCCATCACCGAGCATTTCTTTGAGGGCATCCCGCTGGTCCGTGCCCTGCTCAAAACCGATGTGGAGGCGGCTTATGCGGGCGACCCTGCAGCACGTAGCCTTGAAGAAATCGTGCTCGCCTACCCAGGCCTCGAAGCGGTGGCCATCCAGAGGGTGGCCCACCTGCTCTATAAAGAGAGCGTTCCCCTTCTTCCTCGCATGATGACGGAATGGGCTCACAGCAGGACGGGGATCGACATCCATCCAGGAGCCTCGATTGGCTCACATTTTTTTATCGATCATGGAACGGGAGTCGTGATCGGAGAGACTTGTGAGATCGGAAACAGAGTGAAACTTTACCATGGGGTCACCCTTGGTGCCCGAAGTTTTCAAAAGGACGAACACGGTGAGATCATCAAGGGAACCAGACGGCATCCCAAGGTTGAGGACAACGTCGTCATCTATCCCAATGGAATCATCTTGGGAGGGGATACCGTGATCGGAGCAAGAAGCACCATTGGCGCCAATGTCTTCCTGATGAAGAGTATTCCTCCCGACACTCTTCTCGTAAGGGCCGAACAGGTTCAGAACCGCCTTGATAAGAAAGGGAAGAAAACATCGGTGATTACGGTTCAGATCTCGGACGATGAGATCGATTTCATGATCTGATAAGGCGCTTCCTTCTCCAAGGAAGCACCGGAAATCGTATCAAGTTTTTTGGGACAATGGATCGGATGGCTCCCGCCCAAAGGAAATCGTTCAGCCTAGATTTTGCGATAGCTTGACGATATCAGAGTAGGGACGCTCACCCGGATGGTGAACCCGCATTTCGAGATTGAGCGCCATCGACCAGAAATTGACGGCACGCGGCGCTATGAAGCTGATGAATGACGTCTTGGAGAGGAGCGGAGCGATGGCACCTTTGGCCGAGGCGGCACTTCCAGAGCCAGGAAGCAACTGGTGGGGTATTCGATGGCGGTGGTTGAGAGCGACTTGGTGAACAGGTATGAGACACACCAAGGGATTGTGGGATGACGATACTCTCAAGAAATTCCGGGAGAATCCAAGCCTCGAGTCTCCGAAATCAGATCCTCACATCATCACATCCGGGGGACGGTGATCCCCTGTTGCTTCATATACTTGCCGGAGCGATCGGCATAACTGATTTCGCAGGGATCATTGGCCTCAAAAAAGACAACCTGCGCCAATCCCTCATTGGCGTAAATCTTTGCGGGAAGCGGAGTCGTGTTTGAAATTTCAAGGGTCACATGGCCCTCCCATTCCGGTTCGAAAGGAGTGACATTGACAATGATTCCACAGCGGGCATAGGTGGACTTGCCCACACAAATTGTAAGGACCTCGCGGGGGATGCGAAAATATTCAACACTGCGGGCCAGTGCGAAGGAATTGGGCGGAACCACGCAGACATCGGTCTTCAGATCGACGAAAGACTTTTCGTCAAACTCCTTGGGATCGACCATAGCGCTGTAGACGTTGGTGAAAACCTTGAATTCATCGGCCACCCTTAGATCATAACCATAACTTGAGAGACCGTAGCTGATGACACGTCCCCCATCTGCAGAGGAACGGATCTGGCCATCGATAAACGGTTCTATCATCCCTTTTTCAAGGGACATCCGGCGAATCCAACGATCAGAGCAAACAGACATCATTCTCTTTTAACCGATCACGGCGATCCTGCCACGGGAAAACTTGATTCAATACTCTCCTTTTTTCTCTTACAGCGGCCCCATATCCTTTAGAAGAGGCATGTGATGAATTACTTATGGCTTGGGCTTATCCTTTGCGGGGTTCTGCTTGGAGTCTGCACAGGGCGGACCGAGGCGGTCACGATCGCGACCTTTGAGGCCTGCAAAACCTCCCTCATGAGCATCGCCCTACCCTTGGGAGCTCTCATGGCATTCTGGCTGGGCATCATGCGTCTGGCTGAAAAATCAGGAGCCGTGGAAAAACTTGCAGCTTTTTTGCGCCCCGTTCTAAGAAGACTTTTCCCCGATGTTCCAGCGGATCATCCGGCCATGGGTGCCATGGTGATGAATATGGCCGCCAACATGCTCGGCCTCGGTAATGCAGCGACGCCGATGGGATTACGGGCCATGCAGGGACTTGAATCCCTCAATTCCCGACCGGGCACCGCCTCCAACGCCATGTGCACTTTCCTTGCCATCAACACGAGCTCTGTCCAGCTGATCCCGGCCACTGCAGTTGCCTTGCTTGCAGCCGCAGGAGCCAGCCATCCCACATCAATCATCGGAACGGCGCTGGTTGCCACATCCTGCTCCTTTTTTACCGCCATTATTGCCGTGAAGCTGCTTCAGAGACTTCCCTGCTTTGCCCTGAAACCGGTTCCCGTTGAGCCCCTCCATTTGAAACCGGTAAATCTAGATTCGATTGTTCCCACGAATCTTCCGCGCTTGGGACTCTGGAAGAGTCTGGTTCTCCTCATCTACTTGACCCTTTTTATCGGATGTATCTGCCATCTTGTGGCGACAAGGACAGCGGGGGTGACCGTCATGATTTCATGCATCCAGTCGCTCTCTTTGGTGGCGATCCCCTTCATGATTGGATTTTTTCCTTTGTATGCGGCCATGCGCGGCGTCCCTGTTTATGAGGAGTTCATTGAGGGTGCCAAGGAAGGGGTGCAAGTGGCCCTGCGAATCTTTCCCTACCTAGTGGCCATTCTGGTTGCCGTCGGAATCTTCCGAGCATCCGGCGGGATCGACGACATCACGTATATCCTGGCACCCTTGCTTGATCGAATTGGACTTCCGACGCAGGTTCTGCCCCTTGTGTTGGTGCGTCCTCTCAGCGGAAGCGCCGCCACTGGACTCTTTGCTGAAATTGTGAAGTCTTGCGGTCCGGACAGTTACGCCGCCCAGTTAGCCGGAACCATTCTCGGCGGGACGGAAACAACCCTCTATGTCCTTGCCGTTTACTTTGGATCAGTCGGTATTCGTCATGGGCGTCATGCTCTCGCGGCCGGTTTGCTTGCGGATGCGGCGGGTGTGACAGCCTCGCTTGTAATCTGCAGATTGATGTTCAAATAAGTTCCAAGAACTTCTTGCCTTTATAATCAATCAATCCCCAGCAGGGGATCTTTTGGAGAAAACCTGGAGATATATCGACCGATCGAAAAAGCGTCTTTCGCATTTCTTATTCGAGGGGGCGCTATTCTGGAGCGGATTCAGTTAAGAGGTGGCATTACATTTGGGAGCGCCATGGGATGTGATTGGAGAGGAGCATGAGAGCAGTTGTAGTCGCTGTGCTACTGCTCGAGCGATGCGACATTGCAGAACGCTCCATGCTGCCATAAAGAATGGATATAGAATTATTAAAGCCGCTCTAAACTCCGATCAAAGACACAACGACGGTTCTTCGATGAGGAACACTGCGATGCTCAAAAAGATAGATGCCCTGCCAGACACCGAGTTGCAACCCCCCGGAAGCCACGGGAATGGATTCGCTTGTCCGTGTCAGAGCCATCCTCAAATGGCTGGTGGAATCATCCGGACCCTCAGCTATATGAATCAGACCCGGATGATCTTCGGGGACCAGTTCCTCAAAAAAGCGATGCAGGTCCGCCCGTGCCGTGGGATCTGCATTCTCGTAAATAACGAGGCTCGCACTGGTGTGCTGGATAAAGATGGTGACGATCCCGGTCCTAATCCCACTACGGACCAGGATCTCCTCCACATCAGATGTGATCTCATAGGTCCCCTTCCCCCTGGTCGGCACAATGAAACTCTCGGTCATGGCGATCATCAGCAGGTTAGGATTCGGAACGGTAGGCGGAGAGCACGATCATGCCCCAACCCATCATTAAAAGAAGTCCTCCCAGCGGGGTAATAGCTCCCAGCCAAGTGATGCCAGTCACTGCAAGAGCGTAAAGACTTCCAGAGAAAAGAATGATCCCTCCGGTGAACATCAAAAATGTGACCGTCTGAACGGCTGCTCCCCGGACCAACCAGAGAAGGACAGGCACGTGGACCAGATGATAGAGCACGGCTGTGCTCCAGATCTCACGCGTATGGTTCGCCTCCAAAAGTCCTTTGAGAGCATGCGCACCGAAGGCACCGAGAGCAACCGCAAGAACCCCCGTGATCCCAGCCACCTGAATTGCGGCACGAGGGGTCATCAGGGGCCGTCTGAATTATTTGGCGCCAACAGCAAACTCTTCCGGAAACTTCTCCAGGAAACTCTGGACGGGCCAGGATGCCGCCTCTCCAAAAGCGCAGACTGTACGTCCCGCAATGTTGTCAGCAACGTTCTTAAGAGTAATCGGATCCTGTGCAATTCCCTCCCCGTTGACCATGCGGGTGGTCATCTTGTCAATCCAGAGTACCCCTTCGCGGCAGGGAGTACACTGCCCGCAACTCTCATGTGCGTAGAACGTATTCAGGTTATTCAGGGCCCAGAGCATGCTGCGGGAATCATCCATGACAATCACGCCGGCACTACCGATCATCGTTCCTGCAGCCGCCAGGGAAGCGGCATCCATGGTGATGTCAAGCAAGGGAACATCTTTCTCAATCATTTCACCGTCTGGACCCTTCACTTTCATTTTATAGACCTCACCGGCTCGCATGACTTTCGAGGAACTGCCACCAGGGATAATCGCCTTGAGCTTACGCCCCGGCTTCATGCCTCCGCAAACATCGTTAATCAACTCACCAAGGGTGACTCCACCGACAGGAATTTCGTAGGGACCAGGACGCATCACATCTCCCGAGACGCACATCACCCGAGTCCCACCATCGCCCGGAGTTCCCATCTTTGAATACTCCTCACTACCGAGTTTGAAAATCTGCTTCACATGACATAAGGTCTCGACATTGTTGACAATCGTCGGCGACATATAAAGCCCGAGCACGGCCGGGAAATATGGGGGCTTGATACGGGGGTAAGGGCGCTTCCCCTCGATGGATTCGATCAAACTGGTCTCTTCGCCGCAGATATAGGCACCGGCTCCCTGGTGAACATAAATCTCCAGATCGAATCCGGTTCCAAGAATGTTTTTGCCTAGGAAGCCCTTCGCTTTGGCTTCCTCGATCGCCTTCGTGACAATTCCAGCAGACTTGGTAAACTCGCAACGGATGTAAATATAGGCTAGGTGAACGTTCAGGGCAAAAGCGGCGATCGCCATTCCCTCGATCAGTTGGTGGGGGTCGTTGTTGAGAATGTAGCGGTCCTTGAACGTGCCGGGTTCGGATTCATCGCCATTGCAGGTGATGTAATGGGGCTTTCCGTCATCATGGCGAATGAAGCCCCATTTAACTCCGCAGGGAAATGCAGCTCCACCGCGGCCACGGAGATTGGACTTCTTGACTTCGTCAATGATCTCGGCCGGCTTCATGGCTAGAGCCTTCCTCAATTCCTCATAACCGCCATCTTTAAGATAGCACTCAATATCGGGTGTGTAGCCTTGGGTCCATGCGTTCTTGAAGACAATGCGGCGCTCTTTCGGATGTGGCGGAAGTAAGAGTGATTTCATAATGGATAATTTGGACGGGGTATTAGTGATACTGGCTTAAGATGCCGGCAGCCCCCTCGGGGGTGATGTCCTCTACGAGATCATCATTAATCAATGCGACAGGTCCGGAGCCGCAACTTGCAAGACACTCGACAAACTCAACGCTGAATTTACCATCCGCACTGACCGGCGGAGTATGGCCATGCATCTCTGCATTCGGATTGATACCGGCCGCCGTGCAGAATGCATCACGCACTTCGAAACCACCTGCCAAAGCACAGGAGAGCGTCCGGCAGACGCGTATGCAGACCTTGCCGGCTGGTTGCTGACGGAACCAGGGGTAAAAAGTGACAAGTTCGAGGATGTTGATGGGCTCCAGATCAAGTCTTTTGGAAATCCAATTGACCGCGCTGTCATCAATAAAACCGAAGTGGTTTTGCCAGAGATGAAGAAGAGGCAGGGAGGCACTCCTCTTGGAGATCGGATAATGGGTCACCGCTTCGTCAATTCTGAAAAGAAGATCGGCTGGGATCCGATCGGACTGCGAGATACCGGTAGTGTGTGTTTCTTGCTTATCCATTGATTACAGGAAGAAACCAAAAACGAAGGGAATCGGAAAGAAGGAAATCAGAATCCGAGGAGATAGGTTTCACAAACTTGGTGGGAAGTGCCCTTCTTTAATTGTGTCCGGACTGAAGCAGGAGTGAATTTTTGATTGCAGTCGGAAGCAGAGAAGTGTTGCATAACACCTCCATTATTCCAGCGTAGCTCAGCGGTAGAGCGGTCGACTGTTAATCGATTGGTCGTAGGTTCAAATCCTACCGCTGGAGCCAATGGTGGAGGATTTTTTGGGAAGTTTTTGATCCTTTCACCCATGATCTTTTCACGTGTTGCGGGTCTCTCTGAGGATCTTTTTGAGCGAGGCAAGAATGTCTTTATTCTCCAAGCGGGAGTGCCAAGCCTCGGTGTTTAAAGCCTTGCACGGAAGCATCCACAGTTGCCGGGAACTGGTGCTCCATGGAGCAAACATGTCGGCATGCTGGCCGGAAAAAAGCACCAAGGTCCTTTGGTCAAGGGCTGTCGACGCATGAGCGGCAGCCGTATCAACAGTCAGGACGCAGTCTGCCATCGCTAGCAAATCAATAAAATCCTGAAGGGATGGCGGAATAAAGATCTGTATCGAGTAACTTTTTTCAGATCGTGAAGAGAGAATCTGATCTCGAAAATCCTTCAATTTGGAGGTCTGTCCCACAGATCCTGTCAGCACCAAACGATCGGGCAATTCTTGCGGTTCCAAGGAGTTTAAAAGTCTGATCCAGCCCTCCGTGGGAAAATCCTTCCCCGGATCGCTGGAAAAAGGGGCGCAAACCCAACAGATACCCACCCTTGGAAAAACTTTTACTGGAAAAATCCTCGGCATGATTTCCCGGCCGAGAACCTCCCGACCAAGGAGCGCGCTTACGAGACGTCGGTGTGCTTCCAACTCGAACGGCAAGGCTTGGGGGAGACTCTCGATATCTTTTGATTTCGGATAACGAATGACCGTGGGTGAAAAAAACCCCGTGAGGAGTTTCTCTGTCCATCGGCGTATCCGCCGCTTGTTTCCGAGAAGAAGATTTTCAGCAACAAAGCGCTTTCGGCAACGCACGGAGTAAAAAAGAACGCTCTGAAAATAATCCCGCATATGCCTGAGTGAGATGGAGTAGTCAGGGTTGATGTGTCTCAACGCAAGCAACGAGGGAAAACATCTAAGGAAATTGGCTACAAAAACGTTCAGGATTCGTCGTTTTTTTTCCAATTCGAGAGTGATTACACTTGCTCTGGGAAACTGACCCCTTACTACGGACTCCAATGCTGGAAGAACGGCAATGGTGAGATTCTCCTCACCGAATTCCGTTGCCAAAAGACGGATCACCCCGGTGGAGAGAAAAAAATCCCCAATACCGTCTGGTTTAAAGATGAAACACCGAGCCACTGTGCGTGGCTATTCCGGCGATGAATCCCCTGTCACTGGGTCTCCGGATCGCTGTTGTTGTTGCAACCAAACTTTGGCCACGCCCTTCATGCGTGTGAGCAGGTAATAGACCGTCTGGCTGCGAACTCTGACCAACTCGGCACCGACGACTTTGGGCACAAAGTCAGCTGGGACCTCAAGAACCTCGCGGGGCGTGATGCCATCCAACCCCTTACAGAGTATGGAACTCATGGAACGTGTCAGTGTCTGAACCTGGGGGCCCAATGTCACCCGGAAGTGGGCGTTTCCCTCTTCATCAACACGAAGATACACGGCGACGGTGTCAGTGCATTCCTGATCCTTTCTGACATCCTCCAAATCAAATTTTTCATTCGGTTTCGGTTCTTGGAAACACGACTGCTCGGCATAGGAAATCAGCGTCTCTCTCTTCTCCGGATCGGACAGGCCGCCGAACAACGAAATGATGGACTCAAGCTTTGGCGGATAGGGCATCAGAGAGACTTTTCGATCGGAGCACCCACGCGATTTCCCCACTCGGTCCACGATCCGTCGTAGTTGCGTACATTTTGAAAGCCCAGAAGGTAGTTCAGAACGAACCAGGTATGACTTGAGCGCTCACCGATGCGGCAATAAGCAATGATCTTTTCATCGGGTGAAAGTCCGAGATCCTCTTGGTAAATCTTGCGAAGTTCCGCCTCACTCTTGAAGGTGGAATCCTTGTTCACCGCCTGCTTCCAAGGAACGCTGTGAGCCCCGGGAATATGTCCTCCTCGCAAGACTCCTTCCTGAGGATATTCCGGCATGTGGGTGACCAATCCCTTGAATTCATCAGGAGACCGGACATCAATAAGAGGGAGTGCTGTTCGACTCTGCAAAAGGGCATCGTCGTAGAAAGCCCGAATTTCTGCATCGTTTCTCGTCGGAGGCACCGGATAATCCGAGTAAGCGCGTTGAGTTACCTCGCGCGACAGGGGGCGTCCTTCAGCAATCCATTTGTCGCGGCCACCGTCCATGATTTTCACATGTTCGTGACCAAAGAGGCGAAAAACCCAGAGGGCGTAGCAGGACCACCAGTTTGATTTGTCCCCGTAGAAAACACACGTGGTTTCAGGAGTTATGCCGCTTCTTGAACAAAGCGCCGCAAAATCAACCGGTTGGATGTAGTCACGGATCGTCTGATTCTGGAGATCCCGTTGCCAGTCAATGTGAATGGCCCCCGGCAGGTGACCCATGTCATACAGGAGAATGTCTTCGTTGCTCTCAATGAGGCAAAGGTTTTCATCCTTGAGATGCTCGGAGACCCAGACCGTTGTAACCAATGCTTCAGGATGGGCGTAGTGACTATCGATACTCATTGGCACGATTTTAGACGTTCACGGGGTATCGGTCAAATACCCTTCCTGAATTCGAACGAAACAGAAAAAAACGGGCGCCGGATTTGATCCGGCGCCCGCATCCTAAAAGGGGTAATATAGAGACGTTGCTTACTTCTTCTTCTTGAGAAGAGGAAGTCCCGTGCGTTCGTTCTCGGAGATCTCGTATCCTGCAGGAAGTGCATCAAGGGCGCCCTCTTTCGCTTCGCCCCCAAAATAATAAAGGGTCACTTTCTGACTGCCACGAAGTTCCTGAAGTCTGTGATGAAGAAAATAGGTCTTACCGCTTTTTTTGCTGACGACGCTGAATGCCATGGTGTGTTTCCTTTTTTTGTTTGGGGGTTATGTTATGACCGGTCAAACGAGACCAGCTTTCGAGAGTGTGGCGTGTGCCCCGTTCTTCGAAATTGTTTTCAATGCACGGGCCGTCACCTTGACCGTGACAAACTTTTTAAGTTCGGGAACCCAGATTCTCTTGGTCTTCAGATTCGGAATGAAATAACGGGGCGTCACAGCAGTGACGTGCATACCGATTCCACCTTTTTTCTTGGCAAGGCCTCGACGATGAATTTTGGAACCGCGGGTGGGATGAGAACCTGTGATAGAGCACTTTCTGGACATAAAAAAATAAATTAGATGGAAATTAAGTCAGCGAACATGAAGAAGGTCAAGTTTTTTGGACTGAAAACTTGTTAAGAAGAGAGAATTTCATGTTGTTTAGCAATCAGTGAGCTGATGCCCTTGCGCCCAGAATCAAGCATTTCAGCAAGCTGATCATTGCCGAACACGCTCTCCTCTCCGGAAGCCTGCAGTTCGATAAACTCGAGATCCCCGGTCATGACAAGATTCAGATCCACCTCCGCATCCCGATCCTCAAGGTAATCAAGATCCAACAGCACCCTAGAAGAAACCACGCCGACACTGACGGCCGCAATCTGACGCACAACCGGCGATTTTGTGAGCTTCCCCTCCTTGAGAAGACGATTGCATGCCAAAGAAACGGCGACGCTTGCCCCGGTAATCGCCGCGGTCCTTGTTCCACCATCTGCCTGAAGCACGTCGCAATCGATCCACAGGGTGCGGGATCCAAGCAATTCAAGATCGATTCCTGCTCGGAGTGAACGACCGATAAGGCGCTGAATTTCAGTGGATCGGCCGTCAATTTTCCCCCGTGTGCTGTCGCGGGATTTTCTTGGCGCGGTGGAATAGGGAAGCATCGAATATTCTGCGGTCAACCATCCTCCGGTAACACCCTGCTCCTTCATCCAGCGAGGCACCCCCTCCTCGATACTGGCAGCGCAAAGAACCTGAGTGTTTCCAAACGATACCAGAACCGATCCCGAAGACTGGGGAGCGATGCCTTTTTGAAACGACACCTCCCGCAGCATATCGGGGGTTCTTCCAGAGTGTCGCAGATGAGGAGTTGTCATGCGTGAGATTTTCGTCTCATGGCCACAAGATCAAGACAAACCGTGATCTGAAAGAAGAGGTCTTTCTCGGCAGGATCTATGCGGGAAGTGCAGGGAGAGCCTTATTGCTGCTGTGCCGGATTATCCCTGATGCCCTGATGGTTTCTCAAGGCGGGAATGATCCTCTCACTGATCATCGAAGCCATCCTTGGATCCCCTGAATTTCTATAAGTATCGCTCGCCTGAATGGCAACCTGCTCGGCCTGGACAAAGTTTCCGGTTTCGGCGAGGGCCGCGCTCAGGGTCAGGAGGAAAAGAGGGACCTGCCCGTTGGTTGCTGAGACAATCTGCTGGGAGAGCGTCACGGCCTCACGCCCATTCCTGACATTGTCATCAGGGTAAGTCGCCAGAAGCCACGCAAGGGACCTTACGTTCTGAAGGTCCCCGGGATCGACCTGCATGGCAAATCGGTAGACTTTTGTGGCCTGTGAGGGATTACCGCAAAGCAATAGCACCGCAGCAAGGTTTCTCGCAGCCCCGCTGGTGACACGGATTTCTAGCGAGTGTTGGAATTCCGCGATGGCATCCTGACGGCGGCCCATCTTCAAAAGGGTCAAAGCCATGTCATTATGAGCCTCTGCATTTGAGGGGCGGAGACGGATCGCCTCCTGGAATTCCCTTAGTGCATCCTGAAGTTTTCCCTGGGCATCAAGCGTGCAAGCATAGTTGTGGCGGGATTTCCAACTGGTCGGATTACATTCAAGTGTCGCGGGGAAGAAAACCTCTCCCTTTGACCACTGGGGAAGCTGAATCAACGTCAGGACGATGAGGAGGATTAACAAAACAAGGGTGGTTGCTTGTGCCACGCGAACGGATGAACCGCAGAGAACCATGGCAAAGGCCAGGGCAGGCCCCAACATGGCCAGATAGAGATAATGGTCACTGACCGTGGAAACGACCTGAAAATTAAAGGGAATGAGTCCCAGAGTCGGAAGCACCCCAAGCACAAGTAAGGCATACGGCAGGAGATAAATCCGGAAACTCTTCACACAAAGCAGGATCGCCGCAAGAAGGACGGGGAAAACCCAACTCCAATAAAGAATCCCCGCATCCAAGATTGAATTCGGAGAGCGCCCGTAGTCGGCGCATAGGGCTGCAGGGTAGAAAATTTTCCCGAGATAGAAAGCGATCGCATCGAGGGCGACAAGAGGCCTCGCCCAGATCGGCACCAACGAGCGGGCAAGTTCGGCGGCGGGTTGTGACTTGGAGGTCAGCACAACCGCAATAAGAGAGAGGAAAAACCAGGGAACCAGGGAGAACAACGGCGTCAAGCGACGCCCTCGCAAGAGGAGCAACCATCCTCCGCAAAGAAGTGCCAACCCTGGGGTGACGACACTTCCCGGCTTGGATCCGAATGCTAGCAATAGGAAAAATGTGGCGGCTGCAAAGCGTGTCCACCTCCATGGCGTCTTGGATGGGGAATCCAGCCAAGCAAGAAAAAGTGCGATGGAGGATAATGAAAAGGCTCCTCCCAGAAGATCTCTCAGGCCGGAGACCCAGGAAACTGATTCCACCTGGATCGGGTGCAGCGCGTAGAGGAGGGCTCCCGCAAGGGATGCATACAGGACCCGATTTTCGGAAACAGGAGATTTTTCATACTTTGCCGTGAATAACCGCCGCAGGATGAAGAACACCATCAGGGATGAGAGAAGGTGCACTGCCAGATTGGCCCCATGAAAAAGCATCGGATTGATGGGGCCGACAGCAATGCTGGTTCCGGCGAAGATTCTGGAAAGAGCAACCAGCGCGGCCCAAACAGTGTATGTAACGGGAATATAGAGTTGTTGGAAAGGCCCCTTCCAAAAGATCCAGACGCTCTCCCATGAAAGCGGTGAATAGAGGGGATTGCGGTGAATATTCGTATCGTCGTCCCAGAAGGGCAGAAACTGAAAGAAGAGGACCTGGCAAAAAACCAAGGCCACGCACCCCAAGAGCGCGGCAATACATGCAGGAAAAAGCCAGGGGGGGGCAACCAGGTGCTGACTGGAATTTTTAGATTTCTTCATGGTGACCTGAAATCCATACCCTTGGAGGGCGGGTGTTGGCGAGCGCCCGTTCATAGGGATCCCCCTCACCCTTTTGATCCTCAAGGACTATAAAATCGGCATTCGCTCCGGGAGATAGCTCGCCCAACCTGCCGGAACGACCGATTGCTGCCGCCGGATTTCTGGTTGCCATCAGCATGAGATCGCGGGGATCAAGCGAAGGGAATGAATCGGCCATGGCACGCATTTCCGAAAACATGTTGAGATCCTGATTGCTCGCCAAACTATCCGTCCCGAGGAGAAGGGGAATGGAAGAATCCTGAAAGAACTTAAGATCAAAGGGCTCCCGATTAAAAAACGCATGGGTTCGCGGACAGTGAACGACAGGATAGCTGCCCGCTGAACGCCTGAGCAGATCACGGTCCTCCTCATCGAGGTGGTTCATGTGAACAAGGATGCTGCCTTTGGGAAGCAACGGGGAGGCTAGCAACATTTGAACCGGGGTTTTCCCAGTGCAATCGTCCATCAAGCGTCCAATGGAATGAAGAAATTGGTGAAGCTCCCCCTCCCCCCGGACAAACATATCCGTCTCCTCCTTTGATTCGGCAAGATGAGTACATAGTGGAATCCGATATTTCTCAGCAAAAAGAGCCGTTAGTTTGTAAAGGTCACTGGAGACAGTATAGGGCGCATGGGGGGATATGCCAAAGCCCTCTCCCCCCTCACCCACCTTCTCAAAGAAGTGGATGGCTCCTGCTAGTGCCTCTGCGGACTGCATTCTACTTCGGATGTCCATCACCTCAAGAAACCACCAGACCCTGACCTTTGATTCCGGCAAAAAAGGAAGCAATTCCGGGAAAGACTCAATATTGAACACCGTGGTGCATCCCCATTTCTTCAACTCCCTCAACCCGGCATCAATGGAATCCAAATAATCCCTCTGATCGAGGGATCTTCTCATCGCATTGAGACGCTGGATCCAGGCGGAGAAGGAACCCTCACCAAAGAGCGCGCCTCTCATCATGGTGTAGTCAAGATGGCAGTGGGCATTCATGAGGCCCGGCATGATGATCACCTCTCCCAGGTCTTCTGCAAATGCTCCGGAATATTCGGCCATTAGTTGAGTCCAAGGGCCGACGTCCAAGATCTCGCCTCCACGAACGGCTAGACCGCCATCTTCGAGAGGCGGTCCGATCATGGAAAGAACGGTCTTCCCACGGAAGAGGCGGGTCTCGAGGGGATAACTCATCGAGGCCTAAGTTTTTTTTGGAAGATTGCCTTTCGCGATCGGGCGGGCCGCAGCGACAACAAGATTACAAAGTTCACGACAGATCAGGGGAATCCTCTCAGAAGGAAGGTCATCCAGTGAAAGCTTGGAGGGGGGAAGGGTCGAGAGAGGTTCCCCGGGCGCTCGATCCCATAGGATCGAACGAAGGCAACCACCGTCGGAAGTGCAGCATTGGGCCACCAATTCACCGGCTTGCTGGGGAGTAAGAAGTTGGGTGATGCGATACATCCCTGTCTGACGGTTGAGCGTTTCGGTCATGCTCGTGGCATGGAGTTTTTTGTTAAGGAATGCGTTCCACAAACCCAATGCCGAGGGATAAAAGTATTCCAAAGCCAGTTCCATCTCCTCAAGACTGGAGAGCCTTAGAAGCCAACCACGGCGTAGATTGGGCGCCGTCTTCAGGGGCCTGAAAACTCCCTTTTCATCATAGCGAGCAATTTCCCTCGCATCGGATGCTGAGGTGTGAGGATTCAGATCCAAACGCTCCACATCGTCACTATGGCGCAGAGAGTAATCATTTCCGAGCAGGATTTGACCAATCAACAGGCGGCCAGAATCAAGACAATACCTAAGCAAGATCCGGTTCTGGTAGGAGTGCGAGGCATCTGACATGAGACAAGCCCCCGCTGTGATTCCTACCGGTGGGTGCGACGTTTCACATGAAGCTTGGCAAGAGAACGCAGCAACGAGGATTGCACCGTCGCAAGCTCCTCACCGGAAAGAGTCTTCTCGGTCATCGCTTTACGGGCCCTTTCCACAGCCTCCTCAGCGGCTTTTTCATCAATTTCAGAATCGGACTCAGCCATGTCCGTCATGACGGAGACCCGATCGGGAAGAACTTCAAGGAACCCTTCCCCGACAGCCAGAAAGATATCCCCCGAGGGCGTTGTGACATGGAGTTCCCCGGGATGAATCTGCGTCATCAAGGGCATGTGTTCCGGAAGGATGCCAAGATCCCCATCTACCCCGGGCGCGGTCACCATCAACGCCTCACCCGAAAAGATGCGCGCTTCAGGTGTGACTATCTCGAGGTTCAGAGTGGGCATGTCAGGAATTCTTGGATGCGGCGACAACCTGGTCGATTCCGCCCTTCATGTAGAAGTCTCCCTCTGGAACCTCGTCCATCTTGCCCTCAAGAATCTCCTTGAAGCCCCGGATGGTGTCCGCGATCGCAACATACTGTCCCTTGGAGCCGGTGAAAATTTCGGCGACATGGAAAGGTTGACTTAGGAAACGCTGGATTTTACGGGCACGATAAACGGTTAACTTGTCCTCGGGAGAGAGCTCATCCATACCAAGAATCGCGATGATATCCTGCAGATCCTTGTAACGCTGGAGGACCTTTTGGACACCCCGTGCAACCCCATAGTGCTCTTCGCCGACGATTTCCGGGGCGAGGGCCTTGGAGGTCGAGGCGAGAGGATCGACCGCGGGGTAAATACCCAACTCGGCGATGGATCGCTCGAGAACGATCGTTGAATCAAGGTGGGCAAAGGTGTTCGCTGGGGCGGGGTCCGTAAGATCGTCGGCGGGAACATACACAGCCTGGAACGAGGTGATGGATCCATCCTTTGTGGATGTGATTCGTTCCTGAAGATTACCCATTTCCGCGGCGAGCGTGGGTTGGTAACCAACAGCACTCGGTGTGCGGCCCAGGAGGGCGGACACCTCGGAACCAGCTTGGGAAAAACGGAAGATATTATCGACGAAGAGAAGGACGTCCTGATGCTTCTCGTCGCGGAAATACTCGGCCATGGCAAGTGCTGTCAATGCCACACGAAGGCGGGCTCCGGGAGGTTCGTTCATCTGGCCGTAAACAAGACCGACTTTCGAGCCCTCCTCAAGAAAGATAAAGTTACCATCTTCATCCTTGATCGGATGACCCTTTTCATCCTTCTTAACGGCGATAACACCCGACTCGATCATTTCACCATAAAGATCGTTACCCTCGCGTGTACGCTCGCCGACACCGGCAAAGAGGGAGTATCCACCGTGCCCCTTTGCGATGTTGTTGATGAGTTCCATGATGACAACGGTCTTTCCGACACCGGCACCACCGAAGGCGCCAGCCTTTCCACCCTTGGTGAAGGGACAGATGAGATCGATGACTTTGATACCGGTCTCAAGCACCTGGGACTTTGTGTCCTGATCAACAAGCGGTGGCGCATGCCGGTGGATGGGAAGGTATTTGTCGGCCTTAACAGCACCGCGCTCGTCGCACGGTTCCCCGAGGACGTTGAATATACGGCCGAGAACACCCTCACCCACAGGCACCGAGATCGGCTTGTCGAGGGAGCGAACTGGCATTCCCCGCTTGAGACCCTCGGTTGAGGACATGGCGATCGCGCGCACCCAATTCTCTCCAAGATGCTGTTGGACCTCAAGGGTAACTTTTGAAGGCTTGCCGTCAATGGTGTAATCAACCTCCAGGGCGTCGTAAATCTTGGGAAGTTTGCCCTCTTTGGTGTTGAACTCGGCATCGATGACTGGGCCGATGATTTGAACGATGGTGCCTGTATTGCTCATGATTTTTAGTTGGGGTTGTTGAATGATGAAGGGCTGGTTGTCTCAGGGTTCGTGATGACCTGACGGCTAAGCAAGAGCCATCTGGGCAGTCGTGATCTCAAGAAGTTCCGTCGTGATACTGGCCTGGCGGGCCTTGTTGTATTCGAGAGTGAGATCCTTAACGATGTTCTTGGCATTATCCGTCGCACTCTTCATTGCGACCATACGCGCACTCTGTTCGGAGGCCCGTGCTTCTAGGATCATCTGGAAGACCGTGAAGTGAAAATAGTAGGGAAGGATCGCATTGAGCACCTCATCGGCATCGGGTTCAAAGAGGAATTGTGAACCGGAGGATTTGTCGTCGTGATCGATCCCGGAGGCTTTATCCTTGGAAATCGGCAAGAGCGACAAAAGAACGGGTTTCTGCGTGAGGGTGTTCACGAATTTCGGATAGAGAACCGAAACCTCGTCAACTTCTCCTGAGAGGAACTTCTCCAAGCAAAACTTTGAAACAGCCTTTGTCTGAAGGAATGTTGGACTGTCGGGGAGCAAAAAGTCGGCGATCATATCCCGGCCGGTCCTTGCAAGAAAGGAGGACCCTTTTTTACCGGAGGAGACAAAAACGGTGCTTTTGGAGTCCAGGGATGCTGCTTCGCGCAGAACGTTGGTGTTGAGAGCACCGCAGAGCCCCTTGTCCGAAGTCACCAACAGAACGAGCTTTTTCTCTACCGGACGTGATTCCAGAAGAGGGTGATCAGCTTCACTGACCAGATCCCGAAGAGAGACAAGTACCCGGTTTAGCACCTCGGAATAGGGATGTCCGGCAAGGGCGGCCTGCTGGGCCTTTCGCATCTTGGAGGCGGCGACCATCTGCATCGCCTTGGTGATCTGGGCGGTGTTTTTGACCGACTTAATTCGCCTTCGGATGTCACGTGTATTGGGCATGGCTTGCTAGGGCAATTCGTGTTGAGCGATTAGCGAAAGATGACCTTGAATTCATCGACCGCCGTCGTGAGATCCTTTTCGAGCTCTGCATCGACAGCTCCCTTGGTTCGGATGCTCGTCAGGATGGACTCCTTTCGGGTATTCATGAATTGGGCGAGTTGATTCTGGAAATCCTTGACGCGATCAACGGGGATCGCATCGTAATATCCCTTCTGCATGGCCCAAAGGATAGCGACCTGGAGTTCGACGGCCTGGGGATTGTATTGCTGCTGTTTGAAGAGCTCAACGATTCGCTGACCCCTGTCGAGTTGCGCTTTGGTGCGCGCATCCAGATCACTTCCGAACTGGGAAAAGGCAGCGAGTTCCCGGTACTGTGCAAGGTCGCCCTTGAGTTTACCAGCCACCTGCTTGGTGGCCTTGATTTGGGCGGCTGATCCGACTCGGGACACCGAAAGTCCCACGGAGATAGCCGGACGGATTCCTTGATAAAAGAGATCTGTCTCGAGATAGATCTGCCCATCGGTGATCGAGATCACATTCGTGGGAATGTAGGCAGAGACATCACCTGCCTGTGTCTCGATGATGGGAAGCGCTGTGAGAGATCCGTTTCCAGCCTTGGTGCTGAGACGGGCAGAGCGTTCCAGCAGGCGGCTGTGGAGATAGAAAACATCACCTGGATAGGCTTCACGACCAGAGGGGCGCTTTAGGAGCAGGGAAACCTGACGATAGGCAACGGCATGTTTGGAGAGATCGTCGAATACGATTAGGGCATCCATTCCATTGTCCATGAACCACTCACCCATGGCAGCCCCTGCAAAGGGTGCAAGATATTGATTGGTTGCGCTGTCAGATGCCGGTGCCGAGACAATAATCGTGTCACGAAGTGCATCGTTGGACTGAAGGATATCGACCACGCGTGCAATATTTGCGTTCTTTTGCCCAATTCCCACATAGATGCTGTAGACGGGACGGAAAGAGGGGGTGCCGGAGGCCTCGCCCACACGGTTGATTTTGGCCTGATTAATGATGGTGTCGATTGCGATTGTGGTCTTGCCCGTGGCGCGATCTCCGATGATGAGTTCGCGCTGTCCTCTGCCGATGGGAATCATTGCGTCCACGGCCATGATGCCCGTGGAGAGAGGTTGACTCACGCTCTGGCGCTGAATAATTCCAGGCGCAATCTTTTCGACCGGATAGAATTTCTTGGACTGGATCGGACCCTTTCCATCAATGGGTTGTCCGAGAGAGTCAACAACCCTTCCAAGCAGTTCCTTGCCAACCGGAACCTGAAGCAGACGTCCCGTGGTCTTGACCTCATCACCCTCCGAGATGGATGTATAGTCTCCGAGAATGATGGCTCCGACCTCGGTCTCCTCAAGGTTAAGGGCCAATCCATAAATCCCCCCGGGGAATTCAAGCATCTCGTTGAGCATGACGCCTCCGAGTCCTTCAATACGGGCGACACCGTCTCCGATCTCACGAACGATTCCAACGTTGGATTTGATAACGGATGCGTTCGAGAGTCCGTCGATCTTAGCTTCAAGTTCTTGCAGGAGGTTGCTCATAGATTATTGGTATTAAAGGTGAAAGGTATTGGTATGGGGTGTTTGCGGTTAAAAAAACAGGTCAGGATGCCAGTGCGTTGAGTCGGGACACCAGGGTGGAGTCCCAGACTTCGCTACCAAGTCTGATACGGGACCCCCCGATAAGCGAGGGATCCACTTTGGTCTCAAGGGTAACTGAACCTCCGTCCCTTTTTTCTAGGGACTTCAGGATAGCCGTGAGTGTCGATTCATCGATGGGCACCGCACTCTCGACAACGGCATGATGTTTGTTGAGTTCAAGACGAACTAACCGGGTGAACTCCCTGAGAATTTGAAGGGTATGCCGGGGGGAGGATTTGACCAGCAAATCGACGATACGCAGTGACGTCTCAGAATTGGGACGGCCCGTGGAATCCAGAGAGGAGTCAAAAAGACTCCTTGCCTTGCGCCGAGCTTCTTTTGGGATCTGCATCGTCTCGTTAGAAGGAAATCAGGCGGCAAGATCGCTTAGGGCATCCTTGCTCAGCCGGTTCTGATCTTCCGATGTCAGGATTTTTCCCGCAACCTTGGCGGTGGTCTTGATAACAAGGGAGACCATCTCGCTCTTCACCTCATCAATCATACGATTGCGTTCCGAGGTGATCTCATGACGGGCACGCTCGACGATTGCGGCCGATTCCTTGACGGCTTTTTCCATTTCCCTCTGGGAAAAGGCCTCGTTATTTTTACGGGACTCCTCGATGAGTTGCATGGCATCGTCATTCGCTTTGCGCAGAACTTCCTGATAACGAAGTTCCGCCTCGGCCAATTGCTTCTTGATCTTCTCGACATTAAGCTGCCCCTCCTCAATACGCTTCCGTCGCTCCTCAAGGATCTTGAGCAATGGGGTGAAAGCATACCGGTTCAGGACAAAGTAGACGATGAGAAAAAGAATCAACTGGGCGATGAAATGCGGCCAATCGACTCCGAACTGACTTAAAATTCCTTTTTCCATCTGCAGTGAGATTCTCCCGTTAAAAATTGTTTGGATTGTAGAATGTCTTTGGACGACGTCCTCGTTCAAGGACGCCGTCCAAAGGAGGCTTACTTGCCTTGGAAGGCAAAAATCAACCCGAAGATCGCAATGGCTTCAGCCAATGCGATCGTGAGAATACCTATCATGAGAACCTTGGGAAGGGTGCCGGGATTGCGACCGATCGCCTCCACCATGCGCGCGCCGATGAGACCGATGCCGATGGCTGATCCGGCTCCAGCGACACCTAGGGTGAAACTACCGGTAATGGTATTGGCCGAAGTAAGTGCTTCGGCAAGTATGTTGATGAGCATGTTTTTGTGGTTTGGTTGGTGTTGTTTTTTGGCACCGTCCACGTCCTGCATGGTCCCGTTGCTCAAAAGTCTTTTTAAATCTTTCTTAATGTTCTTCGTGTGTTGTCGAGAGTTGGAGATAAACAATGATCAGGAGCGTAAAAACCATGGCTTGCAGGAATCCGATCAGCAATTCCAGAAAGTAAAAAGGGATAGGGACAATACAACTCAACACAGAGGTCAGCCATCCGGGGCAATGGAACAGGTGTCCGATGTTGATCATCGTTGCCAGCATGTTCTCACCGGCAAAAATGTTTCCGTAGAGTCGAAGAGACAGGGAGACAGGACGAACAAGGATCGACACGACTTCCAAAACACCTACGAAAAGAAACAAGGGCACCAAGAGAAATAGAATGGGCCCGGTCATTCCACCCTTCACCCCGAAAAGTTCCTTGATGAATGCGACAGGTCCAGTGATCTGCATCGTCCAGTAAAACCAAAGGATCATTGAGACAACTGACATGGCAATCGTCATGTTCATATCGGCAGTGCCGGGACGAAGCAGCGGGGACTGAATGCTGCTCAGGGAAAGAAATCCATCCTTCACGCCCCAACCGATACTACCAACTCCGGGGAGAAGACCGAACCAGTTCGAGATCAGTATAAAAATGAAAAGTGACCCTAGGAGCCCAAACGACTTGCGGGTCATCTTGTCACCGAGGATCCCCTCAACGGCGCCGAAGAATCCCTCCACGACCGCTTCCAGAAAATTCTGCCCCGGGCCTGGAATGATGGCGATTTTTCGGGTGCAGGAACGGACCATCCAGGTGATCAATCCGAGGACGATGGCGGTCACAAGAATCGAATTGGTCAACCATGCCAAAAACGAGTGCGTCAAAAACTCGGGAGTTTCTGCCGAGAGTTCGGCGCTTGCGATCAGTGGAAGAGTGAGAAACATGAAAACTAGGTGAGAATACTTGGTAGATTCTTGGAAAAATAGAGAAGGATCAAAAAGGACGAAAGCTCACCTTGCAAGCGCCATTTTTTTGAAGGTTTCATTAAAAAACTCAAAACGGCTTGCCCTTAGGAGTCTACGAAAAATATTTCAGGATGCGCTTTTGCCGTGCTCGGACCCCTTTTTGAAAAATCCCTTGAGTTGGGGTTCCGAACGGAAGGGATCAAAAGCCGGATCTTTCAAGATCTCACGAAAGACAACGTCATCGTAACAATCCCTCGCGCGTTCCAGAAACTGAAGGCTATCAGTGAGATTTTTTAACTGCATGGAGGAGTAGGCTGCTTCCAGGGCCTGCTCCCCGGTCATGGCGGTGATTTCGGAGAGGGAGTGCCCGGATTTCGAAGGCTCGCTTTGGAGTCGCGAAAGCCCCTCCTTGGCAGAGAGCAAGGAAAAGCCAGCCCGTGAATCGGCGCGAAGGGCTCCCCTGCGGAATTTTTCCATCGCGCTTTTGTAGGCTCCCTGCGAGCGGAGCAATTCTCCCCAAAGGCTGTAGACTTTTGAATCGGAGGGATGCGATGCGGCATATTTTCGAAACGAGCTTTCCAAAGTATCAATAGGTGCCGAAAACTGCGGACCTCGATCGGTTGAAACTTTTTCCCTGTTGAAGTTGATCATATCTAGGAGAAGAATGGCCTCAGAGCTCATCTCGTTCTTAGTGACAGCGCGCTCGGCAGCCTCATGGGCAAGTTGGGTCTCATCGGAAAGGAATGCGGCCTCTGCAACCAGGTAATCAAGTCCGAACAATGGTTGCTGGCCCTGGGCATTTTGAAAACCGATCATTGCCTTGTGTGAATCCCCCACCCTTAGAGCTTCAAAAGCAGCATCCATCTGGGCCATGACCTCGGAAGTAGGAAGGACTTCGTCATTGGAAGCAACTTTGACCACGACCTGTCGCGTCTTCCATTCTCTTCCGATCAGGAAACCAACAATCAAGGAAGAAACAACGGAGACAATCAGGAGAGAAACAACGAGAAGGGACTTTCTTCGGGATGCCTGTTTTTTCCTGCTAGGCCTCAGGTTTGAAGACGTTTTGTTTCGGTTGCGGTTCTTATCCATTTCGGAGTGGGAGCTACGGCGGCGACGCGGTTGGAGATCCGGCTCGGAGCCAACCTGATGCGGCACTGGTTCAAACACGCCGGATCCATTGCTAGCATCACTCGACATCAGAGCATGGTCCTTGATCGGAGGTATCTGTTCATCTTGCATTCGTTGACGGATCAAAGTGTATAACGGAACTGATTGCAATGCAGTTTGGAAAGTTTAAATCCTGGGTCCTGTGAGATTTTTTTGTTTCCTCTTCCCTGCAGGTCGCACAAGCGAGTAAAACCTTGAGGCTCAAATTAGAGGTCA
>CAIKFI010000045.1 GCA_903826635.1 uncultured Spartobacteria bacterium | reverse complement strand
CGGATCAGAGATTGGATTTTTCTTTGGGGACTTGTTCAGGGCGCCAGAACTTGGTGTCGGCTCCCTCGTATTTCAGCACGGTGAACATGCCGGAATCTCCATGATAGAGGATGTGGCAGTGGAAGGCCCAGATGCCGGGGTTGTTCGCGTCGAAGGCGATCTTGACCGTCGCGTAGGGTGGCACCTCGATGGTATCGCGTTGGGCACCGGAGACCGGCTTTCCGTTGATCTCCACGACCTGAAAGGCCCCGTCATGGAGGTGCATCGGGTGACCCATCGGGGTTTTGTTGGTGATCTCGATCTCGACGCGGTCTCCCTTTTTGACCGTGAGCGCATCACGGTTGGGGTACTCCTTTCCGTTGATCGACCACTTGTAACCCGTCATGGTTCCGGTCAAGACGGCCGGCAGCGAGCGTGTCGTTTTCTTTTTTGCCAGCGGGTGGGTGGCTTCTAGTTTCAATTCCTGAAGGTTGTCCAGTGCGGCGGTTTTCATCCCGGCCTTCCGGGGCAGGGAGGGGATTGTCGCCCCCTTGCTTGCCAGGACCACACCGCAGAGGAGATTGGATCCCTCGCCTTGGGCTGCGATGGGGAAAGCGCCGCCGTTCTTCGGAATCGCGACCCGCAGGTCGATCCGCTGGGCGATCGAGAGTTGAAAGAAGTTTCCCTTCAGCGGTTTCACAGGGCGTCCATCCACGGCGAGGAGTTCGGCGTCGAGGGCCCCCGTGTCGACGAAGAAGTCCGAGGCGCACGAAGCGGCGATCAGGCGGAGGAGAACGGACTCCCCCGGCTTAACCTCCAGAATCTCGGGATCGTCGATGGTGCGGCGGTTCGCCAGCAGGGCATCGTACTTCACGTCGATATTGGCCGGGGCGGCATTGGTCATGCCGCGCGTGAAGCGCTTTGTTTGCTCATCCCAGCTCTGGGTGATCACCATCGGTTCCTTTCCTGCTGATGATTTCATGCTCTTCATTCCGGCCATGCCCTTCATCTCGCCCATCGGTTTTGCATCCGTCGGCATCACCATGGCAGGAGCATCCTGAAGGCCTTTGAGAATCTCAGCCGGGGAAGTGAAGGAAAAATCCGAGAGCATCACCACATACTGTCTGTCAGCTTTGGCGCGCTCCTCGGGAGTCCAGATCACCATGGGGGCTGCGACGAGATACTGCTCCTGCAGGGAATAGTGGGAGTGCATCCAGTAGGTGCCCTCTTCCTTCAGCGGGAAGTCGTAGAAATGGGAGCCGCCGGGAGGAATCGGGTCCTGTGTCAGGAAGGGGACGCCATCCATGGCGTTGGGAAGCGTCAAGCCGTGCCAGTGGATGGAGGTCGGCACGGGGAGCTGGTTGACGACCTCCACGTGGAATCCCCGCGACTGCTCCGGCGAGTATCCGGGCGTTCCGTCGGCCTGCAGGAGCGCGGCCATGCTCACCTTCTTCCCGTCCACGGTGAGGGGGACTTCCTTCACGAAGAGTTTCACCCGGTTGGTCTCTTCCGCGCGCATTCCGGAAATCCCGAAAGTCACCAAGAGAAGTGCAAAAATCGTTCGTCGGCTGGCAAATCGTCTCGCAAACACGGTGAGTCTTGGTAGAGTTG
>CAIKFI010000044.1 GCA_903826635.1 uncultured Spartobacteria bacterium | reverse complement strand
GTGCCCCAGTCCCAGATGGCTCTTCTCTCCGCAAAGCTCCGCCCGGCTCTTGATTATCGGATTAATAAGACGCGCTGGGTGGTGCTCCGCTGGCCGACTCCTTCGATGGCCCAGCAGGCCCAGATGAGTTCGGAGGCCTTCGCGGAGTTTTTTTTTCGTGTCTGCACGCTCGATTACGCCGGGATGATTCCGGGAATGAAGGCGCTGAAGGCTCTCATGGACAAGACGGACCGTGTTGAGATCACCGGCCCCGGCACGGATCTGCGCTTCAGTATCAAGGGGATCGGTTCGGTCATCTGCGGGGGTGAGCACAATATTCCTGACGGGGAGGTTTTCTCCTGCCCGGTGAAGGATTCCGTGGATGGATACGTTACCTTTAATGCCCCAACGCTCAATCGCGGCATTGCCTTTGACCAGGTGCGACTCGAGTTCTCCAAAGGAAAAATCATCAAGGCAACGGCGAATCACACCAAGGAGCTCAATGAGATCCTCGATACGGATGCCGGGGCGCGGTTCATCGGGGAGTTCTCACTCGGCTTCAACCCTCATATCCTTCACCCGATGCGCGACATCCTCTTTGATGAGAAGATCGCGGGCTCCTTCCACTTCACACCGGGCCAGGCCTATGAAGTCGCCGGCAACGGAAACAAGAGTTCCATTCACTGGGACATGGTCTGCATTCAGCGGAAGGACTACGGCGGTGGCGAGGTCTGGTTCGACGGGAAACTGATCCGCAAGGACGGACTCTTTATCCCGCCAGCGATTCAGGCGCTCAATCCCGATCGATTGCTAGGAGGGAAGTCCGGATCCACCAAGAAGCGGACGAAGTAGGGATAGCCGCTGCCTCTTTCCCAAAAGTCTCATGATGCTCTGGCGCTATATCAAAGAGACGGTAAAAAAGTTCCATGAACTTCTGGATGCCAAGGATGCTCCACATTCGGTGGCTGGGGGGACGGCGATCGGTGTCTTCTTTGGATTTTTACCCATTTTCGGCCTCAAGACCCTCAGTGCGATGGGGGCTTCCATGGTTACCCGATGCAGCGTGGTTGCCTCGGTGATCGGAGTTTCAGCCCATGATCTCCTCCTTCCGATCTGGCCGCTGATTCTCCGCTACCAGTTCCAGATCGGCTATTGGGTCCTGAGTCATCCCCATCACTTCGCCCCACCCCTCACCAAGCAGGATTTTCATTTTTCCGAGATCATGCAGATGGACAACTTCATCGATATCGGACTTCCTCTGGCCCTCGGGGGAACAGTCATTGCGCTTCCGATTTCCATTGTTTCCTATGTGGGGGTGCTCTCCATCATGCGCACCCGGCAGGCTCGGAGAGCCGCGAAGGAAGCAGCAAACGGATCCGAAGATAAAGCTTGGGAGCAGCCCTGAGCGCGCTTCCTCGGAGCCGGTTCCGCTGGGAGATTATTCCTCTTTGGTCCAGTCAATTGACTCCACGGCGCGATAATTGCAGTGCCAGATGCTCTTTTGGAAGCGTGTGACGGTGCCATCCTTCTCGTAGTCGTCATCGCCCACATAGCTGGCTACCTGTTGGCCGCATTGCAACCAGTAGAAAATCAGCAGGACGACTAACCATCGTCGATGCCGCCAGAGCGCCAGGGTGAGTCCGGGAATCAGGATCAGATACCAGTTCATGACCCAAGCTAAGCTCTTGATCATCACCCAAAAGGTGATGCTGGGAAAGGCTTGCGGGATTCTTCTCAACCAGGATCCGCGCGTAATAAAGAGCATCAAGAGGATCAAAGGAATCGTGGTGACTACCTCGTTCCATACGATCCGGAGATGGGAGACATCCTCGAAGTGTGCCATGACCTCTTTGCGCCAGAGGAGCGGCCAGTAAAAGGGATTGAGCAGATTGCCCTGATTTTGCAGGGGAAGAAGCCAGAGATCGTGCCTCCAGCAGTAGAACGGGGCAAATGGCAGGAAAGCTCCCAAAAAACCGATGAGAAATCCAACCACTGCTTTGCGCGGGTCAAGATGCCTCCGGTTGAAAATTTCGTAGAGCAAATAGGGAGCGATCAGCAGGGCCAGTTGCTTGGTCTGCAGCGCTAGCATGAAGGCCACACCCGTCCAGAACCATCGTCCATTCCGTGCAAAAAGAACGGCCAGAACGACCAGAAAGGTGACCATGCTCTCGTATTGACCCTCGTGGGAGGTGTACCAGACAGTCACCGGCGCCGAGAAGACAAGCAGTCCGGCCCACCAGGAGGTGGCCCTTGCGATCAGGAAGGCTGAGCCCAGATCAAAAAGTGTGAGAGACAACTTCACCCAGAAGAGGCCGGCACCGAGGCTTCCGAAAAACGCAAAGAAAAGAAGGGCCAAGGGGGGATAGATGTAGCCGATTTCAGTCCAAAACTGAGACCAGAACTCGTTTGGAAATTGAGAGGGTATCAGCCAGTAGAATGCTCGGGGATTCTCAAAAAAATGGGAGGCGAACCCTAGATGCCTATAAAGATCTGAGGTGTCTTCGGGGGGCTGTCCACAATAATACAGGCGAATCACGAAGGTGATCAGAAAGGCCGTGCCGAACAATGCCTTCGATTTTCTGGAAAGTTTTCTGCGCACAAGGATCGCTGGAAGCGCTGAAATGCTCATCAATGTGCGTTCGGCGGGCGGTTCATTTCAGTTCCAGCGGAGCATAAAACGGACCGGGAAGAATAGGGCCTTTTATTTTTACGGAATCAGCGCTTCCCATTTCGGGTCTAAAAGGACTATAGTCCGCCCCCCGTTATGTCGGATTCCATCCTCACTTTTGGCCTTCCCTCGGGCAGCCTCATGGAGGCCACCCTCTCGCTTTTCAAGAGGGCGGGCTTTTCCATTTCAGGAACCAGTCGCTCGTATCGTCCGCTTGTCGATGATCCCGAACTGCGACTCCGTATGCTCAGGGCTCAGGAGATCAGCCGGTATGTCGAGGGAGGATTTCTGGATTGCGGCATCACCGGTCGCGACTGGGTGGAGGAAAACGGCTCCGATGTCGAGGTCATCGCTGAACTTCCCTACAGCAAGGCAACGGCCAATCCCACGCGTTGGGTCATTGCTGTCCCCGAGGACTCGCCCTATCTGTCGGTGAAGGATCTGGAGGGAAAGCGCGTCGCCACGGAGGCTGTCGGTCTTACCCGTCGCTATTTTGAGAGCAAGGGAGTGAAGGCCGAGCTTGAGTTTTCTTGGGGAGCCACCGAGGTCAAGGTTCCCGATCTGGTCGATGCCATCGTGGACATCACCGAGACCGGGTCTTCCCTCCGCGCCAACAAGCTCCGCATCCTGGAGACGATCATCGAGTCCTATCCGGTCTTTGTGGCGGGCAAGGCCGCATTTGCCGACAAGTGGAAGCGTGAGAAGATGGAGCGCGTCTCCCTGCTTCTGGTGGGTGCCTTGACGGCCCGGGACAAGGTTGGCCTAAAGATGAATCTTCCCCGGATAAAATTGCAGAATCTCCTCGACGCATTACCTGCTCTCCGCAATCCTACAGTTTCGCCTCTGGCCCAAAACGACTGGGTGGCTGTGGAGACTGTCATCGACGAAAAAATCGTCCGGGAGATCATACCGCAACTAAAGTCACTCGGTGCCGAAGGCATCATTGAATATCCTCTGAACAAAGTCGTCTACTAAGACGACTCAGACACACCGATCTACGCAAGTAGTCCAGAACCGAAAACAGCCCGATGGGATCCATTAAAAAGAAACGTAAAGCCAAGATTGCCAAGCATAAGCGCCGTAAGCGCATGAAGCTTAACCGGCATAAGAAGCGCCTGCGTTACAAGTCCTAGTAGAGGATCAGAAATCCTCTGGCTAAAACCCCAGAGGTGTTACGGGCACGGTTCTGCAAAACCGTCCGAAGCTTTCAAGACAAGCTCCTCAAGCTTTTTCTTTACGAAGGGAAAAAGCCTTTCGGGAGCTTTGTTCGTTCCTAGATCAATCAAACGCTTGTGTGGTCCGAAGCGCGAATTTGCATCGTTGATACATGATACAATTAGGAGGGCCTGCGCAAACGAGGGCCTGCTCACGCGGACTAAAAGGCTAAGCGACCGACTGGCAACGGATTCCCCCCTCGAAGGTCAGGGTTTGCAGTGGTTTACTGGGTATAGTTTATTGGGGTTCAAAGAGGATCCTCCCGCACTGCGGGCAACCGATGATCTCTTTCTCCCCCCGCACCTCAAGAACGGTCTGCATGTTAACCTGCATGTTGCATCCCGAGCAGACACCATGTTCGACCGTCACAAGCACGATTCCATTTTTGCTTTTGAAAAGTCTGTTGTAGCGGTCGAGAAGATCCTCGTCGATTCCCTCGGTCAGGGAAGGGCGGTTTGCTTCCAGATCCTTCTGCCGCACATCCAGATTCTCCCTGCGGGTGATGAGGGAGGCCATGTGTGACTCCACTTTTTTCTTCTCCGCAACGTGAGCTTCCTGCGCTTGCAGGAGGGCGGGTTTGAGCGCTTCCCCCTCCTCCATCAGGACAAGTTCACGGTCTTCCAGTTCTATGATGACCTTTTCAGCCATCTCGATCTCATGTCGCAGGGCGGAAAATTCCTCGTTCTTGCGGGTCTCGAGTTGTTGATTCTTGTAACGGGAGATCTGATCCTGCTTGGCCTTCACCTCGACCTCGAGCTTTTTTCGGTCCACTTCGATCTCCCTCTGCCGGGTGCGCGCTGCCTCCAAGCGGTCATCGGCGGCTTTTAGTTCCCGGTTGCGGGTGGCTTTCTCGGCGGGAAGTGCGGCAATCTCGGTGAGAATGGCCCGAAGTTTCTGGTCGCGATCCTGAAGGGTGAGGAGTTTTTCGATGGAGGGGAGCATTTTGGTGCGGGGTGGACTCTATTTCCAGAGATAGGATTGGGTCAGGCCAACAATCTTGCCATTCACGATGAGAAGACAACGCCAGTTGGTGACGGGACCGTTCTCAAGGTAGTCGTCCCCGATAATACTGAATTGGGAGCGGATCGAGCCTTTCACAGAGGAATAGCTTTTCTCTCGCGCCATGACAAAAGGTCCAAGGTTTGCCTGACGGTATTCAAGACGAACGGTGACATCCGCGGGCGATCCGTGGTTCCACCAGAAGAAGCTCAGGTAATTTCCTCGAAGGGCATCCTTCTCGAGTTTAGTCGTCGCCGGCCACATGTAATATTTGCGCTCGAACTCAATCGCCTCATTCCTTGGGCCCCCGGCGATGTAGGTGCTGGGATCGTTGAGAAATTGAGTTTTCTTACGAAAGGCAAAATTGGAATCGATCGCCAAGGGCAGGACGTCTGCCTTCTCAAGTTTTACCTGGAGAGGTTCCGGTGCGGCGCACCCACCGCCAAGCATGGAGACGATGCCTAGCAGGATGGCGAGGGTAGCTTGACGGCAACGGAGAACTTCGGACAGGGGACGCATCGGTCGGAGAATAAAAGCGTTTGCCTGTCGGGGTGTCAATGAGCCTTGGGAAATGAGGGGTGCCTGTCTCCCAAGAAAGGGCATTCTTGACGGTTGAAGCCGCTCCGCCCAATGTTCCACCCATGAGCCAATTTCAACGTTCACTGACTTCCGTGATGGATGTGTTCTCGGCATTGGGACCCTTGGAATCCGCCCTGGAAAAAGCCGCCGCCCTGGCCGGTGATGCTCTCCTTGCAGGGAACAAGCTGATGTTCTGTGGAAATGGAGGAAGCGCAAGCGATAGCGCCCATCTGGCCACTGAGTTCACCTGCAGGTTCAAGGAGGACCGACGTCCCTACCCCGCCATGGCTTTCACGGTCGATGCGGGTCTGTTGACCGCCATTGGCAATGATTATGAGTTCAATCAGGTCTTTGCCCGTCAGGTGGCGGCTTTTGGAAAGCCCGGTGATGTGCTCGTCACGATCACAACAAGCGGCAAGTCCCGCAATATCCTGACCGCCCTTGAAGAGGCCCGCCGGCATGGTGTGAAGACGATCGCTTTTCTCGGAAAGGACGGCGGATTCACCAAGGGGGTCGCTGACATTGAGTTGATTGCTCCCGGAGTCGAGACCGCCCGAATTCAAGAGGCTCAGCAATTTTTGCTCCATGTCCTCTGTGAGATCGTTGAGGAGAGGCTTCCTAGGGAGTAAGGACCGCTGTTTTGAGCAGTCTTACACTCCTCCCTTTCGCTCGGGTTTCATTCGTTTTGGTGGGGTTGTTGGGTCTGATTACCGGATCGTTTCTCAATGCGGTGATCCATCGTCTGCCGTTGGGGATTTCCCTGCTCAATCCGCGACGCTCTTTCTGTCCAGGTTGTCAGAAAACCATTCCATGGTATGAGAACCTTCCGGTGTTTAGTTGGTTGTTCCTGCGTGGACGGTGCTCCGGTTGCGCCATACCGATTTCCCTTCGCTATCCGCTGGTGGAATTGTTAACGGCGGCTCTGTATCTGCTGGCTTGGCGGGAGTTCGGGATTCCTCTGGCTCCCGTCCTTTGGATCTTTATTTCCCTCTCCCTGACGGCCACGTTCATCGATCTCGACCACTTGATCATTCCGGATGAGATCACCCTTGGAGGAACTCTTGCCGGACTGCTCTGTGCATCACTGCTTCCTTCCCTTCTGGGTGGGGCATCTTGGTTGCAGGGATTGATGATGTCAGCAACGGGTGCGGCAGTCGGTTACTTGCTACTGTGGGGTGTGGTCGAGGGAGGGAAATGGGCTTTCGGACGCCAACGGATCAGGCCCGTGGGGTCCGAAATTCTTGAGGTCAGGGGGCGTGGTACTGACTGCATGTTAAAAATGAAAGATGAGGCAATTCCGTTGGAGGAACTCTTCAACCGATCAAGCGATCGGGTTGAGGCCTCCTGTGCCTGGGTCGAGATTTGTGGGGAGCGGTTTGAATCCGGAAAGATCATTATCGGCCCCCAGACACTGGGTTTAGGCGACAGGGTATGGGAACTTCACGAGCTCTTCAGGACAGGAGAGTCAACTCATGAAGCAGTGGTGCGGGCCGAGGTGACGGAGTTGATCCTGCCCCGTGAAGCCATGGGCTTCGGGGATGTGAAGTTTCTCGCCTGCATCGGGGCCTTTCTGGGATGGAAGGGAGTTCTGTTCACCCTTTTTGCCGCTTCGGTGGCTGGCGCAGTGATCGGTCTCCTGACGTTGGCCGTGACGCGTGGACGATCAGGAGGAAGGATCCCTTTCGGCCCCTATCTTGCGTTCGGCGCCCTTCTGTGGTTGTTTGTAGTCCCCGAGTTGCTTGTTTTCGATGGGTTGCTATTCAACGGTTTAGGATTCCGCGTGATGGGTTTTTTGCTCTCCCCCCATCCGGTTGTTGTGTAAGATTTTTAATTCATGCCCGATCTGAGATCCCACCCGCAGAGACCCAAACCTGTTTGGAGGAAGGGTCTGTTACGTTTTCTCCCGGAAAGCTGGGGACCTTTCAGGGAGTTGGTTTCCTACTTGGGGCCATATAAAAAGCGGATTGCACTCGGGTTGCTTGCAGGCGTTGGCTTTGCTGCGGTGAACAGTGCGATGCTTCTGCTGATCCGTCGGATCGGCGACACCGCTTTTCAGGGAAAGTTCAGTCAGGCTGATATCATAAAGGGGGCCGCGGTCGGTCAGGGGCCAAAAATCGACGCCTTTCTCTGGATGGCTCTTTTGATCCCCGGAGTGATGATTTTGCGCAGTCTGCTCTCCTACGCTAATGTTTACTGCCTGACTTGGGTCAGTTTGAAGGCTCTGAGGGACATGCGACGCCGGGTCTTCGGCCATCTGATGGGCCAGTCGCTCGATTTCTTCAATAAATCCCAATCCGGACGTCTCCTCTCCAGGGTTCTCAATGATACCATGGTTGCCCAGCAGTCGTTGGTTACCATCGTCGGCGATCTTGTAAAACAGCCACTCACTGCACTGGGGGCGATCATTGCCCTGCTCTACATCGACTGGAGGTTCACCCTTTTCTCTCTTGTTCTTTTTCCCACATGTCTTGTGCCCGTGATCATCTATGGTCGCCGGGTCCGGAAGGCGTCCCGTGCCATGCAGAACGAGGCGGGAGTCATGGCGGTGATTCTTCAGGAGTCGTTTGCGGGAGTCCGTGTGATCAAATCCTTCTCCCGAGAGGGGTTGAGAAAGCGTCTTTTTGACTCATCCAGCGAGGAGCAGTTCCGTTCAAGCATGAGTGCCAGCAAGAGTGGGGCTGTCGTGCAACCGATGATCGAGACGGTTTCCGCTTTCGGCGTGTCGCTTGCTCTCTTCTACGTTTATTTCGCCCATCTTAGCGTGGGAAGTTTCATCGCGCTGCTGGGTGGAATGTTCCTGCTCTATGATCCGATCAAAAACATCAGCAAGATCCATGTGACGATCCAGAACTGTCTTGGTGCAGCCACCAGCATCCTTGATCTCCTCGCGACGAGGCCCACGATCCATGATCTGCCCGGAGCGAAGGTTCTTGGTTCTGTCGAGGGTCATCTTACTCTGGAAAACGTGAGTTTTTCCTATGGGAGTGGAGATTCCGAGAGCAATGGGATTAGTGGTAACGAATTGGATTACGCCGTCTCGGACGTCAGCCTTCAGATTCTTCCCGGGCAAAAGGTAGCTCTTGTTGGCGCCAGCGGAGCGGGCAAGAGCACGATCCTTTCCCTGTTGCTCCGCTTTTACGATCCTCAGCATGGACGGGTCCTTATCGACAGTATGGACCTGCGCGACCTGACCTTGGACTCTCTGCGCGAACAGATCGGGATCGTCACCCAGGAGAGCTTCCTCTTTCACGATACAATTTACGAAAACATCCGCTTTGGTCGTCTCGATGCCTCGAAGGAGGAGATCGAGGAGGCTGCACGCCTTGCCTTCGCCCATGATTTCATCCTGGCCCAACCGCAGGGTTACGAGACGATCGTCGGTGACAAGGGGTGTCTTCTTTCAGGAGGGCAGCAGCAGCGCCTTGCCATCGCTCGGGCCCTTCTCAAAGCGGCTCCAATTCTGTTGCTTGACGAGGCGACTTCGGCGCTCGACTCGGAGTCCGAGAAGATGATCCAGTCCGCTTTGGAAAGGCTCTCCCGGGGACGCACCGTCATCGCTATCGCCCACCGACTCTCCACGGTGCTTGGCAGTGACATGATTGTTGTGATGGATCAGGGTCGTATTGTTGCGGCAGGAACCCATTCCGAACTGTTGAAATCGTGCCCTCTTTATTCCAATCTCTACCAATTGCAGTTCACTCACGCCGGATGAACGACCTAACGCTATCGAAAATTAGATCATGATGAAAATTCAACGCGCCCTTCTTTCTGTTTCTGACAAGACCGGACTCATCGACTTCGCCAGAGGGCTTTTTGAACAGGGAGTGGAACTTCTTTCCACCGGCGGAACCGCCAAAGCGATCTCCGCCGCAGGCATCCCTGTTCGTGAGATTTCCGATTACACCGGCTTCCCCGAGATGATGGACGGAAGGGTAAAAACCCTCCTTCCCAAGGTTCACGGGGGGCTCTTATACCTCCGGGATCACCCCCAACACCAGGCTCAGGCTTCCGAGCATGGAATCCTTCCGATCGATCTCGTTTGCGTGAACCTCTATCCTTTTGAGGAGACTATCGCCAGGAAGGGGGTGACGCTTGCAGAGGCCATCGAGCAGATCGATATCGGAGGACCTTCCATGATCAGGAGCGGTTCCAAGAATCATCGTTCGGTGACCGTTGTTGTTGATCCTGACGACTATCCGCGCGTCTTGGATGCCATGAAGGCGGGAGGTGGAGCCACAACCCCGGAACTTCGCGCCCGTCTTGCCGTGAAGGCTTTCGCCACAACGGGAGCCTACGACCGTGCCATCAGCACGTATCTAGACAACGAGAGTGCACCCGGGGAGTCCCTCTCCCTTGAGTTTGCACTGGCAGGGAGGCTCCGCTACGGAGAGAACCCTCATCAGGAGGCGGAACTCTATGGAAGTTTCTTCGATTACTTTGAAAAACTTCACGGCAAGGAACTTTCCTTCAACAACATT